>CAXTNN010000519.1:0-2002 GCA_964245545.1 uncultured Acetobacteraceae bacterium | reverse complement strand
CACCAGCTCCTTGGCCACTGCCGCCGGCCGCTCGATCACCTCGCCGGCGGCGATCCGGTCCACCAGCGCGTCCGGCAGCCGCCGGATCGCCGCGGCGCCGGGCGCCAGGCGCTGTACGTCAGACATGGTGCCGGCGCTGGGCGGCGGGGATGGCATCCGAGACCTGCGCCTCGCACGGCGATTGGCTGCGCACCGCCCAGACCGGGTTGCTGACCGACGGTGCCTCACCGCCCCAGAAGCCGCGAAAGCCGCTGCCGTCGGCGGTGAAAGCGAGGTATTCACGCCCGGTGCCATAGCGGTCGGTCCAGGTGAAGGTGCCGGCATGCGCCCCGGGAGTGGCGGAACCAGACTCGGGCACGAACTGGGTCAGCTCGCCTTCGAATGGCGGATCGGCATCAATCCAGTAATGGCCCACCAACTGTCCATCTTGCAGCCGCAGCTCGGTGCGCCCGCACTCCATCCGGCCGGCATTGCGCACCCGGCCCAGGTAGCGGCCCACCAGGCCGCCCAGCCATGCCGGAGCTTCGACCGGAGTAGGCGCCGCCGCGCCAAGGGCCACGGTGGCGAGGACCAGCACGCTGAGCAGGCGGGGACAGCGGTGAAAGGGCATCGAGATCGGTTCCAGGCCCTAACCGTGCGCTAGAACAGCGAGTCGAGGAACCCTTTGCTGTGCTGCTGAATAATCGGCGTGTCGCCCGTGGTCACCGTCTCGCCCAGGGCGGCATTCTGCCGCAGCCGGCGGGCCTCGCGTTGCGGATCGACGGCGGTGCCGGCCTGCGGCGCCGGCTTCCAGAACATCAGCCGGTCGGTGAAGGACTGGCCCGGCTGGTCGAGCTGGGCATCGGCGTCCACCTGGGCGCGGATGTCGCGCGGCGCCGACGGCCCGGACGAACTGATCAAGGCTTGCTGCCCAGCGGACATGGCCGGAGCCTGGCTGCCCAGATCGGTGGTGGGGGACAGCGTCGCCTCGGCCTGCGCCCGCTCCGACAACTCCTGCGGCCGCGACGCCCCCGGCCGCGGCGGACGCAGCGAGTAGTCCGGCGGCATCGACAGCGGCGCGCGGGTGGTGACGGTAAACTCGTCGGGCGCATCCCGGGTCAGCCCGATAGTGCGCGACAGATCGTCGCCGCAAGCTGCCAGCGGCAGCAGGCTGGCGATCAGGAGCCACCGGGCCGGTCGGTGCAGGTCTCTCATAGGTTGCTCATAGCTCCGCCGTGCCGCGCCCTGCAAGCCGTTCCTCATCATCCTGTGAGCGCCGGCCGCGCGGACGCAGCCCGTCCAGCACCAATGCCGCAACGCCGCAAACGATGGCCGCGTCGGCGACGTTGAACACGTACCAGCTCCAGGTGCCGACATGGAAATGGATGAAGTCCTCCACCCAGCCGAAGCGCAGCCGGTCGGCCACATTGCCCACGGCGCCGCCCGCGATCGCCCCCAGCGACAGCGCCACCAGCAGGGTTTCCGCCCGGCGCAACCAGAGCACCAGACCGGCCACAATGGCGAACGCCACCGCCGCCAGCAGCGCCGGTCCCCACCCGCCGACGGCCTGGAACATGCCGAAGGTGACGCCGGTGTTTTCCACCCAGGTGAAGCTCAGCACCGGCAACAGGTCGACCCGGTGGCGCTGCGGCAAGTGCAGCGCCTGCAAGATCCACCACTTGCTGGCCTGATCGGCCGCCAGCACCACCAGGCCCGCCGCCAAGCCGGCGCGGGTGCGGCGCGCTTGCCCCGGGCTCATGGGTCCGGGGCTCATGCCGGCGTCAGCGCGGGCTGCCCGACCAGGCCGCTCGTCACCGCATCGGCGCAGCGCAGGCACAGCTCTGGATGCTCCGCCACCGCCCCTACCTCGGGCAGCACGCGCCAACAGCGGGCGCATTTGCCGCCGGGCGCCTTGGTCACCGCCAGCGTCCCTCCGGCGGTCACGGCACTAACGATGGCAAACTCGGCCCAGCGCGCCGGGTCCAGCAGGTCCAGCGTCGGCGTGGGCAGGGCCACGCTGGCC
>CAXTNN010000518.1:0-2006 GCA_964245545.1 uncultured Acetobacteraceae bacterium | reverse complement strand
GGCTTGGACTCCGGTGCCGCCGAAGCCGTGCTGCAAGCCATGGCGGACGAGGCCCGGCAAGAGCTGCTGCCACTCCCGCCCGCAACGGTGGAACGCTCGGCCGACATGCGGCTGACGGGGCAGATGCACGAGATCAACGTGCCCCTGCCCGCCGCACCGCTGGCGGCCGAGAGCCTCCCCGCCGTCCTCGCCGCGTTCGAAGCCGCCTACACCGCGCGCTACGCCGCGGGGCAAGCCGGGGCGCAGGTGCAGATCGTCAACCTGCGCGTCACCGCCACCGGCGCCACGCCGCACGTGGCGCTGGAAAACAGCCCCGCCGCCGCGGCTGGCGCGCACAAGGGCGACCGCCAGGCCTGGTTCGGCGACGGCTTCCTCCCCGCCGCCGTCTACGACCGCTATGCCCTGCCCGAGGGGGTCGAGATCAACGGCCCCGCCATCATCGAGGAGCGCGAGGCCACGGCCGTCATCGCCCCGGGCGATAGCTTGACGGTGGACGCCGCCGGCAACCTGCGCATCCGCATCGGCACCGCCAGCACGGGGGCGCTGGTGCAGCCCGGCATGACGCCCGCCGAAGCCCGCGCCGCCATCGAGGCCGATCCGATCGCGCTCGAGATCATGTGGAGCCGGCTCACCACCGTGGTGGACGAGATGTGGATCACCATCATCCGCACCGCCTTCTCCCTCATCATCGCCGAGTCGCAGGACTTTGCCTGCGAGCTGCTGGACCCGGCGGGCGAGACCCTGGCCCACTCCCCCCGCGCCATGCCCGTGTTCAACCTCACCTTGCCGCGCGCGGTGAAGGCGCTGCTCGCCCGCTTCCCCGCCGACACGCTGCAGCCTGGGGACATGCTGGTCACCAACGACCCGTGGCTCTGCGCCGGGCACTTGTACGACATCGCCATCGTCAGCCCCGTGTTCCGGGGCGGCCGGGTGGTGGCGCTGGTGGGCACGGTGGGCCACGTGGCCGATATCGGCGGCACCCGCGACAGCCTGCGCGCGCGCGAGATCTTCGACGAGGGCTTCCAGATCCCGCCCATGAAGCTGGCGCGCGCCGGGGTGGACAACGCCGACCTGTTCACCCTGCTGGCCGAAAACGTGCGCAACCCGGCACAGGTGGTGGGCGACGTGCAGGCCTTCATGTCCGCCAACCGCATCGGCGCGCAGCGGCTGCTGGCGTTCATGGACGAGTACGGCCTGGCCGATCTCGCCGCCTTGGCCGCCATCGTGCAGGACCGGTCCGAGGCCGCGATGCGCGCCGCTATCCGCGCCCTGCCGGACGGCACCTACACCAGCCAGGTCGAGTTCAGCCCGGTCGACGCCACGCTCACCTTGCCGCTGGCGCTGACGGTGGCGGGCGACACGATCGCCATCGACTTCACCGGGGCGCCGCCGCAACTGGCGCAGGGTGGGGTGAACTCCACCATGAACTACACCGCCGCGCACGCCACCTACCCGCTGAAATGCATGTTGACGCCCGAGGTGCGCGGCAATGCCGGCGATTACCGGCCGTTCACCGTCACCGCGCCCGAGGGCTCGATCGTGAACTGCACCCGCCCCGCCGCCGTGGCCGCCCGGGTGCGCACCGGCTGGTATCTCGCCCCCGCCGTGTTCCGCGCCCTGGCCGCCGCCGCACCGGGCGCGGTGCAGTCGCCGACCGGGCTGCCCGTGGCGGTAATGGTGTCCGGGCAGGACAGCGCGGGCGCGCTCTATGCCGACCACCTGTTCATGGGCGGCGGCCAGGGCGCCAGTGCGCGGGGGGACGGCAAGTCCGGCCTGCTCTATCCCACCTCGGCCGCCAACACCGCGATCGAGGTGTTCGAGGCGCGGGTTCCCGTGCTGGTGGAGGAGAAAGCGTTCCTGCCCGACACCGGCGGCGCTGGCCAGTTCCGCGGCGGCCTCGGCCAGCGCGTCCGCTTCCGCAAGCTGCACGAGGACGGCCTGCCCACCCTGGCCGCCCTGTTCCCGGAAGGGGCCAAGGCGGCGCTTCCCGGCTGGCCGCCCAGACG
>CAXTNN010000517.1:0-2021 GCA_964245545.1 uncultured Acetobacteraceae bacterium | reverse complement strand
GCACGGTGCCCGGGGCGATGCTCGCCAGCGCCACCCCGGCCCTGCCCTTCGCCGACGGCGCCCGCATCCCGCTGGACGGCAAGCCCGTGCGCATCCGCCACCAGCCGGCCGGGATCGGTGGCGCCTGGTTCGCGGGCGGCGAGATCCACGTCGCCGGGGAGGCCGCTTTCCTGCCCCGCCGGGTCACCGACCTGCTGCGCGCCGAAGCCGGGCGCCGGCTGGGCGCGCTGGTCGAAGTGACCTGCGGGGAGATGAAGCTGCGCCCCGCCCGCATCGCCATCCGCGACACCCGCAGCCGCTGGGGCAGTTGCTCGCCCGACGGCACGGTGATGTTCAACTGGCGCCTGGTGATGGCCCCGAAGGCGGTGCAGCATTACGTCGTGGTGCACGAGCTGGCCCATCTGCGCCACATGAACCACGGCCCGCACTTCTGGCGCCTGGTCGAAACCTTCGCCCCCGACCGCACCGCCTGCTCCGCCTGGCTCCGCCGCGGCGGCGCCGAACTGATGCGGGCCGGGCTGGGCTAGCGCAGATCCGCCATGACTGACTCAGTCATGCGGCAAAGTGGCTGGCCAAAACGAAGGGGTGCAGCGGTTGTGGCCGGTTACAGCCAGGCCGAATCCGCACTAGCGCCAGTGGCCCGGCACATAGTAAGGTCCGTCCCAGTGCGGCAGGATCCAGATCGGGCGCTGCACCACCACCACGGGCGCCGGCACCAACACCACCGGTGGGCCATAGCAGCAACGGTGCACATACCAATGGCGGCGGACCCAGTATGCCGCCGCCGGCTGCGGCATCAGCGCCGGCACGGTGAAAGCCGCAATGGCCGCAGCCGTCACCACCAGCCGAGCGCGCAATCCGGAACGTTTCACGGCATTCCTCCTCAAGCCACCGTGACTTGGGCGTTAACATGCCTTCTCGGCGTTGTCTCTCCAAATTGCGCCCACAACGTCAGTGCGGAGTGGCCGCCGTCACCCGGATGGATTGCAGCGACAGGCCCGGCAGCGCCATCTCCGCACCAGCCGGCGCCTGCGGCCGCGTGATGTGGAGGCGCAGCGCCATGTCGTCCGCCGCTCCAAGCAGCGCCGCCGGCAACGCCACCCGCAGCGTCTGCAGTGTCGCCGGCAGGCGATGGGCAGCGACCTGCACGCCATTGGCCACCACCGTGACCCAGGCGGTCCCGAACGGCCCGGAAAAGCCGTAGCCGGTGAGTTCCACCGTGGCCTCGCGCCCCCCCAGATCGGGCAAGCGGAAGCTCAGCTCGGCATCCGGCCCCTTCGCCCAAAACCCGGTCTCCTCGGCCCCGGACCAGCCAGGGCCCAGGTAGCGCGCCAGCTCGCTCCCCGACTCGACCAGGTGCCCCAACGGCAGCACCGCCCCCGGCACCAGCGACGCGGGATGGCACAAGCGCCGCCAGGACGCGACCGAGCAGGGCAGGCCAAACGCCAACCGCTCGCGCGCGACCACGATCGGCCAATACGGGTCCAGCGTGACGCGCGGGTCGAACGTCACGGTGCTGTCCTCCGCCGGCAGCGGGCGGACCGCGGACAACAGCAGGCCGCCCGGGCGCGGATAGGCGCGGAAGTCGTAAAGCAGTGGGATGTCGTGCCCTCCCGCCACGGCGTGGTGGTCGCCGAAGTAGATCGCCTCGAAGCTCCCTTGCGCCGGCACCAGCACCGCGTCCCAAACCGACGGCAGCCCGCCCGGCAGCCTGATCTCACGGTCGCCAAGGCGGATGGCTTTGCCCGCCGGGCCAGGCACGGGCTGCCATTCGGGCACCCAGGCGAACAGCCCCACCACCGCGATCACCGCCGCCGGAACCGCCACCCGCCAGCGCCGCCCCAGCAGCAAACCCACCAGCAAGACCGCATACAGGCCCAGGATCGGCAACGCCCACTTGAAGTAGTGGTAGAGGTAATAATGCCAAAGCTGCAGCGGCTGCAGGTCGCGGTAGCCCAGCAGCAGGCCGCACAACGCCGCCGCCGCGCCCAGCATCAGCAGGTGGTTGCACCGCGCCGGCC
>CAXTNN010000516.1:0-2024 GCA_964245545.1 uncultured Acetobacteraceae bacterium | reverse complement strand
GTTTAGAACGACATCAACGCCGCCGCCGCCGCGGTGCGGTGCGTGCAGAGCATCCACGTGGCCAAAGCGGCCACTGTGCATGATGGCAGCCTCTACGCCGAAGAGCTGGTCAACGCCTTCGCCAAGCAGTTCAAGGCCGCTGGCGGCACGATCGTGGCGGCAGAGGCGATCTCCCCCGACGACACCGACTTGCGCCCGGTGCTGACCCGGATCGGCACGGCCAAGCCCGAGCTGCTGTTCGCGCCCATCTTCGTCGGCGCCTCCGCTTACCTGGTGCGCCAAATCAAGGAGATTCCAGAACTGGCCAACACGCCCGTGCTGGGCACCGACGCCGTGCTCGCCCCCGCCTTCCTGGACGCGGCGGGGGATGCCGCAATCGGCTACCGGCTGACCGGCATCGACAACGATCCTAAGCTGATGAGCCCGCGCTATGGCGAGTTCGTGGCTAAATATAAGGCAAAGTTCGGCGAGGACCCAATCGGCGGTTTCCACGCCAACGGCTACGATGCGGCCTTGGCGATGATGACGGCGGTGGAAAAGGTGGCAAAGACCGACGCCGCCGGCGACACCTTCATCGGCCGCAAGGCGCTGCGGGACGCGCTGATGCAAACCAAGGACCTGGACGGCATCACCGGACACCTGACCTGCGATGAAAACGGCGATTGCGGGTCGTCGAACTTCGCCGTGTTCCAATACGTCAGCGGCGATCCTAGCACCTTCAAGCTCGGCACCAATCCGAAGAAGGTGTTCCCATAGCAGGCGGAGCCGGCACCGTGCAGGTGGCCCGGCTGCGGGATTGGGCACGGCGGGCAACCGGGGTCGATTGGTTCCTGCTCCTGCTCCGCTTCGTCGTGGTCGCGGTGGTCGGCACCGGCTTCGTCGCCGGATTGCTGCACCCCCGCTATAACCGCGAGGAGTGGTTCTCCTTTCTCGCCTTCGGGCTGACCATCGGGGCGATCTACGCGCTGATCGCGCTTGGCTACACCATGGTCTACGGCATCCTGCGCATGGTGAATTTCGCCCATGGCGACGTGTTCATGTGGGGCAGCTACGCCGCCTGCTTTGCGCTGCTCGCCTGCAACCGGGCCGGCATGCTGAAGCCGGACCCGGCGCTGAGCTTCGCCATCGCCGCCGCCGTGTGCATCGCCGTCTCCGCCGGCCTGGCGGTGCTGGTGGAACGGGTCGGCTACCGCCCGTTCCGCCGCGGCCGCTCGCTGGCGCCGCTCATCAGCACGCTCGGGCTGTCTTTCGTGCTGGAATACTCGGCCCGCGGCATGTTCGGCGCGCAGAACAAGGCGTTTCCGTCCATGCCGTCGGTGGACGGCATCGTGCGGGTCGCCGGCTTCCCCGTGCCCAGGGCGCAGATCGTGGTGGTCGTCGCCGCCGTGCTGACCATGGTGGTGCTGACGCTGATCGTGATGCGCACCAAGATCGGCACGGCCATGCGCGCCGTGGCCGAGGACCAGGACGCAGCCACGCTGATGGGCATCAACGTGGACCGCGTGGTCGTGTTCACCTTCGCGCTCGGCGGGTCGCTCGCGGGAATCGCCGGGCTGCTCTATGGCCTGGTGTTCAAGCAGGTCTCATTCTTCATGGGGTTCTTCCTTGGCGTCAAAGGCTTCGGCGCCGCCGTGCTGGGCGGAATCGGCAACATCCCGGGCGCGATGCTGGGCGGCTACGCGCTGGGGCTGGTGGAGAGCCTCGGCCCGGCGGCGTTCCTGGAAGGGTTGGGAGTCGCCTCGCCCTACCAATTGCGGGACGGGATCGCCTACACGATGCTGGTGATGGTGCTGATCTTCCGGCCGCGCGGCTTGCTCGGGGAGCGGCTGTCGGCCGCCCGGGCGTGACCGTGATGGCTTGGACCATGATGGCATGACGGCAATGGACGCCGCCCATCCCCCGGTCGCCGCCTCCCGCACGGTGGCGTTGCCGCCCGGGCTGCGCAGCGCGGCCACGGTCGCCGTCTCGGTGGCGGCCTGCTGCGCCTTCACCGTGCTGGTCGGGCTGTTCGGCCAATTCAGCAC
>CAXTNN010000515.1:0-2025 GCA_964245545.1 uncultured Acetobacteraceae bacterium | reverse complement strand
TGTCGGTTTCGGTGTTGGGGTCGGACGCACCCTGGTTCGGGGTGGCCTGGCCCGGCGCCGGGTTCGTCGTGGGCAGGCTGAACTCGGCCCGGTCGAACCCGGCCAAGGTCAGCTTGGCAATCGCATCCTGCAGTGCGGCGTCACTCGGGAAGATGCCTTGGACCTCCTGCACCGTCTCCGGCAGCACGGGGCCCTCCTTGCGGATCTGATCGCTCATGAAACCTCCTCAATTGATGTCGCCAACGCGATGAAGAGGCCGGGTGTTCCCTCCTCCCCCCCGCCTAGTCCTCGACCCGGCGGTACCGCGCACGGGCGCCGCGCTCGATCGCACTGGCCACCAGGGGGTCGAGATGCAGCTCGCCCAGCACGAACTCCAACATTTGCAAGGTGGACTGCGAGGCAAACCCGTCCCCCGCCACCACTTCGCAGGCCAGCGCATAGGCAGTCTCGCGCAGGCGGGCCGGCAGCGCCTCGCGGATGATGCGGCCGGCATGGTTCAGCCCGTCATCCTCGCGCAAGAGGTTGATGGCGGCTTCGGTGGCGGCATCCAACTGCTCGCTCGAGAACCCGTTGAAGGCGGGCAGCGTCTGCACCAAGCCCGACATGACGCCGATCTCACGGTCGGTGATCCCGCCATCGGTGGCCGCCACCAGCACCATGGTGCAGACCAAAGCCTCCTGCGGGTCCAGTCCGTTTCGTGCCAGCATCACTCCCCTCCGCTTTCGGGCGGGACCGTGCGGGATGGCGGGGCGGAGATCAAGGGCTGCCCCCCACACACCTCCGGCACACGGAGGAAGGCGCGGGTCTGCTCGGCCGCCGCGGCTAGGCCCAGCCGCTGGGCCTCCACCCCGGCAGGCAGGGCGGAAAGCAACCGCCCGGGGGCGCGGCGGTCGAGCAGCACGAACACGCCGCGGTCGCTGCCGGTGCGGATCAGGCGGCCGAATGCCTGGCGCAGCCGCAAGCGGGCGATGGCGTCGTCATAAGCGCGGGGATCGCCGCCCGAGAGGTGTATGCGGCGCTCGCGGTGCAGGATGTCGGGGCGGGGCCAGGGCACCCGCTCGAACACCACTAGGCGCAGGGCGCGGCCGGGCACGTCCACCCCGTCCCGCATGGCGTCGGTGCCGAGCAAGCAGGAATCCACCTCGGTGCGGAACACGTCCACCAGAGTGGCATTGTCCATGGCGTCGACATGCTGGGCGAGCAGCCCGATGCCGGCGGCTTCCAGCGTGGGGGCAATGCGGGCGTGCACCGCCTGCAGCCGTGAAATGGCGGTGAACAGGCCCAGCCCGCCACCGCCGGCCGCCAGGAACAGGGTGCGGAACGCGGCGGCCAGGGCGGGGATGTCGGCCGCCACATCCGTCACCACGAAGGCGCGGGTCTGCTCGCGGTAGTCGAACGGGCTGGCCACGGCGGCGCGGATGGCGGGAGACGGCAGATGCGGCGCGCCCACCCGCGCCTCGGCGGCGTGCCAGGCTGCATCCGGCTCCCCCTCCACATCGTCGCGCAAGGTGGCACTGGTGATGAGCAGGCCGTGCGCGGAGGAGGCCAGCAGGCCGGCGAACGGCACCGTCGGGTCGAGCCAATGGCGATGGATGCCGGCATCGCGATCCCCCGCCTCGCGCCGGTCGAGCTGCAGCAAGTAGACGAAGGCGGGCCGGTCGCCGGGGTCGGCCGGCGGGTCGGCGAAGTCGGACAGCATGGTCTGCCAGGCCAGCAGCTTCTCGACCGCGCGATGCTTCAGCACCCGCACCGCGGCCTCGATGCGGCCGCGTGTGGCGGAATCGAGCTCGTCGGCCTCGTCCTCCAACCGGGCGGCAAGGCGGGCCACCAGGGTTTGCAGCGGCGTGGCAACGCGCGCCAAGGCCCGGGCGAGGCGGTCGGCGGCCTCGGTCAATCCCGGCATGGTGGGATGGAGGTCGCATTCCAACGTGGCGCGGCGGCCTGGCTCGCTGGCGGGCGCGCGGGCCAGCACCTGCTGGCGCACCAGCCGCAGCACGGCCTCCGAGGGGTTGTCCTGCCCCGCCT
>CAXTNN010000514.1:0-2028 GCA_964245545.1 uncultured Acetobacteraceae bacterium | reverse complement strand
CCACCCAAGCTCCCGGCCCTATTTCCGGCGGGGAGACTGCGTGGGCACGCTGGGGACGGCCGTGGTTGGCAATGGCGCCAGCGAAGGTGCCGCAATCCCGGGGCCGGAGGCCGCGGCGGGCGTGCCGGGCACGGAGGGCGCGGCGCCGCTGCCGCCGCCGGTTTGCTCCACCAGCAACGCCACCTTGTTGAAGCCACCCTGCTTGATCGTGCTCATTACCTCGATCATGCGGCCGTAGGGCACGTTCTTGTCCCCGCGGACGTAGATGCGGCGGTCCGCATCGGCCGGCGCCTCCGCCTGCAGCTTGGCCACCAGATCGGACAGGTCCATGCCGTCATTGGCGAGATAAACCTTGCTGTCCGACGCGACGCTCACCGTGATCGGGTCTTTTTCCGGGGTGAGCGGCGTGGCGCTGGCCTTGGGCAGGTCCACGTTCACGCTGGATGTCAGCAGGGGCGCCGTGATCATGAAGATCACCAGCAGCACCAGCATCACGTCCACCAGCGGCGTGACGTTGATCTCGGCCATCGGGCGATAGCGGCCGCGGCGGTTGCCGCCAAGTTGCACGGCCATGGGTTAGCGCCTGATCGGATCAGGTTGAGCCAACCTGATCCGTGAAACAGCCGCCCAAACAACAGCTAAAGCATGGCCGGTAAATGAAGTTGAAGTGGTCATGCTTTAGGCCCGCTCCTCGGACTGGCGGGAGAGGATGGCGCCGAACTCGGTGCCGAAGCCTTCCAGCCGGGCGGCAAAGCGCGACAGGTCGGTGCTGATTTTGTTGTAGGCCAGCACGGCGGGAATGGCGGCAACCAGCCCGATGGCGGTGGCGAACAAGGCCTCGGCGATGCCGGGCGCCACCACGGCCAGGCTGGTGTTCTTGTTGGCCGCGATGGCCGAGAAGGAGTGGATGATGCCCCAAACGGTGCCGAACAGCCCGATAAACGGCGCAGTGGAGCCGACGGAGGCGAGAAACACCATCCAGCGCTCCATCCGCTCCATCTCGCGCCCGACGGTGACCGTCATTGCCCGGTCCACCCGGTCCCGCACGCCGCCGCGGGACATGTCGACCCCGGCCACCCGGGCGGAGCGGCGCCATTCCCCCATGGCGGCGCCGAACACGGCAGCCACGGGGTGGGCCGGCTTGACGCCCTCGCTTTCAAACAGCTCTTCCAGGCTACCGCCGGACCAGAACCGGTCCTCAAAACCATCGGCCTGCCGGTTGACCCGGCGAAGGGCGATCACCTTCTCGAAAATGATCGCCCACACCCACACGCTGGCCAGCAGCAGCAGGAGCATGACGACCTTCACGACGATGTCCGCCTGCCAGAACAGCGACAGGATCGACAGGTCGCCCGTTGCCGCCGCCGCAGCGCTTGCCGTCTGATCCACTGCGAACCCTCCCCTACCCGCGCGACCGCGCAGCTTCAAACGCCACGCGCCAGCGCGACGGGATCCGCGCAGGGCGGCCATCCGCCACGCGCACGCAGGCCAGTTCCACGTCCAACCGCGCCACCTCCATCCCAGCCGCCGAAAACTCCTGCCGCATTGTGGCGGTGGCGGCGCCCAAATGGGTCGGCTCGGTGGCGACGGTGAGGATGTCGTCCAACCGCGCGGGGCGCAGATAATCTATTTTAAGTCGCCGCACCACGAAGATTAGCCCTTCGTTACGAACAAGGTCGCTATGCGGCACCCCGGCCTCGCGCAAGGCCTCGCTGCGGGCGCGTTCGGCGAAGCCGAGATAGCGGGCGTGATAGACCACCCCGCCGGCGTCGGTGTCCTCAAAATACACGCGGATATCATGGCGGTGCACGATCATTGTTCGCCGAGCAGGTCCAGCAGCGGCGCTGGGCGGGCGGGGGTCGGCAGGCCGAGATGGCGCCAGCCGGGCTCCCCCAGCATGCGCCCGCGGCTGGTGCGCAGGACCAGCCCCTCCTGGATCAGGTACGGCTCCACCACGTCCTCCAGCGTGTCGCGCGCCTCGGCCAGCGCCGCGGCCAGGGTCTCCACGCCCACCGGGCCGCCGTGATG
>CAXTNN010000513.1:0-2032 GCA_964245545.1 uncultured Acetobacteraceae bacterium | reverse complement strand
CAGCAACTACCTCGCAAACTCAGGATACGGACAAACCAAGTGAAAACGCTCTAGCTGCTCAGTCCGCGGCGGCGGTGCGGCGGCCGCGTTTGGCTTTGGGGGCGGCGGCGCGGCGGGCGCGGATGCGCTCGAGCAGGACGCTGGCGGGCTCGTCGTCCGGATCCTGCGGCACGAGCTCGCCGCGGAAGGCACGGGCGAGGATGGCGGCTTCGAGCCGGTCGAGCAGGGCACGGGCGCGGGCAGCCTCGGCTTCGAGGCGGTCGGCGCGGGTGAAGGTGGCACGCAGCAGGTCAAGCGATCTGAGACGGTCGGACGCTTCCATTACAGGTATTCGAAGTTCCTTGAGGGCTGCTTGCGTGATGTTATGCATGGTGATGCCTGTAGCAGCAGCCACTATTTGCGCGCGCGCGGCGGGTGACTTCAGAAACCAGGAAACCCAATGTTGAAAGCCGTCTTTTATTCTTAGTCTTAGCACCTTGTCGCTGATGTGGAGGTTCTGAGTGTCACATGGCACCGTGGCCGCGCGTCCAACGAGACTCACAGAGCCGCTTGCGCGAGCAAGCAGTAGGTCACCTGCAACAATGCGGTGGGAAGCCGGCGGCAAATATGAGTGGGGTAGTGTCTTAGATTGTTCGGGACGGAACACCCCTGAGCTTACAGCACTCACCTTAACAATACCCAACTCGTTCGCGCTCGGGGGCCGTTCCAAACACTGTATGTTTTTGCCTGCCTCTACGCTCTCGATGAGCGAGCCCAATGTTTCCCATCCGCTTTGAGGTTGTTCGCCGAATATCGAGAGCAACACGGCTTGACGAACTCGATCGGCTAGTTTGGCAGCGAGGTCCAACTCGGCCCGTGCGCGGGCGATGCGGGCGGTCAGCGCGTCCAGCTTCGCGACAATGCGGCGTTGTTCGGCTCTTGGCGGTACTGGAAGCGTCAGCTCCTTTACTCGGCCACCCGCGATGCGTTGGCGGGTCGTGCCACCAGCGCCCTCGCTCATCTCAGTTCGCACAGCCGGGCTGTTGACCCACTTCGCGAACCAATCGCTGCCCGCCAACTCACCATCGGTTCGCCAGATCATCACATCCACAGCCGTGACTGCAGGCTGGCTCAAACCTGGAAAAATGCAGGCTCGGCCAATTGGGTCTGGCATTCGCGCGATGAGAACGTCATTGGGTTGCAAGTATGTGCATCCGAGACGCCGGGTCGCCTCAAGTGTCATAAATCGTGCGGAGCGATCGCGAAACTCACCGTCACCGACATCCGCCAGTTGGGTGAGGCGGACGTGTCCACTTAGATCCTGATCTTTGCTCTCGACCCAGTCGCCGTCGGTGACGAGCCCGCCTAAGCCTGATAACTCATCGACACGAGCGATTGCCCACCCACGCGGCAGCGTCACTCCGCCGCCTCCGCAAGCACCGGCTCGCCCGTCCCGTCTCCTAACTCCTCCAGCAGCGCCCCGATCTCCTCCAACGCCGCCTTCAGATGCCCCTCGATCGCGGCCGCGATCTCCTCCGGCGTCTCCAGCCCGTCCTCGGCGTCGGCACTGGTGTCGCGGAGCCAGGTGATGTCCAGGTTGTCGCCGCGGGCGGCGATCTCGGCGCGGGAGAAGCGGCGGAAGCGGCCCGTTTCGCCCTCGTCGGTGCGGGGGGCGCGGCCGTTTGGGTCGGGGCCGTAGGCGGTCACGAAGGCGGCGAAGTCGGCGGCGCGCAGCGGGTTGGTCTTGCCGTAGGCGGGGGCGCCGGCGCGCATGTCATACACCCACACCGAAGCGGTCGCGTCGGCCGCCGGGGCTTCCTCCAGCGAGCGGGTGAAGAACAGCACGTTGGTCTTCACACCTTGGGCGTAGAAGATGCCGGTGGGCAGGCGCAGCACGGTGTGCAGGTCGCACCAGCTCATCAGCCGCTGGCGCAGCGCCTTGCCGCGGCCGTCGTCGAACAGCACGTTGTCCGGCACCACCACCGCGGCGCGGCCGCCGGGCTTGAGCGCGCGCAGCACGTGCTCCACGAACGGCAATTGGTAGGAAGAGACG
>CAXTNN010000512.1:0-2041 GCA_964245545.1 uncultured Acetobacteraceae bacterium | reverse complement strand
GTCCTGGATCAGGCCGGCCCGCATCCGTCGTGTACATCTCCATGTACGCCTAAAAATTAAAAAAAAACACGGGATTGGCCTCGTCGGAGGAAAAGAACACCGAAGCCGTGACCGATTTCAGCTCCACCTCGATGCCCGCCTTCTTGAACGCCTGCTTGACGATCTGCTGGGTTTGCTGGCGCGGCTGGTTGATCGAGGTTTGGAACAGGTATTTCAGCACCTTGCCGTCTTTGGTGCGGATTCCGTCAGCACCTGGCTTCCATCCCGCCGCGTCCAGCACGGCAATGGCCTTCTCGATGTTGAACTCGTAATGGGTGTTGTGGGAGATGAACTGGGCCGGGTTGGTGACGTAGTTCACCGTCGCCATGCCGCCGCGGCCATAGATGTATTTCTGCACCGAATCGCGGTCGACCAGCAGCGAGATCGCCTTGCGGACGGCCGGGTCGCTGAAGGTCGGGTGCACCGTCTTGAGGCTGGAGCGCTCGCCGTCCACCTCGACGTTCGGATCGGTGCTGTTGAGCTGGATGTGCTCGATGTTGGTGCTGGGCGCGGTGACAACGGCGCCCTTGCCACCGGCTTCGAGCTTTTTCAGCAGGTCGTCCTCCACCTGGAGGTTCCATGCGAGATCATACTCGCCGGTCTGCAGCACTGCCCGCGCGGCCGAGGCGGCATCTCCGCCGCCCTTCATTTCGACCGCATCGAAATAGGGCCGGTTGGGCAGGTGATAGTTCGGGTTGATGACGCCCGTCACCAGGTCGCCGGGCCGGAAGTCCTTGAACAGGTATGGCCCGGTGCCGACCGGCTGCAGGTTGGTGGGCGCGCTGCGCGACTTGCTGCCGCTATAGGCTTCGAACAAGTGCTTGGGGATGATCATGCCCGTGATGCTGACGAAGGCGTCGGCCCAGAACGGCGTCGGCTTGGCGAACAGCACGCGAATCGTGTGGTCGTCCACCTTCTCCACGGTGATGTCGATGTAGCTGCCGCTGGTGGTGGCCGCAGTGGCCGGGTCGCGCGCGTATTGCCAGTTGAACACCAGGTCGTCGGCGGTGAGCGGCTCGCCGTCGTGCCACTTCACCCCGGGCTTGATGGTCCAGGTGACGGACCGGCCGTCGGCGGCCAGGCCGCCATTGTCGCGGGTGGGGATGGCGGCGGCGAGGATCGGCTGCAGGTTGCCCTGCGAGTCCCAGGAGGCCAGCGGCTCGTAGAACAGGCGCGACCCGTCCTGGTCCTTGGTGCCGACGGCAAAGTGCGGGTTGAGCAAGGTCGGCCCCTGCCACCACAGCAGCTTCAGCGTGCCGCCGCCGCCCGCCTTGGCCGGCTTGTAGGCGGAGGCCGCGGCCCGCGCCGGGCTCACCCCGCCCAGCAGCAGCAATTGGGTCGCCATGGGCGCGGTCAGTCCCACCGCCGCCATGCGCGCAACAAAGCCGCGCCGGGACAGCCGGCCCTGACGAACCCGCTCGATCATGCCCTTGAGATCGCGCTCGTCCATCGTCCCCTCCTTGCCGCGGCTACGGTGGGAGCGATGCAATCGGCATACCACGGTTGGCTTTACCCGCCGGCGCGGGGCTTGGTTTACCCGCCTGCGCGGGGCTGGGGCAGCAGGTCCATCACGTGCGGCAGAATATCGTTTTCCGCGGCGAAATCGCGGCCGTACAGCGCGGACATCATCGCCACCCCCGCCTCGTGCAGCGGCGCCTCGACGCCGGCCCGGCGCGCCAGGCAGACGGTCGGCCACAAGCCGAACGGCACGTCCTCCAGCACGTAGCGGGTGTCGAGCGAAGCGGGTGCGGCCACGTCGGCGCCGCGGCGGCTGAGCGCCGCCGCCTGCTCGGCCACGTTGTCCCCCTCCGCGGCGAACGACAGGCGGAAATGCTGGTGCAGCGTGCGCACCGCCACGCCGAACGCCGCCGCAATCGCCAGCCGCTCGCGGTCCAGCGCCTCCAGCAGGCGGCCCACCGCGGGCGTGATGTGGGCGTATTGCAGCCAGTGCTCCCCCTTCTCCATCCGCGTCAGGTTGCACAGCGCCAGCGCCAGGTGGTTC
>CAXTNN010000511.1:0-2048 GCA_964245545.1 uncultured Acetobacteraceae bacterium | reverse complement strand
TCCCAGCACTCCAGCGCGCGGAACACCGGCAGCACATCGTCCCAAGCCCAGCCGCGTGCGCCGGCCTGGGCCCAACGATCGTAGTCGTGCGGCGAACCGCGCAGGAACACCAGCCCGTTCACCGAGCCCGAGCCGCCCAGCACCCGGCCGCGCGGCCAGGCGACGCTGCGCCCGCCCAGTTCGTGCTCCGGCTCGGTGCCATAGCCCCAGTCGAACTTGCGGGACTTCATCAGCCGAGCATAGCCGGCGGGGATGTGGATCCACGGGTCCCGGTCCGGCGGTCCGGCTTCCAGCAGCGTGACGCGGTTGGATGGCGTCTGCGACAGGCGAGCAGCGAGGATGCAGCCGGCGCTGCCGCCGCCCACGATCACGTAGTCAGATCGTTCGGGAAGCTTCAGGGGCCGCTCTCCGCTGCGATCTCTTCGCGGGGGCCGGTGTAGAAGTCCGGCCATGACCGCGCCACGATGGGGCCGTCCTCGCGATAGGCGTAGCACGAGTTGAGCATCTTCGGCTTGCTGCCCTGTGCCTGCTGCTGCTTGCGCTGCCGATACATCGTCTGCACGGCGACTGTCGCCATCGGCTGCAGCAGCTCGCGCAGGTGGGTGCAGCCGTGCACGCCGCCGACCCGCTCCGCCGCCGCCCGCAGGAACCCGGCGCGGATCGGCAGGCCGACCAGGCTGGCATAGTTCGGAGCGATGTCCGGGCAGATCGAATAAGGGCTGTAATCCGTCACCGCCTCGAACGCGACGATGGTCATGCTGCGATCCACCGTCATGCGCAGGGCCATGCCGTGCAACGGTTCCCCCGGCTCGATCGTGCCCCGATCCTCCATGAGGAGAGGCTCGGCCTTGGTGTCGGTCATGTGGGCCTCGACGTCGAACATCCCGTCCTCCCGCTCGTAGCCATGCAGCTCGATGCGGCGGGTGTGAAGCGGCTTTCGCGGGGTCTGGCTGGCGCTCAGCGGCATGGCGCACTCTCCTGTTCGGCAGTGCAGCACCCTAGCCCAGCGGGCTCAGCTCCGAAACCGGGCGAGGCGCACGGCGGTGTGGCCGCGGCTGGCGCGCAGGCTGGGCATCACCAGCATGCAATCATCGTGCGGGGTGCGGATTTCCGCCGTGCCGTCCAGCGCGATCAAAGTATTGCGATGCGGCATCACGTCGCCGCCGCGGAACGGCCGCATGAAGCTGAAGGCGGACGTGGTCGCCGTGATTGCTGTGGTCACGTCTGCCACCCGGACGCGGTGCTGCGGCGCCAGGCCGGGCCGGATGCCGGCGTGGCGGAGCAGCCCATCCACCGCCGCCTGGGTGGTGGCGATGGTGTCCGCCTCCCAGTGCTGTCCCGCCTCCACCAGCACCGCCGCCGCCGGGCCGTTGCCAGTGAAGCAGGGGTAGTCGATCATGCGGGGGCCGCTGGCATGGCCGTAATCCGCCACCACCAGCGGCGGTACGGCGATGCCCACGGCCAGGTCGCGGCCCTTGTCGCTTGGTCCGCTCAGGATCAGCGGGTCCGACGGCCAGAGCATCGAATGCAGGTCAAGCAGCATGTCGGCCTGCTCGATCAGCGGGCGCATGTCACGCGCTCGGTCGAGCTCGACCGAACGCCGCGGCCCATCGAGCAAAGCCGGGTCCCAAACCCGGTTCAGGTCTTCGTCCACGAAGCGGGACAGGGTGGGCTGCACCGGGTCGAAGCGCGTGAACGCCTCGAGGTTGGCAAAGCCCAGGGTAAGCTGCCCGCGGCTGATCTGCACGCCGTGGCGCAACATGGCGTCCAGCACCACCGCGCCGGCCAGTTCGTTGCCGTGCACCAGCGCCACGATGGCCACATGCGGCCCGGCCCGGCCCGAATTAAAGGTGGTGAAGCCACGCACCCCGGTGTTGCCGTCGAGCCAGGGTGAGAGGTCAGGCGCGGCCACATGCACCGAAAAATACGGCGGCACGTCGCTGCCCCACTCGGTCATGTCATCCGGCCAAGGCGATGGCGGCTGGCGGTGCTGCGATGGAGGGGAGCGTCGGCCATGGCTGATAGTCTATACGCAAGCGGCCCGGCGG
>CAXTNN010000510.1:0-2049 GCA_964245545.1 uncultured Acetobacteraceae bacterium | reverse complement strand
GCACCAGACCGGCCGCCGCATGCAGGGCCACCCCATCCTGGGCGGCGTGTCGGACCTGCGCCGCGTGCTGGCCCGCCTGTCCGACCGCGGCCAATTGCCCGATGCGCTGGTGGTGACGGAGCCGCGACTCGCCGGCTCGCGCCTGGCCTACCTGCTGGAGGAGGCGCAGCGGCAGGGCATCCCCGTCCGCCAAGCGCCCCGCCCGACCGAGCTGCAAGAGGCGGCGGCGCTCGAACTGCGCCCCGTGGCACTGGAGGACCTGCTGAACCGCCCCCAGGTCCGGCTGGACCGTGCCGCCATGGCGCGCCTGGTGGCCGGGCGCCGCGTGGCCGTAACGGGGGCGGGCGGCACCATCGGCTCCGAACTCGCCCGCCAGATCGCCGCTCTCGGCCCGGCCGAACTCACCCTGCTCGACAATGGCGAATACGCGCTGTGGCAGATCGACCTGGAATTGGGCGAATCGGCGCCCGCTGTGCCGCGCGCCCCCGTGATCGCCGACGTGCGGGACGAGCCCCGCATCCGCGCCGCCTTCGCCGCCGCCCGGCCCGAGCTGGTGTTCCACGCCGCCGCGCTGAAACACGTCCCGATGGTCGAGGCCAACCCGGTGGAGGGCCTGCTCACCAACGCCGCCGGCACCCGCGTGGTGGTGGACGCGGCGGCGGCGGCGGGCGCGCTCGCCACCGTGCTGATCTCCACCGACAAGGCGGTCAACCCCAGCAGCCTGATGGGCGCCAGCAAGCGGCTGGCGGAGATGTACTGCCAGGCGCTGGACGACCAGGGGCGCGACACGGGGGGGATGCGCTGCGTCACCGTGCGGTTCGGCAACGTGCTGGGCTCCACCGGCAGCGTGGTGCCGCTGTTCCGCCGCCAACTGGCCCGCGGCGGCCCACTCACCGTCACCCACCCCGACATGCAGCGCTACTTCATGACCGTGCGCGAGGCGGTGGCGCTGGTGCTGCAGGCGACCGCCGTGGGGGTGGAGGAGCCGGACGCGCTGGCCGAGGGCGGCATCTTCGTGCTGGACATGGGCAAGCCGGTGAAGATCGTCGAACTGGCCCGGCAGATGATCCGCCTGGCCGGCCTCCGCCCCGATGCCGACGTGAAGATCGAGTTCACCGGCCTGCGACCCGGCGAGAAGCTGTTCGAAGAGCTGTTCCACGGCGAGGAGCCGCCGGCGCCGACGGGCCACCCCGGCTTGCTGATGGCAACCCCGCGCGCCGCCGAACTGGGCGCGGTACGCCGGGCCATCGCCGAGATCGCGGGGGCGTGCCGGGCCGGGGATGCCGCCGCCGCCCGCGCCCTGCTGCGCCGCACCGTGCCTGAGTTTGACCCAGCGCCCGGCGGCGAGCCCGTGCTGCCAGTAAGGAGCCCCGCTTGATCCCGTTCCTCGACCTCAAGGCCCAACAGGCCCGCATCGCCCCCGAACTGCGCCGCCGGCTGGAGGCGGTGCTGGAGCACTGCCAATTCATCCTCGGCCCGGAAGTGACCGAGTTGGAGGGCCGGCTGGCGGCCTATTGCGGCGCCGCCCACTGCGTCGCCGTCAGCTCCGGCACCGACGCGCTGCAGATCGCGATGATGGCCGAGGGCATCGGCCCGGGCGACGCCGTGTTCCTCCCCGCCTTCACCTACACCGCGACCGCCGAGGTCCCGTTGGTGTTGGGCGCCACCCCCGTGTTCGTGGATGTCGACCCGGCCACCTTCCAGATCGACCCGGCGCATCTCGCCCGGCGCATCGAAGCCGTGCGCGCCGCCGGCCGGCTGCGCCCCCGCGCCCTGGTGGGGGTGGACCTGTTCGGCCAGCCCGCACCCTGGCCGGAGCTGCGCCGGGTTGCAGCCGAGGCCGGCCTGTTCACCCTGGATGACTGCGCCCAAAGCTTCGGCGCCAGCCTGCACGGCCGCAAGCTGGGGCGCGAGGCAGACGTCACAGCCGTGAGCTTCTTCCCCTCCAAGCCCCTCGGCGGCTACGGCGACGGCGGCGCCCTGCTCACCGACTCGCCCGACCGTGCCGCGCTCTACCGTTCGTTGCGCAGCCACGGCGAGGGCACCACC
>CAXTNN010000509.1:0-2049 GCA_964245545.1 uncultured Acetobacteraceae bacterium | reverse complement strand
CCCCGCGTCAGCACCCGGCCGCCGGCCGCTACCACCTGCTCCCCGCGCAGCGCCGTGCCGGCGTGGAACCCCAGCGCGCCCGGCACGGCGGCCGCGCGGTCTAGCCCCGCGATCACCCCGCCCGCCTCCGGCGCGTCCGGGTAGCCTTGGGCAGCCATAACCACGGCGCAGGCGGCGTCCGGGCGCAGGCGCAGGTCGAAGGCGGCCAGTTCGCCCTGGCAGGCGGCGAGCAAGGCGGGCAGCAGGTCGCTTTGCAGCCGGGCCATCAGCGCCTGGCACTCCGGGTCGCCGAAGCGGACGTTGTATTCGATCAGGCTGGCGCCCTCCGCCGTCTGCATCAGCCCGGCGAACAACACGCCGCGGAATGGGGTGCCGCGCCGGGCCATTTCGGCGAGGGTGGGGCGGATGATGAGGTCCATGGCAGGCGCTGGGTCAAAGCCGGGGGCGGGGGAAATGGCGCCCATGCCGCCGGTGTTGGGCCCGGTGTCGCCGTCGCCCACCCGTTTGTGGTCGCGCGCCGTGCCGAGCAGGACGGCGTCGGTGCCGTCGCACAGGGCGAACAGGCTGATTTCGGGGCCGGTGAGGCATTCCTCGATCACCACGGGGCCCTCCTGCAGCCAGCGCTCGGCGGCGGCCTGGGCCTCAGCCTCGGTTTGCGCCACCACCACGCCTTTGCCGCCGGCCAACCCGTCCGCCTTCACCACGATGGGCCCGCCGCGGCGGGCGATGAAGTCGCGCGCGCTGGCCAGCTCGGTAAACCGTTCCCAGCGGGGCGTGGGGATGCCGGCCGCCTCGGCCACCTCCTTGGCAAAGCTCTTGCTGCCTTCCAACTGCGCCGCCGCAGCGGACGGGCCGCAGCACGCAATGCCGGCGGCCGCCATCGCGTCGGTCAGCCCCGTCACCAGCGGGGCTTCCGGGCCGGGCACGACCAGGTCAATCGCGTTGTCGCGGGCAAAGGTCACCAGGGCGGCCAGGTCGGTGGCAGCGATCGGCACGGTTGTGGCCAGCGCGGCGATCCCGGGGTTGCCCGGTGCCACGAACAGCGCGCCCAGCAGCGGCGAGGCGGCGAGCGCCCAAGCCAGTGCATGTTCCCGGCCGCCGTTTCCCACCAGCAACACCCGCATGGCCGCCGCACTCCTTTGCCCCAGGCCCGCCCTAGCATAGCTTGCGGCGATGGACACGCAGCCTTCCAACGCCGCTAGCAACGTTCCCGAGTACAGCGTCAGCGAGATCGCCGGCGCGGTGAAGCGCACGCTGGAGGGCGCGTTCGGCCGGGTGCGGGTGCGGGGCGAGTTGGCCGAGGTGAAGCGTTACGCCTCGGGGCACACCTACCTGTGCCTGAAGGACGAGGGCGGCACCCTGCGCGGCATTATCTGGAAGACGGCGGCGCGCAGCGTCGGGCTGAAGCCGGAGGACGGGGTGGAGGTGATCGCCACCGGGCGCATCTCGGCCTGGGGCGACAAGAGCCAGTACCAGCTCATCATTGAGCGGCTGGAATACGCCGGGGCCGGGGCGATGCTGGCGCGGATCGAGGCGCTGCGGGTGAAGCTGGCGGCGGAGGGGCTGTTCGAGCGCAAGCGCCCGCTGCCGATGCTCCCCCGCCTGGTGGGGGTGGTCACGTCGGCGCAGGGCGCGGTGCTGCACGACATCCAGACCACGGTCGCCCGCCGCTTTGGCCGGCCCATCCTGCTGTGGCCCGTCCCCGTGCAGGGCGCAGCGGCGGCGGAGCAAATTGCCGCCGCCATCGCCGGGTTCTGCGCCCTGCCGCGGGACGGCGTGCCGCGGCCGGACGTGCTGATCGTGGCGCGCGGCGGCGGCAGCCTGGAGGACCTGATGGCGTTCAACGACGAGGCGGTGGTGCGCGCCGCCGCTTGCTGCAGCATCCCACTGATCGCCGCCGTGGGGCACGAGACCGACCACACGCTGATCGACCTCGCCGCCGACCGCCGCGCCCCCACGCCGACCGCCGCGGCCGAGATGGCGGTGCCGGTGCGGCTCGAGTTGCTGGCGGGCCTGAATCGGTCCGGCAAGCGCGACGTGCCGGCAGAC
>CAXTNN010000508.1:0-2053 GCA_964245545.1 uncultured Acetobacteraceae bacterium | reverse complement strand
GGGCGCCGCCGCCGCGTCGCGCCGGCAGCTTACCGCCTTGGCCCGGCTGCAAGCCCGGTTCCTGGACCGCGTGCGCGGCATTTCTTCCATCGTGCTGGCCGGCCGCGCGGCGGATGAGGCGGGTGCGCTGGCCCGGGCGGCGGACGAGCTGCGGCTGCGCACCATGCGTGTGCTCCGCGTGGCGTTCATCGCCTCGGCCGCGCTCGACTGTGCCGTGGCCCTGGCATTGGTGCTGCTGGCCATCCGTTACGGCACTGCCGCCGCCGCCCACCAGCTCAATCCGGCGCACGCGTTGTTCGTACTGCTGCTGGTGCCGGAGTTCTTTACCCCGCTACGCGCCTTTTCCGTGGCCTACCAGGACCGGTCCCATGCCAGCGCCGCGGCGGAAGCCCTGGCCGCTATTCCGCCTGCAGCGGCCCAAGCACCCAACGTCCCCGCCATCCGCACCGTGACCGCGCATGGCGTGTCGCTGGCGTTCGAGCATGTCGGTTTCACTTGGGACGCTTCGCGCGGCCCGGCGCTGCAGGATGTCAGCTTCCGTGTCCCGGCGGGTGAGACGCTGGTATTGGCGGGGCCGTCTGGCTCGGGCAAGTCTACCATCATCGAGCTGCTGCTCGGCTTCGTCACGCCGGAGACCGGCCGGATTCTGGTTAACGGCGCCGACATTGCGACCGTGGTTCCGGCGGCGCTGATGCGGATGACGGCGGCCATCGGCCAGCGCCCGGTGATCTTTGCCGGCACGATCGCGGAGAACATCCGCTTCGCCCGCCCGGATGCCACCAGCCGCGACGTCGAGGCGGCCGCCCGCAATGCCCGCGTCACTGCGTTCGCCGGGGAGTTGCCGGCGGGGCTGGACACGGCCGTGGGGGAGGGTGGCTTCGGCCTCTCCGGCGGTCAGGCGCAGCGTGTGGCGATCGCCCGCGCCTTTCTCAAGAATGCCCCCCTGCTGCTGCTCGACGAGCCCACGGCCCACTTGGACCCGGTGACCGAAGGCGACGTGCTGGAAAGCCTGTGCCGCCTGGCCGTTGGGCGCACGGTGGTGATGGCGAGCCACGCGGCGGCGGCCCACAATTTCGGCACGCGGCGGCTGGACCTGCGCGATGGCCGGCTGGTGCAAAATCGGGGTGCGGCATGAACGACGCGGCGATGCGGGCCCTCGGCCGCATCCTGCTGCTGTGGCGGCGGCGTTGGCCCTGGTTGGGCTTGGGGATGGTGGTGGCGCTCGCCTCCTCGCTTGCAGGCGTGGCCCTGCTCGCCCTCGCCGGCGCCCACGTCGCCATCATGCTGCTCGGTACCGCTGCTGGCGGAGTGGCGCTGCTGACCGTGCTGGGGCCGGTGCGCGTGGTGCTGCGCTACGCCGAGCGGATGGTCACCCATAGCGCGACCTTTCGTGCCCTGGCGGATTTGCGGGTGTGGTTTTTCCGCGCCGTGGCCCGGCGCTCGGCTGGCGGCTTGGGCATGGCCAGGTCCGGCGACGTGGCAGCCCGGCTGGTGGATGACGTGGAGGCGCTTGACGGGCTGTATCTCCGCATCCTGGTGCCTTTGCTGGTCGCGGCCGTGTTGCTGCCGGTGCTGGTGGTTCTGCTGGTCGGCTATGGCGGCGTGATGGGGGTCGAGGGCCTGGTCGCCTGCGTGCTGTTCGCCACCGCCGCGTTCATCGCTCCCGGCGTGGCGGCGGGTTTCGCCAGCCGCTATGGCGCCGAAGTGGCGGCCGCAACCGCGGCGCTGCGGGTGGCGGTGCTGGACGCGCTGTCTGGCTTGCGGGAGGTGCGGGTGTTCGGTGCCGAGGGGCGGATGCTGGAGGGAGCCGCTGCCTGCGACACGGCGGCCCGGCAGGCGCAGCAGCGTTTGGCCGCACGCGCGAGCCTGGCGCAGGCGGGCGGGTTTCTGTGCGCCCAGGCGGCCATCCTTGCCATCCTGCTCGGTGCCGGATCCCGCCCGGTGTTTGCCGCGGGCGCGGTGTTCCTGCTGGTGGCGGCGTTTGAGGTCGCAGGCGGGCTGCCCCGCGCCGGCGTGCTGGCCGGGCATGCGGCGGCGGCGGCCACACGGGTGC
>CAXTNN010000507.1:0-2067 GCA_964245545.1 uncultured Acetobacteraceae bacterium | reverse complement strand
CCGCTCGCCCTCGCCACGCTCAGCCCGCTGCATTGGTCCGACGGCACCGCCATGGACCTCGACCGGCTTGCCCCCGCGGTGCGGCAGGCGGGTGCGGCGCTGGTGATCGACGCGACGCAGGCGGTGGGCGCAATGCCGGTCGATGTGGCGCGCTGGCAGCCGGATTTCCTGGCGTTCCCGACCTACAAATGGGTGCTCGGCCCCTACAGCCTGGCCTTCCTTTACGCCGCCCCGCACCGGCAGAACGGCGTGCCGCTGGAGGATAACGGGGGCAACCAGGGCAAGGCCGGCGCGTGCCGCTACGACAAGGGCGAGTGCGGCGACCCCCTGCTGCTGCCGATGGCGGCCGCCGGCATGGAGCTGGTGGCGGGCTGGGGACCCGACGCGATCGCGGCGCGGCTGCGCCAACTCACCAGCCGGCTCGCGGATGGCGCCGAGTCACTGGGCCTCCGCGCCGCCCCCCAGGCCCTGCGCAGCCCGCATATCCTCGGCCTGGCCTGGCCCGGCGGGCTTCCCCAAGGGCTGATCGAAGCGTTGCAGGCGGCGGGCGTCTACGTCAGCGCCCGTTTGGGCACCCTGCGGGTCAGCCCGCATGTTTGGGCGACCGAGGCGGACATCGACCGCTGCCTGCAGGCGATCGGGCGTCAGCTCGCCCGGCATCAGCTCGCATAGTCGGGCTCGCGCCGGTCCAGCACGCGCTTCATCGCGGCGAAATGGTAGTCATACGCCTTCTCACCGTTCGGCAGCCCGGTGTCGCCGAACTGCGCCCGGGTGAACGCCACCACCGCCTCCGGCACACGGTGCAGCGGCCGGCCGGTGGACATCGCCAGGATCTGCGTCTGGCAGGCCCGTTCCAGGAAATAGAGGCTGTGGAACGCGTCCGCCATCGACTTGCCGCAGACGATCACGCCGTGATTGGCCAGCATCAGCACGATCTTGCTGCCCATGATGTCGGCCATGCGCTCGCCCTCCGCCATGTCCAGCGCCAGGCCGCCATAGTTGTAGTCGTAGGCGACCTCGCCTGCGAAGCCGAGCGCGTTTTGCCCGATCATCTCCAGCGTCATGTCCTCCAACTGGGTGAGGGCGGTGGCGTAGGGCATGTGGGTGTGCAGCACGCAGGCATGGCCGCGCTTGTGGATGGGAGCATGGATGCAGAGCGCGGTGCGGTCGGCCAGCCCATCGCCGCGCAGGATGGTGCCTTCGCTGTCCACCTCCAGCAGGTCGCTGGCCCGCACCTCGGACCAATGCAGGCCGAACGGATTGAGCAGGAACCGGTCGGGCCGGCCGGGTAGGGCCAGGGTGAAGTGGTTGTCGATCCCCTCATGAAACCCGTTCATCACGGCCAGCCGCAGGCAGGCGGCAAGGTCGATGCGGGCTTGCTGCTCGGTTTGGGCGGCAGGCGAGACGCTGTCCAACATGGTTCGGCACTCCTTGGTTTAGATTGGCGGGGTTAGCCTTGGGCGATGAACTGCGCGGCCCGTTCCGCCAGCATCATGACGGCGGGCTGGATATTGGTGCTCGGCACCAGCGGAAACGCTGACGCATCCGCCACCCGCAGTCCATGGACGCCGCGCACCCGAAGCTGCGGGTCCAGCACGGCAGCGTCGTCGCTGCCCATGCGGCAGGTGCCGCAGGGATGGTACACGGTGGTGGCGGTACGGCGGACGAAATCGAGCAGGTCCTCATCGCCCGTCAGCTCCGGCGGCGGCGCCAGCTCCGCCTCCACCAGGGCGGCAAACGGCTGCGTGCGCGCAATAAGCTGGCCCAGCCGGGCGCCCGCCACCGCCGCATGCTGGTCCGCCGCCGCGGTAAGATAGTTGGCGTGGATGGCAGGCGGCGCCACCGGGTCGGGGCTGCGGAGGCTGACGGCGCCACGGCTGTCCGGGCGGCACTGGTTCCAGTTGATCATCATGCCGGGGTGCTTGGCCAACACGTAGCCGGGGGCGGGAGCCAGGCTGAAGTTGATGAATTGGAACTGGATTTCCGCCTCCTCCGCGCCCGGCGTGCAGCGGGCGAACAGCGTCGCCTCCGTCGCCGGGCGCGGAGAAGGTCTACCCACAGTCGCAC
>CAXTNN010000506.1:0-2070 GCA_964245545.1 uncultured Acetobacteraceae bacterium | reverse complement strand
GCGGCATTGTCGGCCTGCGGCATCGACAATGCCGTGGTGGCGCTAGATGGCCCGGAAGTCCCGGTGCTGGACGGGTCTGCGGCGCCATTCGTGTTTCTCATCGGTTGCGCCGGCACTGTGGAGCAGGACGCACCAGCCCGCTTCCTTGATGTCCGCAAGCCTGTTCGCGTGAGTGACGGCCCCTCCTTTATCGAGTTGCGCCCGGCCCATACCGGCGGGTTCGAGATCTCGGTTTCCATCGATTTTCCCGCCGCCGCCATCGGCCGGCAGAGCCTGTCGCTTAGCGTAACCGAGGCAAGTTTCCGGGCCGACTTGGCGCGCGCGCGCACCTTCGCCATGGCCGAAGACATCGCCGGGCTGCAGAGCGCCGGCTTGGCGTTGGGCGGCAGCCTGGACAACGCCGTGGTGGTCGATGGCGAGCGCGTGCTGAACCCGGCTGGCTTGCGGATGCCGGACGAGTTCGTCCGCCACAAGTTGCTCGATTTGGTGGGCGACTTGGCGCTCGCGCCGGGCCGGTTGCGCGCGCGGCTGGTGGCGCATCGGCCGGGGCACGCGCTCAACAACCGCCTGCTTTGCGCTCTGTTCGCCGACCGGGACGCCTGGGCCTGGTCGGACGCGCCGATGTTCATGAGCTGGACCGGAACGCCGCTCGCCGCCGCAGCGTAGGCCGGCGCCATATCCGCGTTAAAACGCTTCCCTCAAGCCGCCGTTTCCGGCACAGCACTGCGCCAACCAAGACTTGTTTGGAACGCGCCTGCCATGACGATGTCGCGCCGTTTGCTGTCCTGCTGCCTGTTGCTTGCCACCCTGGGCGGCTGCCAAACCTTGGCAGGCATCGCGCCTTGGAACGGTGACCCGAATGCGATCAAGGCTGCCGCGGCCAAGAAGGTTAAAGACGACCCGGCCAACACACCGGTGGAGCAGCTTTACAACAATGGCGTGGACGCGCTGAACAGCCGCCGCTACCCGCTCGCCGTGCAGCAATTCGACAATGTGGAGCAGTACTACCCTTACTCCTCCTGGGCCACCAATGCGCAGCTTATGCATGGCTACGCGGAGTACCTGCAGAACCACTACACCGAGGCGATTTCCACGCTGGACCGTTTCATCCAGCTTCATCCGGCAAACCGTGACGTGGCCTACGCCTACTACTTGCGGGCGTTGAGCTACTACGAGCAGATCGCCGACATCCAGCGTGACCAGAAGGGCACGCAAGAGGCCATGACAGCGCTGCAGGAAGTGGTCAACCGCTTTCCCGATTCGGCTTATGCGGCCGATTCCCGGCTCAAGATTGATCTCTGCCGCGACCACCTGGCCGGCAAGGAGATGGAGATCGGCCGTTTCTACGAGAAGCAGCACCTCTACACGGCGGCGATCAATCGCTACCAGCGCGTGATCGACGACTATCAGACCACCAACCACACGCCCGAAGCGCTGTATCGGCTGACCGAGATCTACATGGTCCTGGGCCTGACCGACCAGGCGAAGAAAACCGCCGCCGTGCTCGGCCACAATTATCCAGGCAGCCGCTGGTATGCCGACAGCTACAACAACCTTGTCGACGACGGCGATATCCCCAACTCTCGCGGCCATATCGAAAAGCCCGGGTTCTTCGCGCGGAACATCGGTTCGATTTTCTAGCCCACGGACAGAGCGGGAGGGACAGCGCCACGCATGCTGACGGCGCTTTCCATCCGCGACGTCGTGCTCATCGAGCGGCTGGACCTGCCGTTCGGCCCCGGCCTCACCGTGCTCACGGGGGAAACGGGGGCAGGCAAATCCATCTTGCTCGACAGTCTCGGCCTGGCGCTGGGCGCCCGTGCGGAACAGGGCCTGGTGCGCGAAAGCGCCGAGCAGGCCAGCGTCGCCGCCTGTTTCAGTCCGCCGCCGGGCCATCCGGTGTTGGCACTGCTGGCCGAACAGGGCGTCGAGCTGGAAGACGAGGTTGTGCTGCGCCGGGTGGTGAGCAAAGACGGCCGCTCCCGCGCCACCGTGAACGACCAGCCGGTCAGTGTGGGCCTGCTGCGCCGCGCCGGGATGCGCAGCGGCGACGCCAAGGCGGGCTGCGCG
>CAXTNN010000505.1:1724-2073 GCA_964245545.1 uncultured Acetobacteraceae bacterium | reverse complement strand
TGCTTCAGCAGGTCCTCGAAGGTCGGGCTCACCAGGGGGCGGTTCAGCACCAGCCCCATCGCGCCCTCCTCGGTATGGGCGCACAGGTAGATCACGGAACGCGAGAAGCGCTCGCTCTCGAGGCCGGGCATGGCGATCAGCAACTGTCCGGTCAGGCGGGCCGCGCCTCCCTCGGCGCTGAGGAATTTGGTTGGCTCGGTCATGAGGCTCATCTTGGCGCAGATTTCAGCCACTGCAATGCCCCGCCAAAACCATCCTCAACTCCTGTTATACGTAATGACGTGCTCTGGCGCTGCCGTGCGTGACAGCGCTGCCGCAGCGCACTAGCGTGCGGCCAGATCGGCGACGG
>CAXTNN010000505.1:0-1714 GCA_964245545.1 uncultured Acetobacteraceae bacterium | reverse complement strand
GTGACACGCTGCCCGAAATGAAGCTGATGCTGGCGGGGGCGGACGGTCCCAAGGAGTCCAGCACCACCGCCCTGTTCGGCGGCAAGCGGGTGGTGCTGTTCGCCACCCCGGGCGCTTTCACCCCCACCTGCAGCGCCAAGCACCTGCCCGGCTTCCTGGAACACGCCAAAAGCTTTGCCGACCAGGGCATCGAGGCCATTGTCTGCCTGGCGGTAAACGACCCGTTCGTCATGCGGGCTTGGGCCCGCGACCAGGGCGTGGACGAGCGCATCGCCATGCTCGCAGACGGCTCAGGCCTATTCACCAAGGCGCTTGGCCTGGAGCTGGACCTGACCGCCCGGGGCCTCGGCATCCGGAGCCAGCGCTTCGCATTGGTCGCGGACGACCGTAAGGTCGTGCACCTGGCCGTGGAGGCGCCTGGCGATTTTGACGTCAGCCGGGCCGAGGCCGTTCTGGCTGCGGTTTGACCGCCTGGTTCCGGCGGCTGCGGCTTTACGCAAACGTGTTCAGCTCTACTGGTTTGTAACTGCTGCATTGCGGCAAGATGCCAGCGCGTCCACATTGCACGGCGGCGTCCTCGGCCTATTTGATGAAACCATGAGAGTGACAACGCGCATCCGCCGGGCCGCTTTGCTGTCAGCGGCAGCTATTTGCCTGGCCGCTCCGGCTTGGGCCCAAGGTGGTCCTGCCGGTCCTCCCGCCGTGGGCACAACCATCGTCCGCCAGCAGGCACTGACCCAGAGCGACGAGTTCGTCGGCCGGGTGCAGGCGATCAATCGGGTGGCAATGGTGGCGCGGGTCACCGGGTTCCTGACCAAGCAGCTCTTCACCGAAGGCGCCGAGGTCAAGCAGGGGGACCTGCTGTACCAAATCGAGAAGCCGCCTTTCGAGGCGGACCTGCAAGCCAAGCAGGCCGCCCTGGCGCAGGCCAATGCCCAACTGGCCAATGCCACCATCACGCTCGGCCGCGCGCAGACGCTGTTGAACACTCCCGCCGGCCAGCGTTCCAATGTGGATGACGCGATTGCCACTCAGCGCAGCGACGCTGCCCTGGTGATGGCCGCGCAAGCCAACCTGCAAACCTCGCAGATCAACCTTGGCTATACCGACATCATTGCTCCGATCGCCGGCAAGATCGCCCGCACCCAGGTGACGGTCGGCAACGTGGTGAGCCCCTCCAGCGGGGTGCTCACGACCATCGTCAGCCAGGACCCGATGTATGTCTACTTCCCGATTGCCCTGCGCGCGTTGCTCGACCTGCGCGCGCACTATGGCAAGGAGGGCGGATTGGGCGCCGTGCTGGTGAAGCTGCGGTTGGCCGATGGCAGCCAATTTGAGCCATCCGGCCACATCGATTACGTCGACCCGACCGTCGCCACCAACACCGACACCGTCAATGTGCGCGCGGTGATGGCTAATCCTGACGTCTCCGGTGCCAAGCTCGGCGCGGCGGGCAGCCGCAGCCTGGTGGATGGCGAATTCGTCACCGTTCTGCTGGAAGGGGCCGAGCCCGTCAGCATGCTGGCCATTCCGCAGGCGGCCGTGCTGACCAACCAGGAGGGCCCCTACGTCTATGTGGTGGGCGCGGGCAACAAGGCGGTGGCGACGCCGGTCACCTTGGGGCAGACCTCCGGCGCACTGGTCGCGGTCAGTACCGGGCTCAAGGAGGGCGACGTGATCGTGTCGGACGGCGTGCAGCGGGTGCGGCCGAATC
>CAXTNN010000504.1:0-2075 GCA_964245545.1 uncultured Acetobacteraceae bacterium | reverse complement strand
GCCCAGCTCCGTCGTGGTGCACGCGCCCACCGTGCAGACCGCCAGTGTCACCGCCCCGATCGCCCAACCGCCGGTGCCGTATGTCGGCTCCGCTCTCGGCATGGCGCGCACCGGCCTTGCCGCGCCGGTGCCGGTTGCTGCGGGTGCAACCAGTGCGATGGCGAACACGTCCCGCCTTGGCTACCCCAGCGCGCGATGAACGAGCCGCCGTCCCCCGACGCACCGCCGCCGCCATCTGCCCGCCGCGGCACTCCCCGCATGGGGGCCACGCCGCGCATGGAGAACGTGCGCGTCACCACGCCCGACCTGCTGCGGCGCAACGCGCTGGAGAAGACGCGCGGCCGGCTGTTGCTGACGGCCGCCGGGTTCATGCTGCTATTCGGCGCCGTGGTGGCCAAGCTCGCCACCGCCACGGTCATCTTCCCCATGCTGCCGAAGCTGCAGGCTGAGGCGGTGCACGTGCCCAGCCCGGACGACGTGGCGGTGGACAATACGGATGGCAACGTGCCGCCGAGCCCGGCCGCACACCACGCCCGCGCCAGCATCGTGGACCGCAACGGCACCCTGCTGGCCGTGTCGCTGCCCACCGCTGGGCTTTATGCCAATCCCAAGGAGATGATCGACCCGGCGGATGTCGCCCACAAGCTCGCCGGCGTGCTGCCCAAGCTGGACGAGGCGGCCGTGCGCGCGCGGCTGAGCGAAGACAAGCAGTTCGTCTACCTCGCCCGCCAGCTTACCCCGCGCGAACAGTTGGCGATCAACACGCTTGGCATCCCTGGCATCTACTTCCAAGCCGGCGAGAAGCGCCGCTACCCGCTGGGACGGGTGGCCGCACAGGTGCTGGGCGGCGTGGACGTGGACAGCCGCGGCATTGCCGGCGTGGAGCGCTATTTCGACGACCGCCTGCGCACCGATGCCGCGCCGCTGCGCCTGTCGCTTGACGTGCGGGTGCAAGCCGTGCTGCGGGACGAGTTGGCAAATTCGATGGCGGAGTTCACCGCCATTGGCGGCTGCGGCATTGTGATGGATGTGCGCACCGGCGAGGTCATCGCCATGGTGAGCCTGCCCGATTACGATGCCAATCAGGCCGCCGAAGCGCCGCCCGAGGACCGGTTCAATCGCGCCGTCACCGGCATGTACGAGCCAGGCAGCACCTTCAAGCTGCAGACCGCCGGCATGGCGCTGGACGGCGGCATCGCCCAGCTTTGGAACGAATACGACGCGGCGCACCCCATCCATATCGGCCGCTTCACCATCACCGACTTCGAGGGCAAGCACCGCTTCCTGTTCCTGCCCGAAGTGCTCGCCTACTCTTCCAACCTCGGGGCCGCCCATATCGCCCAGGCGGTCGGGCCGGAGCGGCAGCGCGCCTGGTTGCGCAACATGGGCATGTTCGACCGCGTCGGCGTGGAGTTGCCTGAGGCCGGCCGGCCCATCGTGCCGAGCGAGGCGAACTGGAAAGAGGCGGTGAACCTCACAGTGGGCTTTGGCCATGGCATCGCCGTCAGCCCGCTGCACGTGGTGCGCGGCACGGCGACGCTGGCCAATGGCGGCGTGAAGCTGAACCCCACCATCCTGGCGGTAGACCCGAGCGACCCGCCCCCGGTCGGCATGCGCATCATGCAGCAGGGGACCAGCGACACCATCCGCAAGCTGATGCGCCTGGTGGTGACCAGCGGCTACGGCAAGCCGGCCGACATTCCCGGCTACTTCGTGGGCGGCAAGACCGGGACGGCGGAAAAGGTTGGCGGCCATAGCTACCGCAAGCACGCCAACGTCAGCGCGTTTATGAGCGTGTTTCCGATGAACGCGCCGCGCTACGCCGTATACTTCATGCTGGACGAGCCGCACGGCAACAAGAGCACGGGCGGCTACTCCACCGCCGGCGCGGTCAGCGCCCCCGCCGCTGGGCGCGTGATTGCCAAGATCGCCCCCATGCTGGGCCTGCTGCCGGACATGCAGGACCTGGCCGCGACCCAGGCTGAGCTGTCCATCCCGCTGCAGCCGCCGCATGGCTACGTCTCGCACTGGACCGGGCCGCTCAACTTCGTGCCGCCATCCGAGCCGATGCCGCC
>CAXTNN010000503.1:0-2076 GCA_964245545.1 uncultured Acetobacteraceae bacterium | reverse complement strand
GCCATGCAGCAGCCACAGCAGCGCCGCCACCAGCACCGCCACCGCCAGCAGGATGAGCAGTTGGGATTGCGTCACCCGCACCCCGGCCCATTCCAACGCCTCGCCGCTGATGGCGCTGGGCGGCAGCCGCCGGATGTCCGGCCCGAGCCAGGCCGTCAGCCCCGAGTACAGCGCCAGCACCGCCCCGAGCGTCACCATCAAGGACGCCAGTTCCGGCGCCCGGGCCCGCCGCAGCCGCGTCAGCAACAGCCAATCCGTCACCACGGCAATGCCCCCGGCGGCGGCGGCGGAGAGGGGCAGGGCCACCCAAATGTCGAGCCCCACCCGCCGCACCAGCCACAGCGCGATCAGCGCCCCAGCGGAAAAGTAGAAGCCGTAGGTGAGATTGATCACCCGCAGCACGCCGAACATGAGCGTGAACCCAAGCGCAAACAGCGCATAGGTGGCGCCTAGCAACACGCCGTTGGCGACCTGTTGCGCGAGCAAATCAGTCTGCCGGGCCAAGCTCCCTCTCCCGCTGGCGGGAGAGGGCCGGGGCGGAACTGCCAAAGGTTCCGCGGGCGATAGCCCGTGGAAAGGCAGTGGAGGGGAGGGTGGCCACGCGCGGTGTCTGCAACAAACTAAGGCGCAACCGTAAACGCGCCATCCTTCATCACCAGCACCACCACCCCTGCGGTGGACGCCGGGTCGCGCGTGGCGCTGAAACTGAACGGCCCCATCACGCCGTCGAACTGCGTCTGCATCAGCGCGTCGCGCAGCTTCGCCGGGTCCGCCGCGCCCGCGCGGTCGATCGCGGCGGCCATGATCTTCATCGCGTCATAGGCCTGGGCAGCGAACTGGTCCGGGTCGCGGTCGTACGCCTTGCGGAAAGCGGCGACGAACGCCTGGTTCTGCGGCGTCGCCTTGCCCACGAACCACGGGCTGCCCACGATCAGCCCGTCCGCGGCCGACCCGGCGATCTCGCCCAGCTTGGGCGAGTTGCTGCCGTTGCCGCCGATGAACAGCGTCTTCGGCCCGAACCCGACCTGCCGCGCGCCCAGCAACACGCCCGCCACCGGCTCCACCAACGCCGAAATCCCCACCGCGTCCGGGTTGAGCCCGCGGATCTTGGTCAGTTGGGCGGAGAAATCGCTGTCCTTGCTGCCAAAGCTCTCGATGTCGACGATCTGCAGACCCGCCTGCTGCGCCGCCGCCTTCATCACGTCGAAGCCCGACTTCGAAAACGCATCGTCATCGGCGTACATCAGCGCGATCGTCTTCACCCCCATCGCTATCGCCTTGCGCAGCGTGACGGGAATGACGTCGCTTTCCGGCAGGGAGGTGCGGAACACGTCGTCGCCGATGGCGGTGATGCCGGCGGCCGTGGTCGAGGTGCCCAGGATCGGCACATGCCGGCTCTGCGCCACCGGGCCCACGGCAAACATCTCGTTGGACAGGGTGGGGCCGATGATCCCCACCACATGGCTGCGCCCGATCAGCGAGCGCGCCGCGTCGATCGCCTGGTTCTTGTCCCCGGCGCTGTCTTCCACCGTAAGCGCGATCTTGCGGCCGCCCAGCACGCCCGTGGCGTTGACTTCGGCCAGCGCCAGCTCCAGCCCGGCCTTGATGGCGGTCCCGTACGCCGCATTGGGGCCCGACAGGATCTCGATCGATCCCACCGGCACCGGCTCCTGCGCCGCAGCCCGGTCCAGCCCCGCGGCCATCGCGGCCAGCAGCGCCAGCCCCGCGCAAACGTGCCTTCGCACCATTCCAGCCTCGTATGGTTGCAACTAAGTTGCGCGGGACCGTAGTGGAAGGAACTTTCCGGTCAAGCGTGGCTTGCGCCGGGCTGCCCTGTGCGGCATTGCCCGGGCCGTGACCACGCTGCGCATCGCCACCTGGAACATCAACTCGCTGCGCCTGCGCCTGTCCTTGCTGGAGCGGCTCGTCGACGCGCTGAACCCGGACGTGATCTGCCTGCAGGAGACCAAGGTCCCGGACGCGCTGTTCCCCGACGCAGGCCCCCCCGCCCTGGGCTACCCCCACGTGGCGCGGCGAGGGATGAAGGGCTACAACGGCGTGGCGATCCTTTCCCGC
>CAXTNN010000502.1:0-2079 GCA_964245545.1 uncultured Acetobacteraceae bacterium | reverse complement strand
GAGTGGCTTCGGCCGCCGCCGGCCTCATCATCGCGGCGCGGCTCGGCTCGGGCTCCTCCAACGCGGCGGTTGGGATGGAGCTCGACGTGATCGCCGCCGTGGTGCTGGGCGGCACCTCGCTGTTCGGCGGCACCGGCACGGTGGTCGGCACCGTGCTCGGCGCGCTGACCATCGCCGTCATCGGCAACGGGCTGATCCTGGTGCACACGTCGCCCTTCCTGGTGCAAATCGTCACCGGCGCCATCATCCTCGCCGCCATTTGGCTCAACACGCGGGTGTTCGCCCGCATCGGGCAGCGGGGAACGCGCCGTGGCTGACCGATCGCCCGCTCATGTCGGCTCCGGCCAGGTGATGACCGTGAACGGCCCCGTCCCGGCCGCCTCGCTCGGCATGACGCTGATCCACGAGCACCTGCTGAACGACTGCCGCTGCTGGTGGAACAAGCCGAAGCAGCCGGCGCGCTCACGCCTGGCCTGCGAGCCGGTGCACCCCGGCATCCTGGGCGAGCTGCGCATGGACCCGTTCGTCAATCTCGCCAACTGCACGCTGGACGACGAGCAGCTTGCCGCCGCCGAGTTGCTCCCGGCCAAGGCGGAGGGCGTGCGGACCATCGTCGACCCGACCTGCCAGGGCATCGGCCGCGACCCGCTGGCGCTGCGCCGCATCGCCGAGGCCACGGGCCTGAACGTGGTGATGGGCGGCGGCTTCTACCTTCAGGCCTCGCACCCGGCGCGCCTGCAGCACTTATCGGTGGACGACATTGCCGACGAGATCGTCGCCGAGGCGACCGTGGGCGTCGGCAGCTCGGGCGTGAGCATCGTCTTGAGCGGTGAGATCGGCGTTTCGGCCGACTTCACTCCGGACGAACGCAAATCCCTGCGCGGGGCGGCGCGGGCGCAGGCGCGCACCGGGCTGCCGCTGATGATCCACCTGCCCGGCTGGTTCCGCCTGGGCCATGAGGTGCTGGACCTGGTGGCGGCCGAGGGGGCGGAGCTGGCGCACACCGTGCTGTGCCACATGAACCCGTCCGGCGCCGACGTCCAGTATCAGGCGTCGCTGGCCGCGCGCGGCGCCTTCCTCGGCTACGACATGATCGGCATGGATTTCTTCTATGCCGACCAGGGGGTGCAGTGCCCCTCCGACGAGGACAACGCCGGCGCCATCGCCGGCCTGATCGCGCTCGGGCATGGGGGCCGCATCCTGCTGTCACAGGACGTGTTCCTCAAGATGATGCTGACGCGCTATGGCGGGTTCGGCTACGCCTATCTGCCGCGCCACTTCCTGCCGCGCCTGCGCCGCCACGGCGTGGCCGAAGCAGACCTCACGCGCCTGATGGTCGGCAACCCGCGCAGCGTGTTCGACGCGGCGGCCGCGTAATCAACTGGGACAATATGCCATGGCGCGCACAAAGGTCTTGCTGGTCGGTGAGAGCTGGGTCTCCGCGGCGACCCACTACAAAGGCTTCGACCATTTCGGTAGCGTGACCTTTCACCTGGGCGCCGAACCGTTGGTGGCGGCGCTGAAGGACTCGGCGTTCGAGCTGGTCTACATGCCCGCCCATGAGGCGGCCGAGGGCTTCCCGTTCACCCTGGAAGGCCTCTCGCCCTACCGCGCGATCCTGCTCTCGGACATCGGCGCCAACACGCTGCTGCTGCCGCCCTCGGTCTGGCTGCACGGCAAACCCACGCCGAACCGCCTCAAGCTGCTTGCGGACTGGACCCGCGCCGGCGGCGGGCTCGGCATGATCGGCGGCTATCTCAGCTTCCAGGGTATCGACGGCCGCGCGCGCTGGCGCCGCACGCCGGTGGAGGAGGCGCTGCCCGTCAGCATCTTGCCCTACGACGACCGCATCGAAGTGCCGGAAGGCTTCGTCCCGGAGATCACCGACCCGGCGCACCCGATCATGCGCGGACTAGACGGGCCGTGGCCGCTGCTGTTGGGCGCCAACGAAGTGGCGGCGCGTGACGGCGCCGCCGTGCTGGCCCGGCTGCCGGCGGCAGCGGGCGGGCATCCGCTGCGGGTCTGCGGCACGCAAGGCGCCGGCCGCACGCTCGCCTGGCCCTCCGCCATCGGCCCCCC
>CAXTNN010000501.1:0-2093 GCA_964245545.1 uncultured Acetobacteraceae bacterium | reverse complement strand
AGGAAGGCGCGCGAGCGGACCCGGCCCGGCCGCGCCTTGGTGGCCACGGGAGTGCTGCAGGCGGAAACGCAGCGGCGTTTCGGCCTGCCGCTGACGCCAAGCCAGCAGCGTGCCCTGGCCGAAATCAGCGCCGACCTGGCCGCCCCCCGCCGCATGCTGCGCCTCCTGCAGGGCGACGTGGGCAGCGGCAAGACGCTGGTGGCGCTGCTGTCCATGCTGGCCGCCGTGGAAGCTGGCACGCAGGCCGCGCTGATGGCGCCCACCGAGGTGCTGGCCAAGCAGCACCGGCGCACGCTGGAGCGCCTGGCTCCCTGCCCGGTGGGGCTGCTCACCGGGTCGGTCACCGGCGCGGCGCAGCGCAACCTGCTGCTGGCTTTGGGCAACGGGCGGCTGCCGATCGTCGTCGGCACCCACGCGCTGTTCCAGGAGAAGGTTGAGTTCAAGGATCTCGGCCTGGCGGTGATCGACGAGCAGCACCGGTTCGGCGTCGAGCAGCGGCTGATGCTGGGCGGCAAGGGCGAGCGGACCGACCTCCTGGTGATGACCGCCACGCCCATCCCGCGCACCCTGCTGCTCACCCAATGGGGCGAAATGGATGTCAGCCGGCTGACCGAAAAACCCGCTGGCCGGCAGCCGATCCGCACCAGCCTGCACTCGCTGGGCACGCTGGAGGGCGTGGTGGAGGGCATTGGCCGGGCGCTGGACCGGGGCGAGCAGGTTTATTGGGTGTGCCCCATGGTGGCGGAAAGCATGATGCTGGACGTGGCGGCCGCCGAGGCCCGCTCTGCCGAGCTGCGCCACCGCTTCGGCGCCCGCGTGGCGCTGGCGCACGGCCAGCAGGACGGTGCGGTGCGGGATGCGGCTTTGGCGGGGTTTGCCGCCGGGCAAACGCGCCTGCTGGTGGCGACCACGGTGATCGAGGTGGGGGTCGATGTGCCCGGCGCCAGCGTGATGGTGATCGAGCACGCCGAACGCTTCGGCCTGGCGCAATTGCACCAGTTGCGCGGCCGGGTCGGGCGAGGGGCGGCGCAAAGCTATTGCCTGCTGCTGCACGATGACGGCCTGACCGAGGTGGCGCGCCGCCGCCTGCTGCTGCTGCGCGACACGGAGGATGGGTTTGTCATCGCTGACGAAGACTTTCGCCTGCGCGGCGGCGGCGACCTGCTGGGCAAGCGCCAATCCGGCCTGCCCGGCTTCCGCCTGTCCGACCCCGAGGCGCAAGACGGCATGCTGCGCACCGCCAACCAGGATGCCGAGGTGTTGCTGAACAGGGACCCCGAGCTGAGGAGCGAGCGGGGGCAGGCGGCCCGCCTGCTGCTGCGCCTGTTTGACCGCCGGGCCGCGCTGGAGACCTTGGCCGCCGGTTAGCCGAACTCCGCTACGGTCGGCAGCGCCGCGAACGCGCCCCGGCGGGAGATGGTGATGGCGGCTGCGCGGCCTGCACGGCCAATCGCCGGATCCTGTAGGCGGCCGGCCGCCATCGCCGCCGCCAGGGTGCCGCAGAACGTGTCCCCCGCGCCCGTTGTGTCCACCACCGTGGCAAGTGCGGCGGGTGAGTGGCGGCTGCTTGTGTCATCCGTCCACCAGCAGCCCTCCGCCCCGCAGGTGACGACCGCCGCCGCCGTTCCCGCCTGGCGCAGTGCTTGGGCGACACGCGCCGGGTCGCGCTCGCCGGTGCTCGCCTCCGCCTCGCCCGCGTTGGCCACGGCGACGACGATGAGCGAGGCGATCTCCTTGGATTCGATGAGCCGCTGCGCCGTTTCGTCGACTCCCCACTCCGTCCCGGTGAACGAGGTCGCCGCGTCAAAGACGTTCTGGCCGTCGTGTAGGTACAGAACCGGATAACGCAGCCGCGAACGCGAGTACCCCGGCGGCAGGTAGACGAGCACCTCGCGCCGGTTGTCCAGCAGCGCGGACGGGAAGTTCGCGTGCCGCCGGATGTCGCCCGTCAGGGTATGGCCGTCCTCGCTCATCGAAATCCGGCCACCTATGCGCGAAGAATCCCCCCTTGTCCATCGACAGCGCACATTCGGGCTTGTCCCGGCGGGAACTTTCTCCATGTTCGGTGCTCCTGGTCGTTCACCGGATTCTTT
>CAXTNN010000500.1:1400-2098 GCA_964245545.1 uncultured Acetobacteraceae bacterium | reverse complement strand
ATCGAGTCGGTGACCGCCAGCGCCGCCGCCAGCGCCCGGCGTCCGGCGGCCGCGTCCACCAGCACCGGCGCCCCATCCAGGCAGGCGGCGGTGAAGGCGGCATGCTCGGCGGCCATGGCGTCGTGGTCGCGCCAGCTCACCGCCTCGCGCTTGAACCCGCCGGTGCCGGGCAGCGGCAGGCCTCGCTCGCGGCCGATCATCACCAGCTCGCGGGCACCGAAATCGGCCGACAGGTAGCCCTCTTGCGAAAACAGCCGCATGCGCCGCTCGGTCTTGATCGAGATGCGGCTGGCGGTGATCGCCGCCACGCAGCCATTGGCGAACCGCACCCGCGCATTGGCGATGTCCTCCGAAGGGGAGGACACGGCGGCGCCCAGCGCGTCCACGGCGGTGATCTCGCTTTCCACCAGGGAGAGCACGAGGTCCAGGTCGTGGATCATAAGGTCTAAAATAACGGACACGTCGGTGCCGCGCGGCTTGTAGGGGGCGATGCGCGTCGCCTCGATATAGAGCGGGCGGCTGATGCGGCTGCGGATCGCCTCGTGCTCGGCGGTGAAACGCAGCAGGTGCCCCACCTGCAACACGCGCCCGCGCGCCGCCGCCAAGGCCGCCAGCGCATCCGCCTCGGCGAGGGTGGCGGCGATCGGCTTTTCCACCAGCACATGGCAGCCGGCCTCCAGCGCCGCGCTGGCCAGGGC
>CAXTNN010000500.1:0-1390 GCA_964245545.1 uncultured Acetobacteraceae bacterium | reverse complement strand
GCGTGGTGGCGCTCGGCGGGGGCGGCAATCACCACGGCGTCGCAGGCGGCCAGCAGCGCGGGAAGCGGCATCGGCGTGGCGCCCAGTTCGCGGCTGACGGCGCTTACCCGGGCGTCATCCGGGTCGAACAGCCCGGCCAGGTCGGCGCGCGGGTTGGCGGCGACCTTTTGGGCATGGAAGCGGCCGAAATGGCCCACCCCGATCACGCCCATCCGCAACCGCTGTCCCATTATGCTACTGCTCATATGGAGAGGCTGTAGCACGGGCGGGGCGTGGGGTTGCATCCCCCCCACCCGCTCGGCATAGACACGCGCTTTGTTGGAGTTGGCTCGTCCGCCATGCTGTATTTCGGCCGGCTGAAGACCGCGTTGATCCTGGGCACGTGCCTGCTCGGCGCGCTGCTCTGCCTGCCCAACGTGCTGCCTCGCCCGGCCGCCTGGGTGCCGTGGCCGCAGGTGCATCTCGGGCTCGACCTGCGCGGCGGCTCCTACCTGTTGCTCCAGGTGGATATGGACGCCGTGCGCAAGGAACGGCTGGACACGGTGTTGGACAGCGCGCGCCAGGCGCTGGCGGGCCAGTACCGCTCCTTGGTGGAACCCGCCGGCGAGGGCGACGTGACGGTGGCGCTGCGCAACCCGGCGCAGACGGCGGCAGCGGTTGCCGCCCTGCAGCCAATGGCGAACGGGCCGGACGGCAGCCGTGACGTCGACATAAAGACCCAACCCGACGGCACGCTGGTGCTGACGCCCAACGAGGCGGCAATGCGGGCGCGGGCGCTGGCGACGGTGCAGCAACGCCGTCCAGCAATCCATCGAGATCGTCCGCCGCCGCATCGACGCCACGGGGGTGCTCGACCCGCAGATCACCCGCCAGGGGGACAGCCGCATCGTGGTGCAGCTCCCCGGCATCGAGGACCCGGACCGCATCAAGCAGTTGCTCGGCACCACGGCGAAGATGACGTTCCACCTGCTGGACGAGGGCGCCGATCCGACCCGCCCAGCGCCGCCCGGCGACGAAACCCTGCCGATGGAGAACAACCCGGCACAGAAGCTGGTGCTGCGGCGCCGGGTCGAAGTGGATGGCTCGAGCCTCACCGACGCCAGCCCGGCGCGCAACTCGCAGACCGGCGAGTGGGTGGTGAACTTCGTGTTCGACAGCGCAGGCACGCGGCGCTTCGCCGAGGTGTCCACCGCCAATGTCGGGCACCCGTTCGCCATCGTGCTGGACAACCAGGTGCTGACGGCGCCGGTGATCCGCGAGCCGATCACGGGGGGGCGCGGCCAGATCAGCGGCAATTTCTCGGCTCAGTCAGCGACCGACCTCGCTCTGCTGCTGCGGGCGGGCGCGCTGCCGGCGCCGCTCACGGTGGTGGAGGAGCGGACGGTAGGGC
>CAXTNN010000499.1:0-2104 GCA_964245545.1 uncultured Acetobacteraceae bacterium | reverse complement strand
GGTATGGATCTCCTGCCCGATGCCGATCAGGCAGATCATCGCCGGCCCATCCCCGCGCCGCGCCATGATGTCGAGCAACAGCGCCGGCTCGCTCAACTGCAACCGCCCCGCCGTCTTGGCCTGCGCATGCGCGGCGGTCCAGCAGCGCTGCGCCTCGTCGATCACCACGGCCCGCTCCGGCGGCACCCCGGCGGCGGCATAATGGTCGCGGAACCGCGGCAGCGCCTGGCTCACGCCCTCCCACCGCTGCCGCGCCGCCCGTAGCGAGGTCTGCGCATCCCGCGCCAGCGCCTCGCGCAGCACATGCACCAGCGCCGGGTTGCCGGTGAGGAACGCCGCCTGGCCGGCAAACGCGGTGTCCAGCCCGCACAGCGTCTTGCCCGCCCCGGGAATGCCGGTCACGAACACGATCGCCGGCCGCCGCTCCCGCGCTGCTTCGGCCACCACCTGGCTGATCGCCGCCCGCGTCGCGCGCAGGTTGGCCGCCTCGGCATGCGCGGCCGCAATCTCTGCCACGCCATGCCGGGCATACAGCATGCGCGCCGCCTCGATCAGCGACGGCACCGCCCGGTACGGCGCCGCCTGCCAAGCCGCCGGGTTCAACAGCGGACCAAGTGAAGCAGCGGCTGCGATATCAGCCAGGGTCGCGGGCAGCGTCGCCGCACTGGCCTCCATCGGCGGCGTCACCCCCGGCAGCATCAGCGGCCGCGCCAGGCTGCTCTGCCGCGCCTCCACCGTCACCAGCAGCGGCACCACCGGATGATCCCGGCTGCCGGCATGGAAGTCATGCAGGTCGAGCGCCGCATCCTCCGCCGCCTCCCTGTCCCGCCCCGTGTGCCGCCGCCCTTGCCGCACCGTGCACGCCACGATGGCCCGCGGCATCAGCACCACGGCATCGATGCGCCGGTGCAAGCGCGGCAGGCGCCAGTTCTCGAGCACGGTCCACGGGCTGGGCGGGAACACACCCGCAGCATCGCGGCAAAAGCTCAAACAAACATTAAGGCGGGGCTCTGCCCCGGCCCGGAAGGGGACAGTCGTCCCCTTCACTCCTTGGGCAACTGACCGCCCGAAGCTGTGTTGCACCTGCCATGGATGGCCCATGGACAGCGTAGAGAAGTTGCGCGGCGCAGCGCCAATCAACGACGAACTCGAAGTCGGCTTCGACCAGCCGTTCGAAAAGCGCTGGCTATGGGCCGAGCAGGTCGGCCGCGTCGTCATGGTCCTCTTCATCGCCGCCGGCCTCGCCGGCCTCCTCGGCCGCGGCCCGTTCAGCCATCACACCGCCCAATCCGCCCAATCCGCCCTCGCCGTGGACTTCGAGCCCATCGCCCGCGCCAACGCCGCCACCCAGGTCACCTTCCACCTCGACAACCCCACCGAGCAGCCAACCCTCGACCTCTTCATCAGCACCAATGTCGTCGAGCCCATGGGCCTCACGCGCATCCTGCCCGACCCGATCCGCAGCAAGGTGGTGAAAAACGGCATCGTCCTCACGGTGGGCGTGCCCACCGGCACCGTGAACGCCGAGCTGCGCCTCGCCCTCATGCCAACCCAACTGGGCTCCAACCAGCTCGAAGCCAGGCTCGGCGACCACCCCCCGCTGAAATGGACGCAGTATATCGTGCCATGAGCGTCATCATCCGCGCCGCAGCCGCCTACCTCATCCTGCTGTTCGCCGTGCGCCTCATCGGCCGCCGCACCGCCAGCATGCTGGCCCCGTTCGACCTCGTCGTCCTGTTCCTGTTCGGCGGCGCCCTCATGGGCGGCGTGCTCGCCGACGACCACTCCATGGTCGCCGCCGTCAGCGCCGTGTTCGCCATCGGCCTGATGCACGTCACCATCTCCACCCTCAAAGGCTATTCCGGCTATTTTGGCCGCCTGGTGGACGGCACCCCCGTCATCGTGTTCGAGCGCGGCCATTGGCACACCGACCGCATGCGCGGCCTGCGCATGCTGGAAAGCGACGTGATGACCGCCGTCCGCCAAAAAGGCCTGATGCGCCTCTAACAGGTCCGCTACGCCGTGTTGGAGCGCGACGGCAAGGTCTCCATCATCCCGGAGGCAACCCCGGAGGACAGCGAGGCGGACTACGACGCCCCCGACG
>CAXTNN010000498.1:0-2113 GCA_964245545.1 uncultured Acetobacteraceae bacterium | reverse complement strand
ACCCACGCCGCCGCCCCGCATGATTGGCTCCAGCTCGTGGGCGGGGCGATCGGCAACGGCCCACCCCTGGCCACCGGCGCCGCCGTGGGCGCCCCGGGCCGCCGCGTGATCAACCTGCAGGCCGACGGCTCCGCCCTCTACACCGTCCAGGCGCTCTGGACCCAGGCGCGCGAACGGCTCGACGTCACCACGGTCATCCTGTCCAACCGCTCCTACGCCATCCTGCGCATGGAATTGGCCAATGTCGGCGCCAACCCCGGCCGCACCGCCCTGGACATGATGGACCTCGGCAACCCCGAGCTAGACTGGTGCCAGATCGGCGCCGGGTTGGGCGTGGAGAGCGCCCGCGCCGAAACCCTGGCTCAGTTCGCCGACCTGTTCAGCGCGGCCAACCAGCGGAGCGGGCCGTTCCTGATTGAGCTGATCTGCTGACCGCATCGTCGGCAGAGTGGCGCGGCGCCAATATGAATGTCAGCGCCACACCCAAGGCAACGATGGCAACGATGCCAACCGGGAACTGGAACATCGCGAACGCCACCACAAAGCCGAACACGGCAAAAACCTTGGCGCCCAGCAACAGCACGCACGCTGCAAGAGCCACCAGCACGGCGATTGCACCAGCCATCGGATCCTCCCCATCCATTTGGGGGCAGCATGGCAACATCCGTTCTCAATCCGCAACCGGGTAGCCGTGCACCGCAGCATGCCGAAACCCCTCCCACACATCGCACACGCCGTGGTAGGAATCACCGCCAACCTATGGACAGACCATGAAGACGCTGCTGCTCGCCCTCGCCTTGCTGCCGAGCCTCCTGCCTGCGCTGGCGCTCGCCCGGCCGCTGGCCTTCATCCTCAACTCCAATGACGCCTCGGTCAGCGTCATCGACATGGCAAGCCGCACCGAGCTAAAGCGCATCCCCGTCCTGCGCGAGCCGCACCACATGGCCCTCTCGCCCGACGGCCGCTCCCTGCTGGTGGGCGACACGGCCGGCAACGCCGTGTTCTTCCTCGATCCGGACACCGGCGAGGTGCAGCGCCGGGCCACGATGAGCGACCCCTACCAGCTCCAGTTCAGCCCCGACGGCAAATGGCTCACCGTGGCCGGGCTCGCCCGCAACCAGATCGACATCTACGACGCGGCAACGCTCACCCTGCAGCACCGCATCCCCGCTGCCAGCATGCCGAGCCACATCAACTACGCGCCCGATTCCGCCACCGTCTATGTCAGCCTGCAGGGAACGGACGCCCTCACCGCCATCGACGTGAAGTCCGGCGCCAGCAAGTGGACCGCCCCCGTCGGCAAGACGCCCGCCGGCGTGCTCTGGCTGGACGGCCGGCTGCTGGTCGGCATCATGGGCGCTGACTATGTGGCCGTGGTGAACCCCGCCACCGGCGCCGTGGAGCGCCGCGTCACCACCGCCAAGGGCGCCCACAACCTGTTCCTCTCCCCCGACGGCAACACCCTCTACGTCTGCAACCGCGTCGACGGCAGCATCTCCACCCTCGACCCGAAAACCCTCGCCGTCCGCGGCCGCATCGCCCTGCCCGGCGGCCCCGACGACATGGACTTCGCCCCCGATGGCACCATCTGGGTGACCCGGCGTTGGGCCCACACCGTCGCCCTGCTCAACCCCGCGACCGGCCAATACACCACGATTGAAACCGGCCGCTCCCCCCACGGAATCTGGCTCAACACCCATCCCGCCACGCCCGTGAAGGTCAGCGCCCGATGAACTTTAGCACCCGATGATCGACCCGTTCGACACCGCCGCCGGCTGGCTGCAGGAGCACGCCGTCATCCCCGTGCTCTACCAGTTCGGCCTCATGGAGTGGGAGGACATCGGCTATGGCTGGGCGCTGTTCGCCATCTACGGCGTGGCGCAGGTCCTGATCACGCTGGCCATCTGCCTGCCGCTGGAACGCTGGCGCCCGGTCGAGACGTGGCCGAACGCGCGCGCTGTCACCGTGGACGTGTTCTACACGCTGCTGAACCGCATCGGCGTGCTGCCGCTGGTTACTTTCGTGCTGTTCTACCAGGTGCAGGTCTGGCTCACCGGCTGGCTCACCGACCATGGCGTCGTCCCCCCCACCCTCGAATTGGTCGTGCCCGGCC
>CAXTNN010000497.1:0-2114 GCA_964245545.1 uncultured Acetobacteraceae bacterium | reverse complement strand
GCGCTGCGCGGGCTGATAATGGGTGTAGCCCAAGCAAGGGAGGTCGCGAGGATCCCGGGCGAAGGTGCCGAGGGCGTCGATCGTCCCGACCAGGCCGTCCCGGCCGAGGGCCAGGGCGGCGCTGCCACCGGCCTGCTCGACGCCGTGGGAGGTGCATTCGGCTGGCTTGCCCAACCCCACGGCGACCACGCGGGACAGCCCGGCGCCGGGAGCGAGGACGGTGCAGGTGGAGCCTTTCTTGCCGCTGAACTTGGCGGCGGCGAAGGCGCGTTGCAGGGCGCCCGCGGTGGCCCGGTCCAGCTCGGCCGCAAACCCGGCCGTTTCAGCCCCTTCGCCCACCAGCAGGGCGAGCGCTCCCGAACTGGGCAGCGACAGGGGCGCAAAATGGACCGTGAGCATCAATGGAGATTCCTGGACGGGGACAAAGGCTCACAAGTGTAGCAGCGGCGGCGCACTTTGCCACCGCCGCCGGGCCGCCCCATAGTGGTGCAATGGATGAAACTGCCTTGCTTGCCTGTGCCGCCGGACTGGCGGAGCGCGCCGCCGCGGTGATCCTGGCCGTGCGCGCGCGCGGGTTCGAGACCGTGCGCAAAGGTGACGACACGCCCGTGACCGAGGCAGACCACGCAGCCGAGGCGCTGATTGCCGCCGGGCTGCGGCAAGCGACGCCGGGCATCCAAGTGATCGCGGAGGAAGAGGCCGCCGCTGGCCTGGCGCATGATGAGGCGGCCGATTACTGGCTGGTGGATCCGCTGGACGGCACGCGCGAGTTTGCCGCCGGGCGGGACCAATTCACCGTCAACATCGGCCTGATACGCCATGGCGCACCCGTGCTGGGCGTGGTGGCGGTGCCGGCCTTGGGAGAGCTGTTTGGCGGCATCGTCGGCCGCGGCGCCTGGAAGCGGACCGCGACCGGGCAGCAGCCGATCGCCGCGCGCGCGGCGCCGGCGGAGGGGCTGACAGTGGTGGCATCCCGCCATTACGCGGATGACGCCAAGCTGGCTGAGCTGCTGGCCGGGCTCCCGGTGGCCAGCCTGGCCAATTACGGCTCGGCGCTGAAAATCCTGCGGGTGGCGGAGGGCGCCGCCGACTTCTACCCCCGGCTGGGCCGCACCATGGAATGGGACACGGCGGGGCCACAGGCGGTGCTGGAAGCGGCTGGCGGGCGGCTGATCGACGAAAGAGGCCGAGCGCTGCGCTATGGCAAGCCGGCGTGGGAGAACCCGCCGTTCTTCTGCCACGGCCGGTGACACAGCGCCTCCTGCCCGATGACCCGGCGGCGGCGCATTTGCTGCTGGCCGGCAAGCTGGTCGCGTTCCCCACGGAGACGGTCTACGGGCTCGGGGCGGATGCCACGCGGAACACGGCGGTGGCGGCGGTGTTCGAGGCCAAGGGGCGGCCGCATTTCAATCCATTGATTTGCCACTACCCGGATGCCGATGCGGCGTTTGCCCAAGTCGAGGCCTCTCCCACGGCGCAGCGGTTGGCGGCCGCATTCTGGCCTGGTCCGCTTACCCTCGTGCTGCCGCGGCGGATCACCTGCCCGGTCGCGCTGCTCGCCGGGGCGGGGCTGGACACGCTGGCGGTGCGGGTGCCGGCGCATCCGGTGGCGCTGGCATTGCTGCGCGCGGTAGGGCGGCCGGTGGCAGCGCCCTCGGCCAACCGTTCCGGCTCGGTCTCCCCCACTACGGCCGAGCACGTGCTGGAAGGGTTGGCCGGGCGGATTGCCGCCGTGGTGGATGGCGGTCCGTGCGCGGTGGGCCTGGAGTCCACGGTGCTGGACCTGACGGGCGCGTCGCCGTTCCTGCTGCGCCCCGGCGGCGTGCCCTGGGAGGCCCTTGAAGCAGTGGTGGGGCCGGTCGGACGCGGCATCACGCCGGCGGCGGCCGAGGCGTCCCGCTCGCTGCGGTCGCCGGGCTTGCTGGTGTCGCATTATGCGCCGGGTCTGCCGGTGCGGCTGGAGGCGGCGGCGGTGGAAGGAGACGAGGCGCTGCTGGCGTTCGGGCGGCCGCTAGCCGGGGCGGGAGCGGTGTTCCAGCTCAGCGAAGTAGGTGACCTGGTGGAAGCGGCCTCGCGGCTGTTTGCCGGATTGCGCTGGCTGGATGCGGAGGGGG
>CAXTNN010000496.1:0-2140 GCA_964245545.1 uncultured Acetobacteraceae bacterium | reverse complement strand
CGCCAGCGGTTGGCTTGCCGGGCCTGCTTTTGCAACGCTGCCAACTGGGCTTCGAGCTGGGTGCGCAGGTCTTGCGCGCGGTCGAGATTGGCTTCGGCGGCGCGCAGCTTCAGCTCTGCCTCGTGGCGGCGGGCGTGCAGCCCCGTGATACCGGCGGCTTCCTCCAGCACGGCGCGGCGCTCATCGGGGCGGGCGTTGATGATCGTGCCGACCCGGCCTTGGCTCACCATGGCGGAGGAGCGGGCGCCGCTGGCCAGGTCGGCAAACAAGGTCTGCACGTCGCGGGCGCGGGCCTCGCGGCCGTTGACGCGGAAGGTGCTGCCGGCGCCGCGCTCGATCTTGCGGCTGATTTGCAGCTCGGGCGCTTCGTGGAACGGCGGCGGGGCGGCGCCGGCGGCCTCCTCGAGCGTGAGCACGACTTCGGCCAGGTTGCGGCTGGGGCGGGCGGCGGACCCGGCGAAGATGACGTCGTCCATTTCGCCGCCGCGCAGGGAGCGGGCGCTGCCTTCCCCCATGGCCCAGCGCAGCGCCTCCACCACGTTGGACTTGCCGCAGCCGTTCGGCCCCACCACGCCGGTGAGGCCGGGCATGATCTCCACGGTTTGCGGCTCGGCGAAGCTCTTGAAGCCGGCGATGCGCAGGCGGGTGAAGGCGACGGGCAAGCGGGGCTCAGGCGGCGGCGGCGACGAAGCCGGCGATGGCGTCGTAGGTCTGCTCGCCGGCGTGGGGCTTGTCGCCGACGACGAAGGTGGGGGTGCTGTCGACCTTGTACTTGTCCTCGCCCATTTGCTGCTCGGCCAGGATGGCGGCGCGCAGGCCGGCGTCGTTGACCGTGGCGTCGAAGATCGGGCGGGGCATGCCGGCCAGGGCGGCGCGCTTGAACAGCTCCTCGGTGGAGTCGACGCCGCGGGCGAAGGCCCAGCGGTCCTGGCTGGCGAGCAGGGTGTTGACGAAGGCCTCGTAGCGGGAGGGCGGCAGGGCGCGGGCCACCATGGCGGCGGTGAGGGCGACCTGGTCGAGCGGGAAGTCTCGGTAGATGTAGCGCAGCTTGCCGGTGTCGATCAGCTTGGCTTGCACCTGGGGGAACACCTGCTGGGACCAGGCGGCGCAATGGGTGCAGGTGAGGGAGAACCATTCCTGCATGGTGACGGGCGCATCGTCGCGGCCGAGGGTGCGCAGGCTCATGCGCCCATCGGCGTCGGCGGCGCGAGCGCGGCCCGGCGCCAGCGCGGGTGCGGCGAGCGTGCTGGCGGTGGCGGCGATCAGGATGCGTCGGGTGAGCAGCATTGTATGGCCTCATACAGGGTCGAACCGAGTCGCGCTGCAAGAGCGGCGCGGGGCGAGCCTACACGAGGATGGCTGCTGGCGTCAGGGCGGCCGTGGGGCTGTTGCGGTGGGGATCGGATGGGGTAGGTCATCGCCCGCGCTGCCAGTGCCCGCGCGCTCGCGGCCGCGACATTGGAGGAGAGAGATGAGCAACTCGGCGACGGCGCCGGGCGAGCTTAGCTTCGAGGTGATGGTCACGCTCGAGGATCAGCTTGCTTTGCAAATGCGCTGCTTGGCGACCCCGGCCATGAAAGCCGGCTGGCTGCAGGGCGCGGCGCTACGTGTCTTGCTTGCGATCGTCTTTGGCCCCGTGGCGGTCGCGGCCGGCACCATACTTGGATGGGCTGAGGACCGGCACGGGATATCGCTTGGCTCGGTGTTCGGAGACTTGGTCTTTGATCAGCCTGGCCTTTTGGTCGCTTCCGTGCTGGTCATGGCCGGCATCACGATTGGCAGCATGGTGCTCCGACGCAGCCTGGTGCGGCCGCGGATACGGCGGGTGCTGCGCCGGATGTTGCGAGCACAGCCGGGTGTAGACCCGTCAGACCCGCAGCTCGCCTTCCGCGCTCGCGTCATCGTCAGCGACGAGGGCCTCGAAAGCCGGTCCGGCACTGGGGTGTTGCTCGTGCGCTGGGACGTGCTGAAGCGTTGGGAGGAGACGGCCGCACGTATCATGGTGCTGGGTGACGCCATGGTCGGGTTCTGCCTACCCACCGTCAGGCTCGATCCCGGAGTGTTGGAGCGGCTGCGGGCCGGTCTTACCGCGCGTTTGGGGCCGCAACAGCGGTGACCGCCCAGGGTTGAACGCGGTGAC
>CAXTNN010000495.1:0-2141 GCA_964245545.1 uncultured Acetobacteraceae bacterium | reverse complement strand
ATTCACTTGGGCGTCGATAAAGCCGGGCACCAGCATTCCGCCGGCCAGCGCCGTGCGGGGCATCGCGGCGGGCAGGGTGGCGGCGGGGACCACCGCCTCGAGCCTGCCGCCATCGACCAAGGCGGCGTGGCCGTCGAGCCAATCATCTCCGGTGAAGATGCGGGCGCCGGTGAGGGCGTTCATGGCCGCCCCATCCCACGGCGGCCGGCCTGCGGCAACCGGGCGGACTCGCCCTGGTCCGGCGCGTTCGACGTGGCCGAGAGCGAGGCCAAGCAGCGCGCCGCCGCGGACGTGGTTTGGCGCCGCACCCGGCGGGGCCTGCGGCTGCCGCCGGTGCAGATTGCGGAGATCGACAGGGCGATGCAGGATATCGTCCAAGAAGAACTGGCCCCGGCATGAGCCGGGCGCGCGATCGCCGGCTCGGGCCGATCTTGGAGGGGGAGAGCGATGGCGGGGCATATCCTGGTCATCGACCAGGGAACGACGTCCACCCGCAGCATGGTGTTCGACTCGGCGGTGGCGCCAGTGGCAACGTCGCAGCAGGAACTCCGCCAAGTCTACCCGCGGCCGGGCTGGGTGGAGCACGATCCCGAAGACATCTGGAGCACCGCCCTTGCCACCGCGCGGGAGGCTTTGTCGCGCGCCGGGCTGGTGGCGCGCGACATCGCCGCCCTTGGCATCGCCAACCAACGCGAGACCGCCGTGGTGTGGGACCGGCGCACCGGCAAGGCGATCCATAACGCCATTGTCTGGCAGGACCGCCGCACCGCCCCGCTGTGCGAGCGGCTGGAACAGGAAGGGCATGCCAAGCCCGTGGCCGCGCGCACGGGGCTGCGGCTCGACCCATATTTCTCCGCCACCAAGATCGCTTGGATGCTGGACGCGGTCGACGGCGCGCGGGCGGCGGCCGAGGCTGGCGACCTCGCCTTCGGCACCGTCGATAGTTTCCTCCTTTGGCGCCTGACCGGCGGCACCGTGCACGCCACCGACGCGACCAACGCATCCCGCACGCTGCTGTTCGATATCCACCGCGGCGAGTGGGACCGCGACATGCTCGCTTTGTTCAACATACCCCTTGCGATGCTGCCGGAGGTGCGCGACAGCGCGGGTGAGTTCGGCGTGACAGACGGCCTGCTTCTGGGCGCCCCGATCGCCATCCGCGGCATGGCCGGGGATCAGCAGGCGGCGCTGGTCGGCCAAGCCTGCTTCGAGCCCGGCATGGTGAAGTCCACCTACGGCACCGGGTGCTTTGCCCTGCTCAATACCGGGGCGGAGGCGGTCGCCAGCAGCCACCGCCTGCTCACCACGGTCGCGTATCAACTGGGGGGCGTGCGCAGCTACGCGCTCGAGGGTTCGATCTTTGTCGCGGGGGCCGCCGTGCAGTGGCTGCGCGACGGATTGGGGCTGATCGGCTCGGCGGCGGACACCGGCGCGCTGGCCGAAGCCGCCGACCCGGCGCAGGATGTCTACCTCGTGCCCGCCTTCGTCGGCCTCGGCGCGCCACACTGGGACAGCGAGGCGCGTGCCTTGCTGGTCGGCATGACGGGGGGAACCACGCGGCGCGAGCTGGCCCGCGCGGCGCTGGAGAGCGTGGCCTATCAAACCCGCGACCTGCTGGCCGCCATGCAGGCCGATCTGCCGGCCGGGTGGTCCGGCGCACAGCCGGTGATCCGCGTCGATGGCGGCATGACGGCGAGCGATTGGACGATGCAGTTCCTCGCCGACATGCTGGCCGCACCCGTGGACCGCCCGGCTTGCCTGGAGACCACGGCCTTAGGCGCCGCCTATCTCGCCGGCCATGCCGCCGGGCTGTATGACGAGCCGGCCCAATTCGCCGCGCAATGGTCGGCCGGGCAGCGGTTTGCCCCCACGATGCCGCCGGGCCTGCGCGAGGCCAAGTATCGCGGCTGGCAGGATGCGCTCGCCCGGTCCCTCCTGCGGCCGTGACGCGCACCACCGTCCGCCTTGCTTCAGCCGCTTCCACCCCGGCGCAAAGCGCTTTAGCCTGTGCCGATGAGCGACACCCATCCGGAAGGCCCGCCCTGGCAGTGGCCCGAACCCACCTGGCGCCGTATCACCGGCCGCGCCCGCGCCGGCCGCAGCCTGCGAGTACGGGTCGCGGAGATACTGGATCTCGATGC
>CAXTNN010000494.1:0-2149 GCA_964245545.1 uncultured Acetobacteraceae bacterium | reverse complement strand
ATGGGGGTGAGGGCGCCGTCGCCAGGCTGCCGCGCCGGCACTGTTTCGCCGCCGTGCGCTGCCACCCAGCGCTGCCAATCGGGCCACCACGACCCGGCGAGCTCCTGCGCCCCGGCGAACCACGCCTCGGGCGTCGGCGGCAGCGCCTCGTTCACCCAGTGGCTGTATTTGCCGCTGCCGGGGGCGTTGACCACGCCGGCGATATGCCCGCTGGCCGCCAGCACGAACCGCACGTCGCCGTCCACGCGCGAACCCAGCAACTGGGTGCCGCGATAGGTGCTGCGCCAGGGCGAAATGTGGTCCTCGCGGGTGCTGATGAAGTAGGCGGGGGTTTGCACCACGCCCAGGTCGATCCGCTCGCCAGCCAGTTCCAGCTCGCCCTGCGCCAGCTTGTTGGCGTGATACATGTTGCGCAGGTAGTAGCTGTGCATCCGCGCCGGCATCCGGGTAGAATCGGCATTCCAGTACAGCAGGTCGAACTGGAACGGCTCGTTGCCCAGCAGGTAGTTGTTCACCACGAACGACCAAATCAGGTCGTTGGCACGCAGCATGTTGAAGGTTTGCGCCATGTCGGCCCCCTCCAGCACGCCATCCCGCTGCATCTTGCCTTCGAGCGTCGCCAACTGTTCTTCGTCGATGAATACACTGAGCTCGCCCGCCTCGGCGAAATCCATCATGGTCACCAGATAGGTCGCGGTCTTGATGCGCTCGTCCGGCCACGGCGCACTGGCCGTTCTCAGCCATGCCAGCGTGCAGGCCAGCAACGTCCCGCCCAGGCAGTAGCCGATGACGTTCACGTCCCGCTCGCCGGTGGCCTGCTCGATGGCATCCATCGCGGCGAGCACGCCGTCGCGCATGTAGTCCTCAAAACCCTTGCCCGACATGGTCTCGTCGGGGTTGACCCAGCTTATCATGAAGACGGTATGGCCCTGCGCCACCGCCCAGCGCACGAAGCTGTTGCTGGCGCGCAAGTCTAGGATATAGAACTTGTTGATCCACGGCGGAATGATCAGCAGCGGCCGCTTCAGCACCTGCTCGGTTGTCGGCGAATATTGGATCAGTTGCATCAGGCTGTTCTGGAACACCACCTGGCCCGGGCTGGTGGCGATGTTCTTGCCGAGCATGAACGCGTCCATGTCGGTCATCTTGATGGCAAGCTTGCCGTGGCCGCGTTCGAGGTCGCTGAGCAGGTTATTCAGCCCGCGCAGCAGGTTCTCGCCCCCGGTCTCCACCGTCTTGCGCAGCACTTCCGGGTTGGTAAGCAGGAAGTTGGACGGGCTCATCGCGTCGATGAACTGGCGGGCGTAGAAATCGACTTTTTGCGCCGTCTTCTCGTCCAGCCCCTCGGCGCGGCCCACCACCTCCTGCACGTAGCGCGCTGACAGCAGGTAGGACTGCTTGATGAAGTCGAATACCTCGTTTTCGTTCCACAGCGCGTCGCGGAAGCGCTTGTCCTTCGGATCGGCCTGGATCACCGGCGGCACCGGCGCTTCCTGCCCCGCGAACATGCGGCGGGCGGTGCTCTGCCACAGCGTCATGTAGTCCTGCCAGAAGCCGATCTGCGCCTGCACCAGGCCGGCCGGGTTGGCGATCAGCTTGGCCGTCATGTCGAGAAAGGCGGTGCCGATATGCAGCGGGTCGAGACTGGGCGCCTCGCGGGTTTGGCGCTTCAGCCATTCCGCCACGATGCGCTGGGAGCGCTCGGCGATATCGGCCATGCTGCGGCTCAGCGCGGCTGGATCGGGCACATGGGGCGCGGTTCCTGGCAGGGGAGGCGTGGCAGGCGGGGTGGTATGGCCGCTATCCGGCATGGTCGTCCTTCCCGTCGGGTTCGCACACCGCTACACAGCAACGAGCGCGGAGGCGGTCACCGGCTTATGATTGCTCTATTCCATCCAGTTAGTCGCACGGGGACGCAGCGGCAAGCGGTCCGGCTGGCGTTGGCGGCATGGCTGGCCGGCAGCGTGGCCGGCTGCAGCCAGGACCCGCTGGGGCCGGCGGTGGATTTCTACCATGGTCTGCAGGGCGGCGAGATCGCGCAGCAGCGCCCGCCTCCGCCCGGTGCGGACGAGCCCTACCCCAATCTCGGCACCATCCCCGCCCGTCCGCCGGCGCCCGACATCGTCACCGAGCAACGCATGGCGGACGG
>CAXTNN010000493.1:0-2155 GCA_964245545.1 uncultured Acetobacteraceae bacterium | reverse complement strand
GGCGAGTGCTGCGAGGCGGTGTTGCGCTTTGGGCCCGGCGGCCGGCTGGTGGGCTTGCTATGCCAGCCGGCCGGCGCGGCCGCCGCCCCTGGGCGCCGTGCCGTGCTCATTCTCAACACGGGGCGCAGCCCGCATTACGGCCTGGCCCGGTTCGGCGTCGAGCTGGCCCGCAGCCTGGCCGCCGCCGGCTTTGCCTCCTTGCGGTTCGACTTTGCCGGGCTCGGCGACAGCGACGGGCCGGAGGGGCGGGAGGACGCGCTCGGGCCGCTGTTTGATGCCACCCGGTCGGCCGACATCACCGCAGCGGCCGACGCTCTGGAGCGGCATGGCTACTCCCGCTTCGCCGTCCATGGCCTGTGTTCCGGGGCCTACCATGCGTTTCATGGCGCTTTGGCGGATGCGCGTATCGACACGCTGCTGCTGGTCAATCTCCCGACGTTTCGCTGGCACGAGCAGCGGCTACGGGACCTGCCGAGGCATTGCCTGGCGCAGCTTGGCGAGGCCGCTTTCTGGCGCCGCCTGCTGGCCGGCGAGATTGCCGCCCATCGGGTCGCCGCCGCGCTTGCGGGCCGGCTTTGGGACAAGTTGCTGGAGCGTATTGCCCAGCCGGCCGTGCCGATGTTGCGCAGCTTTCCATGCCGGGCGCTGAGCTTGCTGTCGCGCCGCGGTGCGCAGACGCTGTTCCTGTTTGCCGCGGGAGATGAGGGGTTGGCGGCCATGCAGCAGGCGTTCGGCCGCACCAAGGGAGGCGCGGGGCGGTTTGCCGGCGTGCAAATGAAGGTGGTGCCTGGCCTGGACCACGTGCTCACCGGGCCGGCGATGCGGCAAACCGTGGCCGCCACCCTGCTCGGTTGCTTGAAGGAGCGGGAGGCCGGCGCCGCCGAGCCGGCGAAGGCGCCCGTTGCGTCCGCGTCCTCCAGCAGCAAAGGGGGCGCCGCGCCCGCCTTGGCCGGTGTTTGAGCATCAGCAGGCTGCTGAAAATACCCACAGGGTAGAACAACATCCCATTGTGTCATGCCCGCGCTTGACGCGGGCATCCACGACGTCCGGCCACACCAAGCGAGGTATAGTGTTTCCCCAGATGCTTCGCCAGAATTGTCGGCGCTGCGTGGATGGCCGGTCGAGCCCGGCCATGACGTGATAGAACAGAATTCCACACCGCTGGACTTTTCAGCACCCTGTTAGGGCAAATCCGCCATGACGGGAAAGGTCATGCGGTGAAGTTGCTCGCCAAACTCTAGCGCGACCTAGCCGCCCTGGCGCGCCCGCGTTGCCAGCACGTCGACCCGTTCGTTCATCACGTCCCCGGCGTGGCCGCGCACCCACTTCCACTCCACCTGGTGCGGCTTGGCGGCGGCGAGCAGGCGCTGCCATAGGTCCATGTTGGCCACCGGGTCGCCGGCGGCGGTGCGCCAGTTCTTGCGCACCCAACCGGTGTGCCAGCGGGTGATGCCATTGCGCACGTATTCGCTGTCGGTATGCAGCACGACGGTGCAAGGCCGGGTCAGGGCTTCCAATGCGGCCGCGGCGGCGGTGAGTTCCATGCGGTTGTTGGTGGTGGCGGGCTCCTGGCCGGACAGCTCGCGCTCGGTGCCGCGGAAGCGCAGCACGGCCGCCCAGCCGCCCGGCCCCGGATTGGGCTTGCAGCCGCCGTCGGTCCAGATCTCCACCCGCTCCGGCGTGTCAGAGGCCATAGGCGTGCTCGTCCGGCGCCGCGAGGTGGAAGCGCAGCCGCCCCAGATACTCGAGCGGGTTCTTGCGGGTGACCAGCGCGCCGGCGGGGGTGTTCACCCAGTCGAACAGCCGGGTGAGCAGGAAGCGGATGGCAGCGCCCTGGCACAGCACCGGCAAGGCCGCCCGCTCCGCCTCCGACAGTGCGCGGCGGGCGCCGTAGCCGCGCAAGAGCGCCCGCGCCTTGGTCACGTTGAACGCCATGTCGGTCTCGAAGCACCAGGCGTTCAGGCAAACGGCAAGGTCATAGGCCAGCAGGTCGGTGGCGGCGAAGTAGAAGTCGATCAGCCCGGACAAGCGGCCGTCCAGGAAGAACACGTTATCGGGGAACAGGTCGGCATGGATGTGGCCGCGCGGCAGCCCGGCTGGCCAGGCGGCGAGGATGCGGGCCAGCGCCGCGCTGAGCTGCGCGCCCAGGCCAGGC
>CAXTNN010000492.1:0-2158 GCA_964245545.1 uncultured Acetobacteraceae bacterium | reverse complement strand
AGGCCGCATTCCCCCAGCGCCCGGCCGACCCGCATCAGGGCCTTTTCAAACACCCGGGCGAGGCCGAACCATTGCGCGCCGAGGAAGCCGGCCGCGACCAGCGTGGCGATCAGCACAAAGCTGGCCACGTCGCTGGACAGGCCGCCCACGCCGACGCTGTGCAGCAGCAGGCCGAGCCCGAACAGGGTGAAGAAGATCTGCGTCACCATCTCGATCGTCAGGTCCGCCACCGTGCCTGCGATGGCCGGGGCAAGCGGCATAGCCCGGCGCTGCAGCAGGCGGGCGGCGACGAACTCGCCGCCGATCTGTGCCACGGGCAGCAGGTTGTTGACCGCCTCGCGGATCCAGCGCAGCGCGCAGTAGCCGCCGAGCGTGGGGCGCCGCGTGACCGGCCCGGTGATCTCGCGCCAGCCGGCGGCGGAAAACACGATCTGAACCAGGTGGAAGGCAATCACCGCGGCGATCCCGCCCCAGCCCGCCTGGCCGAGCAGGTCCAGGATGCGACCCAGCCCGTAGCTCGCCAGCAGCCACACCGCCAGGCCGAGCCCGGCCAGCCCGGCGATCAGGACGCTGATCTTCACCGCGGCCGCTCCTGGTGCCGGCCCGTCATTTGCGATACGGCGGCAGCATGCCCGACCCCGTCAAGACGCTGCTGCTCACCCCCGGCCCGCTGACCACCTCCGACGCGACCCGGGCAGCGCTCCCTCGCGATTGGGGCTCGCGGGACGGCGCCTTTATCGCCCTGTCGGAGTCGATCCGTAGCCGGCTGACCGCCCTCGCCGGCGTGCCGGGCACGCATGCCGGAGTGCCGATGCAAGGCAGCGGCACCTTTGCCGTGGAGGCCGCAATCGGTTCGCTGGTGCCGCGCGACGGCAAATTGCTGGTCCTGGTCAACGGCTCGTACGGCCGCCGCATCGCGGCCATGGCCGGCCGGTTGGGCCGCTTGGGGGATGTGCTGGACGTGGCGGAGGACCAAGCAATCGACCCGGCCGCCGTCGCCGCCACGCTGGCCGCCGACGCCTCGCTCACCGACGTGGCGCTGGTGCATTGCGAGACCACCAGCGGGCTGCTGAACCCGTTGGAACCGATCGCTGCCGCCGTCCGGGCCGCCGGGCGCCGCCTGATCGTGGACGCGATGAGCTCCTTTGGCGCCGTGCCAATCGATGGCGCCGCCGCCCCGTTCACCGCCCTGGTCGGGTCGGCCAACAAAGGGCTGGAAGGCGTGCCTGGGCTGGGCTTCGTTATCGCCGAAGTCGCTCATCTAGCGCGCTGCGAGGGCAACAGCGTCAGCCTCAGCCTGGATGTGTGGGAGCAGTGGCGCGGCTTCGAAACGACCCGGCAATGGCGTTTCACCCCGCCAGTGCAGGTGGTGGCCGCCCTGTCTGCCGCCCTCGACCAGCTCGAAGCGGAGGGGGGCATTGCAGCCCGCCATGCCCGCTACCGAGCCAATTGCGACCTGCTGGTGCGCGGCATGCGGGAGCACGGTTTCGAGCCCATCATCGGCCCGGAGATTCAGGCGCCGGTGATCGTCACCTTCCGCATTCCACGGGGCGGCTGGTTCGCGTTTGACCGGTTCTACGCCTTCCTGGCCGAACGCGGCGTGGTGATCTACCCGGGCAAGCTGACGCGCGAGCCGAGTTTCCGGATCGGCTGCATCGGCGCGATCGGCCCCAGCGACATGGCGCGCGCCCTGGCGGCGGTTGGAGCGTTCATGGCGGCGCATGGCCCGGATCAGGCCGCGCGCTGACGCAGGAACGCGCGGAAGCGCTGGGCCACCTCGTGCGGCGCCACCGTCGGGCGGCCGAGAACCGCAAGCGAGCCGGGGCGGATGCGCGCGTGCAGCAAAGCCGGCCCCGTCGTGGCCAGCGCCTGCGCGAACGCCGCGTCGAACCCGGCGGCGCTGTCGCAGGTGAAGGCGTGGGCGTAGCCGCAGGCCAGGGCCACGCCGGCGAAATCCACAGTGGGCGAAACCGTCGCCTGGCCACCGGTCGAATCATGCACCCCGTTATCCAGCACCACGTGAAGCAGGCCGGGGGGCTGATAGGCGCCGATCGTTGCCAGGGCACCAAGCTTCATCAGCGCCGCCCCATCCCCGTCCAGCACCACGGTGCGCTGCCCCGTGGTCAGGGCCACGCCCAGCCCCATCGGGGCCGCACAC
>CAXTNN010000491.1:0-2161 GCA_964245545.1 uncultured Acetobacteraceae bacterium | reverse complement strand
TGCGCGGGCTGCTCAAGGACCTGGCGGTGGAAGGCGTCATCGCGCCGGCCGGGCATCGGCGGTTTGCCGCGCCGGGCAGGTTGCCGGCCGCGACGATCGTGCAAGTCACCGGCACCGATGCCGCCGGCGACCCGATTGCCCGCCCGGTGCAATGGGACGGGGACGGGCCGGCGCCGACGGTCCTGATGGCGCCGGAACGCCGCGACACCCCGGCACTCGCCCCGGGGGAACGGGTGCTGGCGAGGCTGCGCCCGATCGGCGGCGGGAAATATGAGGGCCGCACCCTCAAGCGGCTGACCGACGCCCCGGGCCGCGTCTTGGGGGTGTTTCACGCCGGGCCGGCGGGCGGGCGCATCCAGCCGACCGACCGGCGCCAGAAGGCGGATTGGCAGGTGGCGCCCGGCGACGTGGAGGGGGCGCAGGACGGCGAGATCGTGCTGGCGGCGCCCCTGCCCAGCCGGATGTACGGGCTGAAATCGGCCCGGGTGGTGGAACGGCTTGGGCGCCTGGGGGATGCGCGCTCGGTCAGCCTGGTGTGCATCCACACCCACGACATTCCGGACGTGTTCCCGCCCGAAGCGTTGGAACAGGCCGCCGCCGCCGGGCCGGTGCCGCTCGGCACGCGGGAGGATTTGCGCGCGCTGCCGTTGGTCACCATCGACGGGGAGGACGCGCGCGACTTCGATGACGCCGTGTTCGCCGAGCCCGACGGCGACGGGCACCGGCTGGTGGTGGCGATTGCGGATGTGGCGCATTACGTCCCCACGGGGTCGCCGCTCGACCGCAGCGCGTGGGAGCGGGGCAACAGCGTGTATTTCCCCGACCGCGTGGTGCCGATGCTGCCGGAAGCGTTGTCCAACGGCTGGTGCAGCCTGCGGCCCGGCGAGGAGCGTGGCTGCCTGTTCGTGGACATGCGGGTGGACGCCGGCGGGCGCAAAACCGCGCATCGCTTTGGCCGCGGATTGATGCGATCGGCCGCCCGGCTCACCTATGAGCAGGTGCAGATGGCGCAGGACGCGGGCGGCGACTTGGATCTGCCGCTGCCTGCGCTTTATGCCGCCTTCCGCGCCCTGCTCGCCGCCCGGCAGGCGCGCGGCACGCTCGATCTCGACCTACCGGAGCGCCGGGTGACGCTGAACGACGCCGGGCAGGTGGCCGCCATCACGCCGCGGCCGCGGCTGGACAGCCACCGGCTGATCGAGGAGTTCATGGTGCTGGCCAACGTCGCCGCCGCCGAGGCGCTGGAGGCGATGCGGCTGCCCTGCATGTACCGCGTCCACGCGCCGCCGTCGGACGAGAAGATGGAGGCGCTGCGGTCGTTTCTTCACGGCATGAGCCTGTCGCTGCCGCCGCAGGGCTCCGTGCATCCGCGCGATCTGGACGCCGTATTGCGCCAGGTGGCGGACACGGAGATGGCACCACTTGTCAATGAAGTCGTGCTACGGTCACAGAGCCAGGCGCAGTATTCGCCTGACAACCTAGGACATTTCGGGTTGGCTCTGCCCCGCTATGCGCATTTCACCAGCCCGATTCGCCGCTACAGCGACCTATGCGTCCATCGCGCGCTGATCCGCGGGCTCCAGGCCGGGCCGGATGGGCTGGCCGATGGCGAGGCGGCGCGCTTGCCGGACACGGCGGAGCACATTACTGCCACGGAACGCCGGGCCGCTTTGGCCGAACGCGATGCTGTGGATCGTTACTTGGCCGCCTATATGGCCGACAAGACGGGCGCCGTGTTTGCCGCCCGGGTGTCGGGGGTTGCCAAATTCGGCCTGTTCGTAACGCTGGCGGAGACGGGGGCGAGCGGGCTGCTGCCGATGTCGGCACTGCCGGACGATTTCTGGCTGCACGACGAGGCCAGCAAGACGCTGACCGGCCGCCGCACCCAGCTCAGCTTCCGCCTGGCGCAGCCGATCGAGGTGCGGCTGGCGGAGGCGAGCCCGGTGACTGGGGGGCTGAGCTTTGGGCTGGCCGCCAGTGGCGGCGGGGGGCTGGCCGCCGGGAGCGACGGGGCCGGAAGCCTCGCCCGGCGCAAGCCATCCCGGCGGCTGTGAGGCGCGGCTGGCTGCTGATCCTGTTGCTGGGGCTGCTGCCCTGCATGGTCGCCGCCGCCCATGCCGCTGACGGCTTTGATGCGGCCCTGGCTGGATCGGTGTTTACC
>CAXTNN010000490.1:0-2166 GCA_964245545.1 uncultured Acetobacteraceae bacterium | reverse complement strand
ATGCAGCGCCGCCGCCCCGCCCGCCGCAATCGCCCGCAGCGTGTGGGCGTAGACGGGGCGGCGCAGCCGCTCCCCCGCCGCCAGCGGCGCACCCCCCGACAGCAGCAGGGCGGCCAGGTCGGGGTCGTGCTGGAGGTCGGCCGCGCCATCGGTGATGCAGTCTGCCAAGTATGGCGTCACCGTAAAACCGCGCTCGGCCAGGCGCAGCGCCGGGGCGAGGGCGTCAGCCAGCGGCACGGTGCCGTAGCGCTCGAGCGCCGTGCACCAGGCCAGCAGCGCCGCCGGCACCGCCACCGCCAGCGGCCCTACCAGGTTGGCCCGCGCCGCCACCGCCTCGGCGCCGAACATCCCGGGGTGGGCCGCCGCCGGTGCGGCACTCATCCCGTCCAGCACCACGTGGCGCCCGTCCGGCAGGCGGATATGGGTCAGCCCGCCGCCCAGCACGCCCACCATCATCGGCTCCACCACGGTGAGCGCAAACAGCGCCGCCACCGCCGCGTCCACCGCGTTGCCGCCCTCCAGCAGCACCTGCATCCCAGCCGCCGAGGCCAGCGGATGGTTGGTCACCACGGTGCCACGGGAGCCGGTAGCCGGCTGCTTCTCACAGGTGAACGGCAATGCCATGGGGGCGAGGCTAGGCCGGCAACCGCACTGGGTCCACTACACCTTGATGTAGCTCCAGCCCTGTTCCTGCAGCTCACTCAGCCGCACCACGCCGGAGGGCACGTCCGTGGCCTCGGGCAGCTCGGGGATGTCCTCCGGCGCCTTGTTCTCGGCGCGGGCGAAGCCGCGGCGGCTGTTGGCGCAGGCGGAGAACACCACAAACGGGTACTGCTGGTGGACGTCGGCAATGCGCTCCTTCACCGGCGAGCGGTCGGCCCGCAGCATGGTGTAGCCGCCGCCATTGGCGACCAGCTCGATCGCCACGGCTTGCCCCGCCTGCCGGTAGTATGTCGCAGCGTTGACGATGTTGTTCAGCGCCTCACCCATGGTGCCGGCGTCATCGCTGCCGACATGGAACACCATGCGGTGCCCCCGCGGGGCTTCGGCACGGGCCAGGAGGGGTGCGGTGAACAGGGCAACCAAGCCGCTGCGGCCGAACAGGCGACGGTTCAAGGCGAGCCCTCCTGGATGTTCCCATCGCATGGCCAGGGCTCTACGATAGCCCCGCGCTGAGCAGACGGCGAGAGCCGCAGTCAACCAGCCCTGCAGCCTGGAGCAAACCACGTGCGCATCCCCACCCTGCTTGCCCCCATCCTGCTCGCACTGGGGGCGCTAGCCCTGCCAGCCGCCGCGCAGACCCAAATCGACTCCATCAACACCAACTTCCGCTGGCTCGGCCCGGACGACCGCATCGTGGTGGACCGCTATGACGACCCCAAAGTGGCCAACGTCTCCTGCTACCTGTCGCGCGCCGAAACCGGCGGGATCAAGGGCGGCGTCGGCCTGGCGGAGGACCCAAGCCGGTTCTCCATCGCCTGCCGCGCCGTCGGACCCGTCACCATCCCGGCCGGCCTGCCGAAGTCGGAGGTGATCGCCTTCACCTCGGCCTCGCTGTTCTTCAAGACGTTCCAGGTCCATCGCGCGGTGGACGCGGAGAAGGGCGTGCTGGTCTACACCGTCGTCAGCACCAAGCTGATCAACGGCTCGCCCTACAACAGCATCAGCGCCGTCCCCACGCGGCTGCCGTAAGGCTCACGCCGGCCGCCGGGCCCGCAACGCAGCGCCGAGCGTGCCGTCATCCAGCACGTCCAGCGCCCCGCCGATCGGCATGCCCTGACCCAGCCGGGTGACGGCCACGCCGGTGGGCTGCAGCCGTTCCGCCAGGTAGTGCGCCGTGCTGGCGCCATCCACGGTGGCACTCAGCGCCAGGATCACCTCCGCCACACCTCCGGCGGCGACCCGGGTGAACAGCGGCCGCAGGTTGAGGTCCTCCGGCGTCACCCCGGCCAGCGCCGACAGGGTGCCCCCCAGCACGTGGTAAAGCCCCCGATGCACCGCCGCCCGCTCCAGCGCCCACACATCGCCCACGCCCTCGACCACGCAGACCAGCGAGCGGTCACGCCCCCCGTCGGCGCAAAGGGTGCAGGGGTCGCGGCTGTCGAGGTTGCCGCACTGGCTGCAGGTGCGCACGGCCCGGGCAGCATCGGCCAGGGCGGCGGCCAG
>CAXTNN010000489.1:0-2178 GCA_964245545.1 uncultured Acetobacteraceae bacterium | reverse complement strand
GGGGCCAGCAGCGGCAAGGCAAGTTCGGCGGCGCGGGCGGCAGCGCGGGCGCCGGCGGCATCACCGTCAAAGCACAGCGTGGGCGCGTCGGACAGGCGCCACAGCTCCTCCAAGTGCCCGGCGGTCAATGCCGTGCCAAGGGGGGCAACGGCGCCGCGGAAGCCGGCTTGGTGCAAAGCGATCACGTCCATGTAGCCCTCGACCACGATCACACCCGGCGGCCTGCGGGCGCCTTCGCGCGCCTCGTCCAGCCCGTAGAGGGTGCGGGACTTGGCAAAGAGCGCCGTTTCGGGACCGTTGATGTATTTTGGCTTGGCGTCGCCCAGGGTGCGGCCGCCGAAGCTGATGGCGCGGCCGCGGCGATCCCGGATCGGGAACATGACCCGGCTGTAAAAAAGTTCCCGCAGCGCGCCGTCCTCGCGCGACTGCAGCAGCCCCGCTTCAGCGAGCCGCGCCGGGTCGATTCCGGTGCGGCCCAGTTCGGCTACCAAATCGCCCCTGCCCGCGCCCGACCAGCCTAGCCCGAAGCGGCGGATGGTGTCCTCGGTCAGACCGCGGCTGTAAAAATAGGCCAGCGCCTCCCGCCCTTCCGGCGCGTGCAGGCGGCGGACGAAGCTTTCGCCGGCGCGCTCCAGCACCTCCGCCAAGCCCAAGCGCTGCCGCTCGGCGTCTGCGGCTTGTGGGGAGGCTTTGGGCACCTCCAATCCGGCTTCTCCGGCCAGGCGTTCCACCGCCTCGATAAAGGCAGCGCCCTCGCTTTGCATGACGAAGCCGATGGCGTCGCCGTGCGCGCCGCAGCCGAAGCAATGATAGCCGTCATCGTAGACGTAGAAGGAGGCGGTCTTCTCGCCATGGAACGGGCAGCAGCCTTTCCAGGACTTGCCCGACCGCGCCAGCTTCACACGGCGCCCGACCAAGGCGGCCATGGGCGTGCGGGCGCGCAGCTCGTCCAGGAAAGTGGGGGGGAGCGGCATTATCCGACCGCTTGGGCGGCGAGCCGGGCCTTTACCAGGGGGGTGGCGCGGCCGAGATCGAGGCTGGCGGCGTGCTTGGCCTTCAGCGCCGCCATCACCCGGCCCATGTCCTTCGGCCCGGCGGCGCCGGTTTCGGCAATGGCGTCGGCCACGGCGGCGGCAATGGCCGCCTCGTCCATCTGCTGCGGCAGGAAGCCTTCGATCACCGCGATTTCGGCCTCTTCTTTGGCCACCAGGTCCTCGCGGTGGCCCTGATGGTACAGCGCCACCGACTCGCGGCGGGATTTTACCATGCCGCGCAGGGCGGACAGGATGGCGTCGTCCGGCACGGCCGGCGCGGGGCGGGCGGCGATGTCGATGTCCTTCACGCGGGCTAGGATCATCCGCAACGTAGAGGTCCGCGCGCTGTCACCGGCGCGCATGGAGGCCTTCAGGGCGTCGGAGAATTGGGTGCGGAGGGTCATGGTCTCTCTTCAGCAGGGAACATTCCGGACATGGCCAGCGTCGGCATAGCGCAGCATGACACGGTTGCGCGTGACCAGGGGAGTGTTCATGTGCCTGGCGGTGGCGATCAGGAAGCGGTCCGCCGGGTCACGATGGTCGAGGCCGGGAAGGATTGCAGCCGCCAACGCGACCTCTGCGGTGAGCGGCAGGGAGGCAAAGCCGGGCTTCGCAAGCAAGGCAGCATACCAGGACGCAAGCCCAGCCGCGGAGTCGGCAAGCCTTATTCACCCACGGGCAAACTGATGACTCAGTTCCCACGCCGTCACCGCCGAAACGTACACTTCGTTGCGCCTGGCAGCGTGCTCAACGACCCGTTCCGCTACGGGCGAAAGCCTGGCACCGCTGGCAACCTATAGTACGGCGCACGCGTCTAGGAGCAGCGCGGTCACTCGTTATACAGGAACCCCCTGCTCGGCATCCCACAAAGATTGCAATGGGAAGTTTTTTCCCACATAGTGGCCGCATGATCCAAGTCGAAGACATCTTGGTCCGTCTTGGCGGCACCGATGCTGCCGCGCGGCTCACCGGCGTCGGCACTGAGGCGATCCGGAAGTGGCGCCAAGCGCGTGCCGTCCCGTCCAAGCACTGGGCGGCGATCGTGGCGGCCACCGGGCTATCGTTCACCGACTTGCAACCCCCCACCGGAGGCGGCGCCATGCAGACCGACACCGCGCCGCCTGGCGCCACGGCGGCCCTCGTG
>CAXTNN010000488.1:0-2191 GCA_964245545.1 uncultured Acetobacteraceae bacterium | reverse complement strand
GCCGATGCCGGTAAGCTTGTTGACGCGGGGGATGTCGGCGCGGCGGATAAACAGGTCCACGGCGCCGGCGCCGGCTTCCAGGGCGGTGGCGGCGTTGTCCATGGCCGAAGCGCTGCCGCCCACCACGCCGACCCGGCGGCCGCGCAAGGCGGCAAAATCGATAGGGTCGGCGGAATGGGACCAGAAGGGGTGCGGCACCTCCTGCGCCACCGGCGGCACGAACGGGCCGCCCAGTGCGTCCCGCCCCCCGGCCAGCACCAGGCGGCGGGCGAGCAGGCGGCGCGGACCCTCCGGCGTCGTCACGGCCAGGTCGAGCATGTCGCCGCCGATCGGCTGCACGTCGGTCAGCCTCACTTCGTTGCGCACCGGCAGGTTCAGCACCCGGCGGTACCAAACCAGGTACTCCATCCAGAGCGGGCGCGGGATCTTGCCCAGCGCGTCCCAGCTTTCGACGCCGAAACGGGCCTCGTAATAGGCCCGGAAGGTCAACGCCGGCAGGCCCAGCGCCGGGCCGGTGAGGGTCTTGGGCGAACGCAGCGTCTGCATGCGCGCGAAGGTGACCCAGGGGCCTTCCACGCCCTCGCCCGCCGCGTCGAGCGCCACCACGTTGCGGATGCCGCCATGGATCAGCGCGGCGCAGGCGGCCAGCCCGCACATCCCGGCGCCGACCACCACGGCGTCGAACACCGGCCGGCCCGCGAGTTCGCGCGGCGGCACCCAGTTGCGCGGCGGCAGCTCCAGCCAGGCCAGGTCCTGCTGCAGCCGGGCTTCCAGGGCGGGGAGCCCGGTTGCAATGGGGTTGTGCATGGCAGCATCATAGCGTCGCCGCCGCCGCCGGTTCAAATTTGCCAGGCGCCGGGCCTGCCCGCACAGTGCGGCCCGGCGTGGTGAAGGGGGCGGCATGGCAGCAGGCGTGATCGAGCAGATGGTTGAGGTCGCACCGGGCTCGCCGCTGGCCGTGGCGCTGGCCGCGCGGGCGGGGTTGCTGGCGGCGAGCCAGGCGAACTACCAGGCCGTGTTCACCCCCGCCGACCCGGGCGGCCTGCCACCGGGGCTGCGCCTGGCCTTGGGCGCCCGCATGGCCCGGCTCGGCGGAGATGAGCGGCTGGCGGCGCATTATGAAGCAGCGGCGTCGTACTACGAGCCGGACACGGATGGGTCCGATCCCCGGCGGCAAGCCATCCTGCGCCATGTCGACCTGGTGACGGCCGAGCCGCGGCAAGCCTCGGCGGCCGACATCGCCGCCTTGCAGGACGCCGGCGTGGCCCCGGCCGACATCGTGCGGCTGTCGCAGGTGATCGCCTTCCTCAGCTACCAGCTTCGCCTGATCGCCGGCTTGCGGCTGATGGGGGCGGCGGCGTGAGCCCCGTGGTGCGCGAGTTCACCGCCGAGCCGCTGGAGTGGCGGCCCTACCTGCCGCCGGTGTCGCTCGAGGCCGCCAGCCCGGCGCAGCGCGAAGCGCTGCGGGAAACGCCATCCGGGACGGCGATCTCCGACTACGTGCTGGTGCTGGCGCATGACCCCGAGTCGCTGGCGCAGCGCACACCGCTGTTCAACGGCATCATGTACGCCCGCGGCGGCGCCTCGCGCGCGGAACGGGAGCTGGCGGCCACGGCGGCGTCGGTGGTCAACCGCTGCATCTACTGCGCCGCGGTCCACGCCGGGCGCCACATCGCCTTGACCAAGCAGCCGCAGGTGATGGAGGCGGTGTTCGAGGGCGCTTACCAGCCATTGGCACCGCGCGATGCCGCGATCGCCGCCTACGCGCACCGCCTGGCGCAGGACCCGCCGCAAGCGACGGCGGCGGACATGGCGGCGCTGCGGTCGGCCGGGCTGTCCGAGGCGGAAATCCTCGACCTGACGCTTGCCGCCGCGCTGTTCGGCTGGGCCAACCGGCTGATGCACACGCTGGGCGAGCCGGTCCGGCCCCAAGGTCGCGAGGCAAGCTAACCATGCGGGTGGCAATATTGGGCGCCGGGTCCATTGGGTTCGGCACGGCGGCGCTGTTGGCGCGGGACGGGCACGAGCCGGTGCTGTGGTCACCCTCGGGACGGCGCACGGCGGCGCTGGCGGCGGGTGCGCCATTGGAGGCGACGGGGCTGGTGGAAGCGAGCCCCTGCCAGGTGCTCGCAACGAGCTGTGCCGAGGCGCTGGACGGGGCGCAGGCGCTGCTGGTGGCGGTGCCGGGGCC
>CAXTNN010000487.1:0-2208 GCA_964245545.1 uncultured Acetobacteraceae bacterium | reverse complement strand
ATCATGTAGGAGAGGTTGGCCAGCGTGAAGCTCTTGCCGATCCCGCCTTTGCCGTAGATGGCGATCACCTCCGTCTTCTTCTTCGGCGGCGCCCCGCCCACGGCGTCCGGCTCAACCGCGGCTTCGGCGCGCAACACCTCCGTCATGCTGGGTTGCGCCAAAAGCGGGCGGGCCACGGTCGCGTTCATGCAGGTTGGCTCCAATCCAGGATCATCTTCAGGCAAGCCGGATCGTCGAAGGCGGTGGCGTAAGCAGACCCGGCGTCGGCCGGGGCGCTATGATGGGTGATCAAGCCGTCCAGGCAGACCCGGCCGCTCTCCACCAGGTCGCGCACCGCGATGAGGTCGGCGGGGGCCCATTGCGCGGCGACCCGCAGCCGCGCCTCGCGCATGAAGGCGGGCGGGAAGGCGAAGGCGAGACGCTCGCTGTAGAAGCCGGCCAGCACGATCTCGCCGCCCGCAGCCAGGCGGCTGATGAGCGTGTCAAGCAGCGCCGGGTCGCCGCTGGCGTCGATGATGCGGGCGTAATCGCGCCGCGGGTCGGCGTCGGCTTGGGTGACGCAATAGCCGGCGGCGCCATTGGTGCGGCCGCCGTGGTTCTCCCAAACGACGGGTTGGCCGCCGGCGGCCACCGCAAGCCGGGCGAGCAGACGGCCAAGCACGCCATGGCCCACGATGAGATCCGGAAGCCCGCCGCTCAAAGCGTGCTGGGCAGTGGCGGCAAGGGCGAGCAGCACGCCGCGTTCGCCCCAATCGGAGGCAAGCGGCAGGGCGCGGGCGCCGGGCACCACCAAGCGGGACGCGGCAGCGCCGAACAGGCCGCGCACCTCGCCGAAGCATTTGGCGCCGGGCACAAACACCGTCTGCCCAACCGCGAGCCCGGAGTGCGGCCCGGCGACGGCCACCCGCCCCACCGCCTCGTAGCCGGGGACCAGCGGATAGCCCATGCCAGGGAACGGCGGCATGCGCCCGGACCACAACAACCGCTCGGTGCCGGTGCTGATGCCGGAAAAGGCGACGTCCACCAGCACGTCGGCATCGGTGAGGGACGCCAGGGTGAGCGGTGCGACGGCAAGGCGCTCGGGTGCTTCAAGCACGACTGCGACGGTATCCACTGTCGCGCTCTCCCTGTTCTGGATGCAGGCCTTATGTAAGTGTCACTCTACATAGACGCCTACATCCGTCAACTATGATTTACACATACGTTTGGGCGGTGATGAGGCGGACCAGCAGGGGACGCCGGGTCGGGCGCTCACGGACGCTGTGAAAGCCCGCAGCGCGCAGCATGGCGGTGATTTCCCCGGCGTTGCGGGGCCGGCCGCTGCCCATGGCCAGCAGGTAGAAGCCGAAATAGGCATGGCCGACCGGTTCGGCGCCGCGTGTCTCGGCCATCGGCTCGGCCACCAGGATCTGCCCGCCCGGCGGCAGGGCGACTCGGGCGCGTTGCAGCAAATCCGCGGCCACCGCGTCGTCATGGTCATGCAGAACCCGCACCAGCGAGATCGCGTCGGCGCCGGTGGGCAAGGGGCCGGTGCGAAAGCTGCCGCCAGCCGTGGTGGCGCGGGCAGCGAGGCCAGCCTGCGCAAACCGGGCGGCGGCACGCTCGGCCACCGGCGGCAGGTCGAACAGCATCAGCCGCAGGTCTGGCGCGCGGGCGGCGGCGGCAAGCAGGAAGGCGCCATCGCCGCCGCCCACATCCAGGAGGCAGCGCATGCTGGCGAGCGGGGCTGCGTCCAGCACGTCGGCGGCGACCAGGGCCTGGGACTCGGCCATCAGCGCGCTGTAGCCATCCACGGCCGCGCCGTCGGCCGGCTCACCGGCGGCATAGGGCCAGAACTGCCCGAGCGACCCGGCGCGCTGGCCCCGCAGCAGCGCCAACGGGTCCTGCAGGTCGGTGTACAGCAGGGCATGGTGCCGCACCATGGCGGCCACGGCGGGGTTGCCAAGCATGGCGGCGCCGAGCACCCCCAGGCCGAACCGCCCGCCGCGGCGGGACACCAGGCGCAGCGAGCGCGCAGCCAGCAACAGGCGGGTGGCGGCGGGGAGCGGAAGGTCGAGCCGCCGCGCCAGCCACTCGGCCGATTGCGGCCCGGCGGCCAGCAGGCGGAACAGGTCGAGCTCGACGCAGGCGGCCAGCACCTGCGAGTAGACGAACCCGGCGCACAGGTCGAACAGCGCCCGGCTGCGGCGCGCCGCCACGGGGCGGGTG
>CAXTNN010000486.1:1132-2209 GCA_964245545.1 uncultured Acetobacteraceae bacterium | reverse complement strand
CGATCGAAGGTGGCGGCGGCGCGGGCGGCCTCGCCGGGCACCACGGCGCCGGGCCGCAGCGCCACCAGGTAGCGCAGCCGCTCGGTAAACGGTGCGACGGTGGCGGCGGTGATCCAGGCATCTTCGCAGCCGCGCCCGGTTGGTAGCAGCACGCCGTGATAGCCGAGCTGGTCCGCCGCCTGGGCGATCTGGCGCAGGTAGCGGTTGTCGTTCTGCCGCGTGCCCTGCCCGGCGCCGAGATAGCGGCCGTCGCCCCCGGTGGGCAGGAACCACAAGAAGTCGAGCTGGTCGCTGCTGCGGGGGCGTTCGGGCAGAATGCGTCCGGTTTGTGCGTTCATTCGTCACTCCCCCCTGCAGGCTGCGATGGCGGTTGGAAAGCCATCCCGCTAGGAGGTTAGAACATGCGAAACGAGCGGTTGCCGGGCAACAGGATGGTTCGGCAAAGTTGAGCGGCTCGGGAGAACCTCCATCCTCACCGCGCCTTGGCAGGAGCATGGCGTTCTCAGCCGCCATGCGAGCGCCCAAAGCATGAGGTTGCCGTGTCCGACGACGTCGCCACCCGCCATGACCTGCTGCCGCTGCCGGGTTTCCCGCCCGATGCGGTTCCATTTGCCATCCGCACGACGGCGGCGCTGCTCCTGGCCTACCTGGTCTCGTTCGCGCTGCAGCTCGACACCGCGGCCAGCGCGGGGGTGTGCGTGGGCATCGTGGCGCAGCCCTCGCCGGGCATGGCGCTGAGCAAGGCGTTCTGGCGCGCCGCTGGGACGGTTGTGGGCGGCGCCGTCTCGCTGGTGATGGTCGCGGCCTTTGGCCAGGACCGCACGGTGCTGCTGCTGGCATTCGCATTGTGGCTGGCCGGCTGCACCTTCGTCGCGGCCCTCCTGCGGGACTTCCGCTCCTACGGGGCGGTGCTGAGCGGCTACACGGTGGGGATTATCGCCGTAAGCGGGATCGATGCACCCGCGGGCGCCCTGAGCGCGACGCTGAACCGGGTGGCGGCGATCTTGATCGGGATCGCCGCCGTGGCGGTGGTAAACCTGCTGCTGGCCCGGCCGGCGGCGTTCGAAGCGCTGGTGA
>CAXTNN010000486.1:0-1122 GCA_964245545.1 uncultured Acetobacteraceae bacterium | reverse complement strand
TTGCGGCAGTGACCGCTCTCGCCCTGGTGACGTTGGAGCGGCGGGCCACGCCGGGGGAATGGACCAGCGTCAGCATGGGCACGCCGATCCTGGCGCTGCAGACCCAGGCGACCTACGCCGCCAGCGAACTGGCCGGCGGGCGGGCTCGGCGGGATGGCGCCATGGCGGCGATTGCCGGCTTGCTGGGCATGATTTCCGCCTGCCGAGCCCTTGCCGCCATGCCGGAGGACCCGCAGTCCGATACCCTGCTGTCCCAAGCGGCGGCCGCGCTGCGGGGGGACCCTGCGCCGCTGGCTGCAACCATCCCGGTGCTGGCCACTCCGGCGGCAGCGTTTGCGGCGGAGCGGACGCGGGTGTTGCTGGCGCAGCATGCAGCGGTCGTGGAAGGGATGCGCGTGCTGGCGGAGGGCGGGAGGGTGCGGCGGCGCGTGCGCATGGCGCGGCACCATGACGTCGTCGGCGCGCTGATCAGCGCCATCCGCACCCTTATCGCGGTGGGGCTTGGCTGCGTGTTCTGCGTGCTCGCCGGCTGGCCGGGTTCGACCGCGCTGCTGGTGCAGCAAGCCGCGTTTACCGCCCTGCTCGGCATGACGCCGGACCCGTCCGCGGCGGGCGAGGCCATGGGGCTCGCCCTGGTGCCGGCCGCCGTCAGCGCCGGGATCGTGGGCTTCGTGCTGCTGCCGCTGACGTCGGGCTTCGTGCCATTCGCCCTGGTGGTGGCGCCGTTCGCCTTTGCCCTGGCACTGGCTGGCCGCCAGGAGCGGCTGCAGCGGTTTAGCGCCGGATTCGTGCTCTACTTCACGCTGCTGCTTGCCCCGTCCAACACGGAGAGCTTCGACCTGAGCGACTTCCTCAACAACGTGCTGGTGCAGGTTCTGGCAATCGCCTTTATGGTGGTGGGCTTCCGCCTCATCCTGCCAGTCTCGCGTCAGCGCCGGCTGCTGCGGATCGCCGACGCGGTGGTGCGGGACCTGCGCCTGACGCTGCGCCAGGGCCGCGTCCTCGACGCGGCGCGCGCCCATTTGCGCGGCTACGACCGCATAGCGCAGGCCGAGACCTGGAGCGGACGGCCGACCCCGGCACGCCGGGCCGTGTTGGGCCGCCTGAGCGCAATGACCGACC
>CAXTNN010000485.1:0-2219 GCA_964245545.1 uncultured Acetobacteraceae bacterium | reverse complement strand
CCCGCCAAACCCCCCCGCTGCCCCCCAAAACCCACCCCCGGGCGGCCCCCCCCCCCCGCCCCGCCGCCACCGCGCTGATGGAGCCCCTGGTGGCGGCGCTGCAGGCCGGCCGCCCCGCCCGCGCCGCCATTCCGCCCGGGGGGGCCGACGCCGTGCGCCGCCTGCAACTGCTGACCTCCAAGCCCGTGCTCTACGTCTGCAACGTGGCCGAGGCGGATGCCGCCATGGGGAACGCCCGCTCCGCCGCGGTCGCCGCCATGGCGCAAGCCTCCGGCGCCGCTTGCGTGGTGGTCTCCGCCGCCATCGAAGCCGAAGTGAGCCAGCTCGCGGAGGGGGACCGCGCCGAGTTCCTCGCCGGCATGGGGCTGGACGATAGCGGGCTCGACCGCGTGATCTCCGCCGGCTACCGGCTATTGGGGCTGATCACCTATTTTACCGTGGGGCCCAAGGAGACCCGCGCCTGGACGGTGGTGGCCGGCACCAAGGCGCCCGGGGCCGCCGCCGTCATCCACAACGACTTCGAGCGCGGCTTCATCGCCTGCGAGACCATCGCCTATGACGACTACGTTGCCGGCCGTGGCGAGGCGGGCGCCAAGGAAGCCGGCCGCATGCGCGTGGAAGGCCGCGACTACACCGTCCGCGATGGCGACGTGCTGCTGTTCCGCTTCAACGTGTAGCCTAAACGCCCTCTCCCTCGGGAGAGAAGGGTGAGGGGTCGACGCCACCCACCCCCGCACACGCCAGTGTTAATACCCTTAACTTTATTTCCCTGTTCCCTGCATCAAACGGCAACCCCCGGGTTGCTTGGTAGTTGATGGCCCATCTGCAATGGAGGGCGGTCGTGAGTATCATTGGCTGGATTGTGTTAGGGCTGGTTGCAGGCTTCATCGCCAGCAAGATTGTCAATAAGCAGGGCGAGGGCTTGTTCCTCGACATCATCCTCGGCATCGTCGGCGCCATTGTCGGCGGCTACCTCATGGCGTTCTTCACCGGCGCTCCCTGGGAGAATGGCTTCAACATTCCCAGCCTGATCGTGGCCATTGTTGGCGCGGTCATCGTGCTGTTTGTCTACCATGCGATCTTCGGCCGCCGAACCACCACGTACTAGCCTTGACGCGTTACCCCCTCTCCCGTGCTTGACGGGAGAGGGCAGGGGTGAGGGCCCATCAAGCCCGCTTGCTCCCCGCTCGAACGGGTGAGAAACCAGCCATGACCAACACGCCACGCGATGCCGCCGTCGCCGCATCGCTCGCCGCCTTTGATGACGGCCGCTTCAAGCGCCGCCTTGCTGAGTTGGTTGCCATTCCCTCCACCTCGCAGGACGAGGGCCACGGCGACGACCTCCAACACTACCTCACCGACGCGATCACCCCCTGGCTCACCCGGCTCGGCTTCACCACCGCCATCCATCCCAACCCGCGCGGGGGCTTCGGGCCCATCCTGCTGGCCGAGCGCATCGAGGGCGACGGCCCCACCGTGCTGACCTACGGCCACGGCGACACCGTCCGCGGCCTGGAGGACCAGTGGCGCCCCGGCCTCAGCCCCTGGGTGCTGACGGAGGAAGACGGGCGCTGGTACGGCCGCGGCGCTGCCGACAACAAGGGTCAGCACGCCATCAACCTGCATGCGCTCGAAGCCGTGCTGGCCGAGCGCGGCGGCCGGCTCGGCTTCAACCTCAAGCTGGTGCTCGAAACCGCCGAGGAACGCGGCTCGCAAGGCCTGCGGGACTTCGTGGCCGCCCACGCTGCCGCCCTTGCCGCCGACGTGCTGATCGCCAGCGACGGCCCTCGCGTCGCCTCCACCACCCCCACCATCTCCACCGGCACCCGCGGCACCTTCCACTTCGATCTGGTGGTAAGCCTGCGCGCGGGGGGCGTGCATTCCGGCAACTGGGGCGGCATGACGGCCGACCCAGCGATCATCCTGGCCCACGCCCTCGCCACCATTTCCGACCGCCACGGCCGCATCCTGGTGCCGGGCTGGCTGCCCCCATCGGGCATGCCTGCCTCCGTCCGCGAGGCCTTGGCCGGGCTCGAGCTGCGCGCCGAGGGCGAGGCCGCCACCATCGACCCGGCGTGGGGCGAGCCCGGCTTCACGGCTGCCGAGAAGGTCTATGGCTGGACCAGCTTCATCGTGCTGTCCCTGCTGTCCGGCCGCCCGGAGAACCCGGTCAACGCTGTCGCCCCCGACGCCCGCGCCCACTGCCAGCTCCGCTACAC
>CAXTNN010000484.1:0-2221 GCA_964245545.1 uncultured Acetobacteraceae bacterium | reverse complement strand
CACGCGCGGATCGCGGCCTGGATCGCGCAGGACCCGCTGGCGCCGGCCCGCCGCCGGCTTGATGCCGCGCGCTGGGCAGGGGGGCGGCTGGGTTCCGCCGTGGCGCTGATCACCCACGACGCTGCGGGCGGCGTCGAGCGGGTGGTGAGGGAGCGGGCCGCGGCGCTGCGAGCGGCCGGCATCCGGCCGGTGGTGCTGCGGCCGGGCGCTGGTGCCACGGCCGTGGGCGATGGCGACACGCCGAACCTGCGCTTCCGCCTGCCGGAGGAGTGGCCCGGCCTGCTGGCGCTCCTGCGCGCCGACCATGTGGCGCGGGTCGAACTGCACCACACGCTTGGGCATGCGCCTGACGTGCTTGGCCTGGCGGAGCGCCTGGGGGTGCCGCAAGACGTGTTCGTGCACGATTATGCCTGGTTCTGCCCGCGCATCGCCCTGGTGCCAGAGCACGCCTATTGCGGGGAGCCCGACCTTGCGGCCTGCGAGCGCTGCGTGGCGACCCATGGCAGCCACTTGGCCGAGCCGATCGGGCCGGCGGCGCTGGTGCAGCGGTCCAGCGCCATCCTGCAAACGGCCGCCCGGGTCGTGACGCCCTCCGCCGACGTGGCACGCCGGATGCGGCGGCACTTCCCGAGGCTGCATCCGGAGATCCTGCGCTGGGAGGATGATGCGGCCATCCCCCCGCCGCCGCAGACCGGGGTGGTGCGGCACGTGGTGGCGGTTGGCGGCATCGGGCTGGAAAAAGGCTTCGACGTGCTGCTCGGTTGCGCCGAGGACGCGCGGCGCCGCAGCTTGGCGCTTCGCTTCACCGTGGTGGGGGTCACGGCCGACGACGCGAAGCTGCTGGCGGCAGGCCCGGTGTTCGTCACCGGCCGCTATTCGGATGACGAGGTGGTGGCGCTGATCCGGGCGCAGCAGGCCGATTTCGGTCTCGTCCCCTCCATATGGCCGGAAACCTGGTGCTTCACGCTGGGCCATCTTTGGTGCGCCGGGCTGCGGGCGGCGGTGTTCGACCTGGGCACGCCGGCGGAGCGGGTCCGGCGCACGGGCTGGGGGCAGGTGCTGCCGCTGGGCCTGTCGCCGGCCGGGCTCAACGATTGGCTGCTTCGGCTGGGCAGGGATCGACCGAAGCAGACGGACGCGTGCGAAATCCCATCGCCTTTGCGGCTCAATCCTGTCATTTGAACAGTACACCCGTCTGAACCAAGAGCCGAGCATGCCCGAAGCCAAAACGACGCCAGCGAAAACGACGCCAGCGAACACCACGCCAGCGATGATCACCGAACTCCAGGCCTCCGCCCATTTGATGATGCTGGAAGCGGGGGTTTACTGCGTGCATCACAGTCCCGGCTCAACGCCGCCGGACCCGAAGACCGGGCTGCCCGGCGCGCGCTTGTCGGTGCCGCCCGGAGCGGGCGGGCAGGACGTGGCGATCACCGGCTTTCGCGACGATGGATGGTTGGGCGCCCTGGATTCGGCGGCGCTGATCCGGGTGGCGAACGGGCCGGCGCCCGTGCTGATGACGATCTATCAGGACAAGAACAGCGCCCGCGACGCGCCGAAGCTGCAGGTGACCCGCCTGGTGGAAGCGATGCCGGCGGCCAACGGGGTGGCCCGGATGCCGGCCCCCGCGTTGGCGGCACCGATGAGCAATCCAGAGGTCGCGGCCCACGTGCAGTCCCGTGGCGACGTGCTGGCGCGGCTGGGCGATTGGGTGGGGGAGCGCAGCAGCGGCCGCTGGGTCGAAGGGTTCGCGCTCTCGCCGCGCCGGGCCGAAGTGGCGCCGGAGGACATCGAGTATCAGGCGGTGCTCGGCCGTGGCTGGCTGTCCCCCTGGGCGGAAGCAGGGCAGTTCTGCGGCAGCCGCGGCATGGCGCTGCCGATCCTGGGCTTGCGCGTGCGCCTGCGCGGCAAGGCGGCGGAGAGCTATGCCCTGCAGGTGAGCGGCACCTTTACTGATGGCGCGGCCGTCGGCCCCGTGGGTTCGGGGGAGGCTTGCGAAGCCGAGAGCTTGGCGCCGCTGGAAGCCTTTTGCGTGGCGGTGGTGCCGCTCGCCCGAGCCAAGGCGGTGGCCAAGCCCGTGGGCCGCCCGGCTGCGCCGGCAAAGCCGATTGCGCGGCCTGCGGTGCCGCCAAAGCCAGCCAAAAAGGCGGCAGTGAAGGCGCGTGGACGTTAGTCAGCCTTGCTGCAGCGATGAAGTATCTCTTTGTCCACCAGAACTACC
>CAXTNN010000483.1:0-2235 GCA_964245545.1 uncultured Acetobacteraceae bacterium | reverse complement strand
GCAGCAGCCACGCCGCGAGCAGGGCGCCGCCCTCGTCGGGCGAAACCAGGCCGGGCTCGTTGGCCTTGAGCTTGCCGTCGAGCCAGCGGCGGAAGCCTGGGATGGGCGACAGCGTGGCAAACGTCTTGATATTGCGATACTCGGACTGCAGCACCGTCACCACCCGCTTGATCAGGTAGTTGCCGAAGCTGATCCCGGCCAAGCCGCGCTGGCAGTTGCTGATGGAATAGAAAATCGCCGTGTCGGCGTCCTTGGGGTCGAGCAGGGGCGCTTTCTTGTCCAACAGACGCTGCACGCTGCCGGCCAGGCCGCGAACCAACGCCACTTCGACGAAAATCAGCGGCTCGGCGGGCATGCGGGAGTGGAACAGGGCGTAGCAGCGGCGGTCGCTGTCCAGGCGGTTCTTCAGGTCCGACCAGGAGCGGATTTCGTGCACGGCCTCGTAGCCAACCAGCCGCTCCAGCAGCACGGCCGGGCTGCTCCAGTCGATGCGTTGCAGTTCGAGGAACCCGACATCGAACCAGTTGGCGAGCAGCCCGCGCAGGTCGCTGTCCAGGGCGGTGAGATAGGCGTCATCCGTCACCCGCTCCAGCAAGGTGGCGCGGAGATCGACCAGGAACTTCATGCCGTCTGGAATCGTGGTGAACTGGGTCAGCAGCCGCACCCGCGGCGGCTCCAGCGTGCGGCGCAGGGCGGCCGTGGCCAAGGCGCGCTGCGCCGGGTCCTCCGTCGCTTGCAGGCGGCGGTAGCTGGCGGCGAGCAGGGCCGGGTCGGTGTCGAACTGGGCCAAGGTGCGCAGAAAGGCGGTGCGCCCGGCCTCGTCGAACAACAGGTAGGCCTGGGCCAGCTTGGCGGCCCGATTGCGCGCGCTCACGTCGCCACCGCGGGCCTGCAGGCAGGCGCGCATCTGCGCCTCGATGCTGTCATCCGGCTCGGCAGCAACCCCGGCGGCCATGTCCCGCCACACTCCGGTCAGGCGGCGAATGGCGCGGTCGAACAGGCCGATGGGGGCAGTCGTCTCACTCATGGCGCGGCTCCGTCTGGCGCGGCAAGCCTATCAGGAAACGTTGCTCCGCCGAAGCTGCTGCGCCGCCCTGGCGATGGCGGCCGGCAAATCCTCTGCTACCAGGCCGATGCCAAGGCTTTGGCCGGCACGCCCGTGCAGCCAGGCGCCGGCGCAAGCGGCCTCCCAGGGCGGCATCCCCCCTGCGAGCAAGGCCGCAATCAAGCCGGAGAGCACGTCCCCGGAGCCGGCCGTGGCCAAGGCGGCAGTGCCGGTGCCGTTGATGGCGGCGCGTCCGTCCGGGCCGGCGATCACCGTGTCCGAGCCCTTCAGCAGCACCACCGCGCCAACGCGGGCAGCAGCGCCCCGGACGGCGGCCAGGCGGTCGGCGCCGGGGGAACCGAACAGCTTGGTGAACTCGCCCTCATGCGGGGTCAGCACGGCGGCGCCGCGCAGCGCCTCGGGGTGCCCGGCATGGGCGCCGAGCGCGTCGGCGTCGGCCACCACCTGCCGTCCGGCGGCAAGCAGCTTCGGCAGGCTGGCCCGCGCCGCGTCCAGCCCAAGCCCAGGGCCGCACACCCAGGTGGTTCGCCGCGCGTCCTGCAACAGCTCATCCACCGGCCCGGCGTTGACGATCAGCCCAGCCGGAACATGGCTGTAGCGTGGCGCGGCGGATCCGGCGGCAATGGTTACCATGCCCGCCCCGCCATGCCGGGCCGCAGCGGCGGAGAGCTGGGCCGCGCCGGTCATGCTGCCGCCGCCCAATACCGTGACGGTGCCGCGGGCATATTTGTGGGTGGAGGCCGGCAGGCTGGGGAGCCGCCATAGCGCCGGGGAGTTGGCCCAGCATTGCGGTGCAATCTCCTTCAGCACGGTGGCGGGAATGCCGATGTCGGCCAGCACGATCTCGCCGCACAGGTCGCGGCCCGGCAGCAGGTGGTGGCCTGGCTTGCCGCGGAAGAAGGTGACGGTGCGCTGCGCCCGGGCCACGGTGCCGCGCGCGCAGCCGGTGGCGCCATCCACCCCACTTGGCACGTCCACCGCCAGGATGCGCCGCGACGTCGCCAGCGTCTCCGCCACCAGCCCATCCAGATCCCGCGCGAGCCCGGCGCCAAACACCGCGTCAATCACCAGCTCCGCCCAAGCGGCCTCGGCGGGTGCGAACGGAGCCAGCGTGCCGCCCCAAGCTGCCGCTGCCCGGCCAGCATCCGTATCGGGGCGGGGTGGGGCAA
>CAXTNN010000482.1:0-2243 GCA_964245545.1 uncultured Acetobacteraceae bacterium | reverse complement strand
CGCCCTGGTCGCCGGCCCGGCGGCGCTGGCCTGCGCTTGGTTCGGCGGCCGGCTGTTCTTTGCCCTGCTGCTGGCCTGTTTCGCCGGCGTGCTTTGGGAATGGGGGCAGATGTGCCAGTGGCGGCCGCGGCCGATGCTGTTTGGCTTTGGCTACGGCGCCTGCGCCATGATGTCGCTCTGGATTTGGCGCCTGTCTGCCGGGCCCTGGGCCATCTTCTTCCTGTTCGCCGTGGTCTGGGGCAGTGACATCGGTGCCTATGGCGATCTCTCCGGGTAAGACCTGGAGCGGTGCAGCCGGCGGATTGCTCGCCGCGGTCGTGGGAGGGAGCTTGGTGGCTGGAAGCTGGAGCGTGAGGGAGTTTGCCGCCGCCATCGTGCTCGGGATTGCCTCCCAGTTGGGCGACCTGGGCGAGAGTGCCGCCAAGCGCCATTACCGGGTCAAGGACTCCGGACAGTTGCTGCCAGGCCATGGCGGGCTGCTGGACCGGGTGGACGGCCTGATGGCGGCGGCGCTGGTGGCGGGTGCGTTCCTGCTGGTGTCGCTGAGTTCGGCGCCCGGGGGCGCCTCGTGAGGACCGTCACCGTCCTGGGCAGCACCGGCAGCGTCGGCTGCAGCACCGTTGACCTGCTGGCGTCGCACCGGGACCGGTTCCGGGTCTGCTGCCTCACCGGGGGGCGCAACGCCGCGGCGCTGGCGCAGCAGGCCATCGCGCTGCGGGCGGAACGCGCCGTAATCGCCGACCCGGCGTGCTACCGCGCCCTCAAGGACGCGCTTGGCGCCCATGGGATCGAGGCGGCGGCAGGCGAGGCAGCCGTGGTGGATGCGGCTGCGGTGCCCGTCGACTGGACCATGGCGGCCATTTCCGGCGCCGCCGGGCTAGCGGCCACCTTGGCGGCCATCAACCGCGGCGGCGCCATCGCCTTCGCCAACAAGGAGGCCCTGGTCTGCGCCGGCGAGGTGATGCTGCGCGCGGTGCGGGAGGCGGGCGCCACCCTGCTGCCGGTCGACTCCGAGCATAACGCGATCTTCCAGGCTATGGCCGAGGGCAATGGCCGCGCCGTGGAACGCATCACCCTCACCGCGTCGGGCGGCCCGTTCCGCACCGCATCGCTGGCCGAGATGGCGGCGGCGACGCCGGAGCGGGCGCTGAAGCATCCCACCTGGTCGATGGGCGCCAAGATCAGCATCGACTCCGCCACCATGTTCAACAAAGGGCTGGAACTGATCGAGGCCGCCCGGCTGTTCGACCTGCCGGAGCGCCAGGTGGAGGTGCTGGTGCATCCGCAATCGGTGGTGCACGGCCTGGTGGCCTACAGCGACGGCAGCGTGCTGGCCCAACTTGGCAGCCCGGACATGCGCATCCCCATCGCCCACACCCTGGCCTGGCCGGAGCGGCTGCCGACCAACTCGCCCCGGCTCGACCTGGCTGCCGTGGCGCGACTCGAGTTTTACGCCCCCGACCTCGAGCGCTTCCCCGCGCTGCACCTGGCGCGCGACGCCTTGCGCGCGGGCGGCGGTGCCCCCACCATCCTCAATGCTGCCAACGAGGTAGCGGTCGCGGCCTTCCTCGACCGGCGGATTGGCTTCCTGGACATCGCCCGGGTGGTGGCGGATGTGCTGGACCAATTGGGCGCGCCGGACGCCGCCACGCTGGAGAGCGTCTTGTCGCTCGATGGCCTAGGGCGGCAAGCTGCGGCCGAGAGGATAGTGGCCGGCGGATCCCGTCTGGCGCGTAAGGATGTGGCTTGATGACGTTTTTACCCGATGCGGTCCGCACGGTCGTCTCCTTCATCGTGGTGCTGGGCGTTCTGGTGTTCATCCACGAGATGGGTCACTACCTGGCCGCCCGCTGGCGCGGCATCCATGTCGAGGCGTTCTCCATCGGCTTTGGCCAGCCTCTGGCCCGCTGGACTGACCGGGTGGGCACCGAGTGGCGGCTGTGCTGGCTGCCGCTGGGGGGTTACGTGAAGCTGCACGGCCAGGAACGCCCGCAGGACGTGCCGGAGTCGGTACGTGCCTCGTGGCTGCCGGGCCGTACCTTCCACGAGAAAGGCGTTGGCTCCCGTGCCATCGTGGTGGCTGCCGGGCCGGTTGCCAACTTCGTGCTGGCGGCAGTGCTGTTTAGCATCATGTTCTCCGTCCAGGGCGAACCGGGCGAGCCAGTGGTGCAGGCGGTGGTGCCGAACTCCGCCGCCGCCTCCGCCGGGCTGCAGCCGGGGGACCGCATCACCGAGATCAACAC
>CAXTNN010000481.1:0-2245 GCA_964245545.1 uncultured Acetobacteraceae bacterium | reverse complement strand
GCGTCCAGCGCCCACATTGCCTCGGGGGCTTGGACCAGGCCCGGCATCGGCACGCTCTCGCGCCGCGGCAAGTGGGCGGCAATGACACGGCCGGCGCGTCCACCCGGCCCCGCCTCCACCGCAACCATGGTTTGGCCCGGCACCGCAAACGGGCGCAGCGCGGCGTGGAACGCGTCCCAGTTGCGCGCGCGCATCACGCCGAGCAGCGCCGTCATCTCGTCACTGGCCCGATGGCCCACCCATTGCAGCGCCACGGGGCGGGCGGCGGGCAGCAGCATGCCGTCGCTCACCACGGGGCCGAACCGCGTTTCGCGCAGCACGACCGTGGCCGGCGGACGGCCTCGCACCACCACCGTCTCCCGCCGCTCCGCCATTGGCTCCTGCGACACGTCCACCAGGTCGCTCGAAGCGGCATGCAGGCTGGTGCCGCCCCAGGCGAGCCACGGGTTGCGCCCCAGCCCCACCACCGGCAGCCCCGGGATCATCAGCCCGACCACGTCGAGCCCCGGGGCATGCAGCCCGGCGATCAGCCACAGCGGCGGCAGGGCAATGGAAAGATGCGGGTCCGAAGCAATCAGCCCGGCGCCGGTGCTGCTGCGCGCGGCCGGCACGGCGGCGGAGTTGCTGCCCCGGATGAAACCCAGCGGCGCTTCCTCCGGCCGGGCCGGCCAGGGCACGGCATCACCCGCCTGCATCTCCGGCCACAGCGCCGCCCACTCATTCTCTGGCAGCGCCGCCTGGCTTTTCAGCAGCCGCGCAAACACCAGCCAGCTCACATCCGTCGAGGCCAGGCGGCTGACGGTCAGCAGCTCCGTCACTGTCCAAGGTGCCGGGTGGACGTCGAGCAGCCCAAACTCATGCGGCAGGGCGGGCGCGGTTCGGATGTGATGGTTCACCCCGGCGATGAAACCCTCCACCCAGCGCCGGGTCCCGTTCGGCAAGGCCGCCTCCATCGCGGGCACCGCGGTGTCAAACCGCATCAGCCGGAGCGCGCGGTCGACCTCGATCCCGGCCGGCCCGATCACCTCCGAAACCCGGCCATGGGCGAGGCGGCGCATGGCCTCCATTTGGGCGAGCCGCAGATGCGCATGGACGACGCCGAGACCGACGGCGAGATCGTCGTCATTGGCTGCTTCGATGCTCGGAATCTGATGTGCGTCCCAGTGGATGGTGACGGGCGTGCGGACGGGGCAGCCGGTTGTTGTAATGTTGGCGAGGCGTTCGGGGGTGGACACTGGCGGCGGCGCGCCCACAAGCATGGCGCGCACGACCAGGCTGGCAACGGCCGCCAGTTCCTGCAGCTTGGGCATTCGCACGTTTGAAGGGCCTCGGGCGATGGGGTTGGCGATGTATCCCATGGCGCGCAGCGGAGTGGAAGTTGCCGCACCTGGTCCGGCGTCGGGCGGTTTCACGCGCTATAAACGCGCCCCGCCGCGACCGTGCTGCAGCATACGGCCAACGACCATGCTAGGTGTCAAACAGAATGCAATCGCATGTTGGAGCAAGCGGCAGCCGGCGCGGCCATGCCGGCGTTAACCAGTTGTTTGCCCTGCCAAGATAACGTGGGAGCTATAGCGGTAGCGCGACGGGCGTGCTCCGCACCGGGTTTGTCGATTGGAGCAGGCGCATGGCCACCTTCACGTACAGCGCACCAGCAGTTCAGACGTTCACCGCCACGAACGGCGGCGAATATCAGATCACGGCTTATGGCGCGCAGGGTGGTCAGAGTGCCAGCAGTCCGGACGGCGCAACGGGCGGCTTAGGCGCCAAGGTCACCGGGGTGTTCGACCTCACTGCCGGTGAGACGTTGACCATTGTCGTCGGCGGCATGGGCCAATCGGCTGGCACAGCCCACAATGACGGGTATGGCGGCGGCGGTGGCAGCTTTGTGTTCGCAGGCACCGGAGGCAGCTACACCAAACTGGTGATTGCCGGTGGCGGTGGCGGTGCGGCGGGTGCGTACAACTACGGCACGTCCCTCAGCAATCCCGCGAACATAAATGGCAGCAATGGCGTGGTAGGGCGTGGGCCCGGCGGCTTGGGGGGCCAGCCGTACTCCAATCCGGCGGTGGGAGCATATGCTGCGTTCGGCGGCGGCGGCGGCGGCGGCTATAAGGGGGGCGCCGGTGGCGGTTACTTCTCTAGCACGCCCGCGGGAGACCCAGGTGCAAGCGGAACAGAATCCGGCACTAGCTTCTTAGGGGGAGCCGGCTACAAAGGTGCACACCAGCCAGCGGCCTATGGC
>CAXTNN010000480.1:0-2254 GCA_964245545.1 uncultured Acetobacteraceae bacterium | reverse complement strand
CACCTGCTGCGCAGGCGGAACCTTGGGCTGCTCCGCCCAGTCATCGATGCCGACCGCCTGCGGAGGCGTGAAGGCCGGGGTCCCACGGCGCCGGACAACTCGCAGCAGGGTGTCGTTGCTGACCGGCAACCGTAGCCGCTGGGCGAAGCTCGCAGCTGGACGGCCCCCAAGCGCCAGGCCGAGGTGGTATACGATCTCATCCGATCGGGCTGTGCGGCGGGCCCAGGGTGTCGCAGCCGTAAGCCGTTCGGAGAAAATGCGACGGGTGCACAGGGCACGCTCGCAGCGGAAGCGTCGAACGAAGAGCTTCAGCATCACAAAGCAATCACTCAGCGGGAGGTCGGCCAGACTCCAGGATCGTTCCTGGCTGGATCAGAACCGTCGGGTTGAAGCCTCGTGCCATGCTGCCGCTACCTTGCTGATCAAGGGAGTCGACAAGCAAACTTCAGCAAAAATAAGTCAGAACCCCATTTAGACGCCGATTACCCCAGTAAGGGGTTCCTATTTGGCTCTGACTCATGTGTGGATAGCCCCTTTGGTGCAAGATCGGCCGGTGGGAAAGTTCCGGTGTGCGGCACCATTGCGGTCATGTGTTTGGCCTGTTTGCACGGCAGATTGCCGCTGGCCCAGCCGCCACACGACATGGCAGATCCTGGCGCTCAAGCAACCCGGGCACTCGATCAAGGAGGTGGTGCGTCGCACCCGGCATAGCCGCAAGCTGGTGCGTCAAACTGTCCGGGGTGCCCGCGGTGATGTGTTCCGTGTCCGGTAGAGCTTCCTAGATGCTTACCTGCTCGTGCTGGATGCTAAGTGAGGATCGGGTATCAAGCGACATCGGGAACCCATCCAGAGACGACACTGAAAACCCAGCCACCTCCGCTACTGTGATGCCTCGGCGGATGCCGGTGCGGGTGTTGCCTTGAGCAGTCCCGAGCGACGCTTCTCGCGCAGTCGGTACCTGTCGCCGCGGATGGTCCACACGTGGCTGTGGTGCAGCAGCCGGTCCAAAATGGCGGTCGCCACGACCTGGTCGCCCAGCACCGTGCCCCAGTCGCCGACGCCCCAGTTGGAGGTGATCAGGATGCTGCCCCGCTCGTAGCGGCGGCTGACAAACTGGAACAGCAGATGAGCCGCCGCGGGCTCGAACGGCATGTAGTCGAACTCGTCCATGATCAGAAGCTTTGGCTTGGCCAGTTGGCTCAGGCGCTGCTCCAGTGTCCCTTCCGTATGCCCCTTGACCAGCGTGGTCACGGGCGCCGTCGCCGGGGTGAACAGCACCGAGTAGCCATGGCGGGTCGCCTCGCGACCGAGGGCAATGGCCAGGTGCGTCTTGCCCACGCCCGGAGGACCCTGGATCAACAACGCGTCGCCGTTGGTCACCCAGCGACAGGCGGCAAGGTCACGCATCTTCTTGGCGTCCAGCGAGGGCTGAGCGGCAAAGTCGAACTCCTCCAGCGTGCGCTGGTGCGGAAACTTGGCGATGCCGGTGCCCATCTGGATGCGTCGCTGCTCACGGTGCGACACCTCCGCCCGGCACAGCAGCGCCAGCCTCTCGCGCAGCGACAGGTGGTCGCGCGCCACCTCGTCCAGCAAGCCGTCGAGCCGGTCGCGCATCGCCACCAACTTCAACCGCGCCAGCATGTCCGGCAACGCGTCCATCCCGGCGTTCACTAGCCGCCTCCCGCCACCTGCCCGTATTCGGCCAAGGACCGCAGCAGCTCGATGCCCGGCAGCATGGTGGCCGCCGTTGCCTCGACGTTGTTGGTCGGATCCGGGCGAGAGGGCACGATGCCGTGTAGGTGCGCTCGATCGACGCAGCGCTCGCGGCGGCCGAGGCGCTTGTCGTGGCAGGCGACCTCGATCCCGGCATGATGAATGCGGACCTGCCCGCCATCGACCATCATGCTGACCTTGGCGCCGATCAGCTTTCACGAGACGCTGTAATGGTTGGTGTCGACGCCCACGCTGGTGTCGTTCTGCACACGCCGGGTCAACTCGCGCAGCTGACGGAACGGCGGACGGCCGTTCAACGCACGCAAGGCCTGCCGCTCCTCGCGCTCGAACCGCGCGATCGGCGCCTCGCCCGTCGTGCCGTGCACCCGCGTGTCGGCCACCTCGCGCATCCACCAGGCCAGATGTGCCTCCAGCGCGCGCCAGGACGCAAAGTGCCGCCCGGCAATGGCGTTGTGCTTAACGTAGCCGACGCCGCGCTCGTCCTTGCCTCTGGTCCGGGCTCGGTAGGGTGCACAGGCAA
>CAXTNN010000479.1:0-2263 GCA_964245545.1 uncultured Acetobacteraceae bacterium | reverse complement strand
GGCAGCACGAACGGGCCGGCCGTCACGTCATTGCTGCCGCAGGTCGGGCCGAAGAACGTGAGACCCTGCTTGCCCACGCCGGTGGCGCGAAGCAGGCGCGTCGGGTAGCGGAAGCCGGGTGGGCCGGCGTCCGACAGGCGGCCTAACACGCCGTCCGCGGCGAAGCTGCACCTGCATGACGACGGAGGTACGGTCGGGAGGCACCTATGAGACCGCATGATTACGGGATGTGCGATCATGCGGACAGCAAGCTATGCGCCGGGCGCGTGGCTTTCACCGGCAAGGGCCAGGTATTCCCAGACGATCGTGGCAGCCGCCAGGGCGGTGATCTCCGCGCTGTCATAGGCTGGCGCCACTTCCACCACGTCCATGCCGGCCCAGGCGACGCCGCCCAGTCGCCGCAATATCGCTTGCACCTGCCATGACGCCAGCCCGCCCATCTCCGGTGTTCCCGTGCCGGGCGCGAAAGCCGGGTCGAGCGCGTCTATGTCAAAGGTGAGGTAGGCGGCGGCTGAGCCCACCACGGCCGAGATGCGCGCGGCGGTGGCGGCCGGGCCGGCCTCGTGCACATCCTGCGCGGTGAGGATCGTGACACCCTGGGCCAGCGTCCAGTCCCACACCGCGCGCTGCACCGGCGAGCGTATGCCGAGCTGGATCATGCGCCTGGGGTCGACGATCCCCTCGCATATCGCATGATAGAACGGCGAACCATGGCCGAACGCCTGGCCGAAGCTGTCCGGCCAGGTGTCCACATGCGCGTCGAAATGCACCAGCGCCAACGGTGCCCCTCGCCTGGCCGCGAGCGCACGCAGCAGCGGCAGCGTGATCCCGTGCTCCCCGCCTAGCGCGATCAGGTGCCCGCTTTCGGCCGCCTGGCGCTCGATCAGCGTTAGGCTCGCCTGTATGTCGCCCAGCGCAATCGCGAAGTCGCCGATGTCGGCTACCGGCAGGGTCACCGGATCGCGCCACGTTCCGGGATGAGCGCCATCGACCAGCATGCGGCTGGCGTGGCGTATCGCATGCGGCCCGAAGCGCGCGCCGCTGCGGTTGGTGGTGCCGATGTCCAGCGGAATGCCGGCGATGTGGAACTGCGCGTCCGCGGGTCCGCGCGTGAGCCCCATGAAGCCGGGCGGCGTGGCGAAGGTGGGTATGCCGGTCACGTCAGCGGTCAGTAGAGCATCGTCAAATAGGTCACGAGCAGCGTGTACCCGGTGATGCCCAGCAGGCCGTGCCCTGCCACAAGTCCCAGCGGGATCGGGCGCCGGCGTATCTGGAACAGCAGCATCGTCAGACCGGCCAGGGCGGCGCCCGTGACCAGAGCGCCGGAGACGATGCCGAACGGGCCGGCGCCCATGCGTATGGCCCTCGCCGTCGGCGCCCCGTAGCGCAGCGCCAGCACCAGGATTACGAAGCCTGCCAGCGCCGTGCCGCCATGCGCCAGGCCCCGCCAGTTCACGTTGGACGGCTGCGGCTCATCCAGCATCAGCACTTTGGCGCCCAGCCAGCCGCCTGCGATGACGGCAAGGCCCAGGATTGCTATGGCTGACAGCAGGAGCATGGGGGGCCTAAGAAGAGGAGAAGGAAGAAAGGCCTTCTTTTTTGAAAAAAAGAAGCAAAAAACTTTTGCTCCCTGTCGGCGAACGTTTCAGCAGCCGCCGACAGGGAGCAAAAGTTTTTTGGTCCTTTTTTTCAAAAAAGGACTGCTTGCCTTTGCTTCCTCCCGCCAAACCGGCTCTTCCTCCGCCATGACCGACGCCCCCGCCGAACTCACCCGTCTCCTGGCCATCATGGCCCAGCTCAGGGACCCGAAAACCGGCTGCCCCTGGGACCAGGCGCAGGATTTCGCCACCATCGCCCCCTACACGATCGAGGAAGCCTACGAGGTCGCCGACGCAATCGAACGCCAGGACATGGCGGCCCTCCCCGACGAACTGGGCGACCTCCTTTTCCAGGTCGTCTACCACGCCCGCCTGGGCGAAGAGGCCGGCCGCTTCACCTTCGCCGACATCGCCCGCGCCATCGCCGACAAGATGGTCCGCCGCCACCCCCACGTGTTCGGCGACGCCGCTGCCCGCGAAGCCGCCCTGCACACCGATCTCTGGGAGGCGCAGAAGGAAGCCGAACGCCGCGCCCGCGACGAGCACGGCGCGCTCGCCGGCGTAGGGGGGATGCGGGCGGGTGGCGCCGACGATGCCGGCGCGTCGGCGGTCCAGCGCCCAGTCGATCGCGACGGCGACGGCGGCAAATCGATGCGCCATCCCGC
>CAXTNN010000478.1:0-2264 GCA_964245545.1 uncultured Acetobacteraceae bacterium | reverse complement strand
GGCGAGCCGGGTTTCGAATACCGCGAGACGATCGCCTCCGCCGCGCTCGCCGCCTCCATACCGACCAATCCGGTCGTGGTGCGACGGGTCACGGCCATGCTGGCGCGTGCGGGGCTGATCGCGACGCGGACGGGCGCGTCCGGTGGCGCATGGCTGCTGGAGCCGGCCGAAGGGGTGCGGCTCGATCAGGTGCTGCGGGCGGTGGGCGGCTGCGCCAACCTCGGCTGCCCGCCGCCCGGCGCGAAGGGCTGCCCGGTGGGGGAACGGCTTCCGGGCGCGGTTCGCGACGCCATAGAGGCGGCGAACCGCGCCGCCGCCGAGCGGCTGTCGCGCATCACGGTGGCCGACCTCCTCAACCCTGCCGCCTGTCCGCCGATGGAGGCCCTGGCCTAGATGCTGCTCGCCAAATCCACCTGGGCCGAGGTCGAGGCGCGCCTGGAGCGCTCGCGCACGGTCGTGGTTCCGATCGGCTCCACCGAGCAGCACGGGCCGACGGGGCTTCTCGGCACCGACTGGATGTGCCCGGAGATCATCGCTCGCCACGCCGCCGAGCAGCGGCCTGGCGAGGTCCTGGTCGCGCCGGCCTTTGCGGTCGGCATGGCCCAGCATCACCTCGGCTTTCCCGGCACGCTGTCGCTGCGGCCATCCACCATGATTGCGGCGATCCGGGACTGGACGCAGTCGCTGGCCGCCCACGGCGTCGAGCGCATCTACTGGCTGAACGGCCATGGCGGCAACGTCGCCACCATCGAGGCGGCGTTCTCGGAAATCTATGCGGAGGCGAGCTACGCCAAGGAGCGCCGCAGCCTCGCCCTCAAGCTCCGCAACTGGTGGGAGCTGCCGGGCGTGTTCCGGCTCTGCGCCCAGCTGTTCCCGGAAGGTCACGGCAGCCACGCCACGCCTTCGGAGGTTGCGGTGACGCAATGGGGCTACCCGGACGCGATCAAGGCGGCGGCCTATTCGCCCCGCATCGCCTCCAGCGGACCGATTCGTGACGCGGCGGACTTCCGGGCCCGCCATCCGGACGGCCGGATGGGTTCCGACCCGGCGCTGGCGAGCCCAAAAAAGGGCGGCGAGATCGTCGAACTCGCTTCCCGGGGCTTGCTCGAAGAGCTCTCCGCCTTCGCCTCGGAACCTATGATAACGGCTTGAACGCAAGGGCTGTCAGAGCCAGGCCAATCCCTTGGCAAGGCCCCCTTGGAGGGTTTATGGGCTGGCAACGGCGAGTCCGTCCCGCCTGCCGCCCCTTGGCGGCGAGAGGCGGGTGCAATGGTTCCGGAGCATGGACGCGCAGTGAGAGATGAGACGACGGCAGGTGGGGATGTGCGGCGACCGACGTCTGCGGTCCTGCGGTTCGCCGCGGCTGCGGTCCTTGCGTTCTCGGCGTCGGCGGTGCGGGCCACGCCGCTGCTCGGCCAACCCACGCCTTACGGCATCGGATTCCAGCCCGCGGGCGACTCGCTCAAGCGGTCGGTGATCTTCTTCCACGACGGCATCCTCCTGCCGATCATCACCGCCGTCAGTCTGTTCGTGCTTGGCCTTCTGCTCTACGTCTGCTGGAAGTTCCGCAAGGAGAACAACCCGGTTCCGGCGCAGTTCACCCACAACACCACCGTGGAGATCGCCTGGACCGCCGCGCCGGTGCTGATCCTGATGTTCATCGCCATCTTCTCCTTCCGGCTGCTCTATGCCTACCACGACATGCCCAACCCCGACATGACGGTGAAGGTGACGGGCAACCAGTGGTATTGGAACTACGCCTATCCGGACCAGGGATCCTTCACCTACGACTCGCTCATCCTGCCGGAGGACAAGGCCAAGGCTGCCGGCAAGCCCTACCGTCTGGGCGTGGACAATCCGCTGGTGGTGCCGCAGGGCGCGGTGGTGCGGGTGCTGGTAACGGGCGCGGACGTGATCCACGATTTCGCCCTGCCCGCCTTCGGGCTGAAGACGGACGCCATCCCCGGCAAGGTGAACCAGACATGGTTCAAGGCCGAGAAGGCCGGCGTCTACTACGGTGAATGTTCCGAACTCTGCGGGACCGACCACGCCTTCATGCCGATCGAGATCGACGTGGTGCCCCGGGCCAAGTTTGCGGCCTGGGTCCAGGGCCATCCCAACGGCAAGATGAACGCCAAGACGCTGGGCCTTGGGACCAACACGCCCGACGTCGCGCCCGTCCGGTCTAACTCGCCCGTCATGCCGGCCGGCGCAACCGTGGGCCCGACCACCGGTGGGGCGGCGGGCGCGCCCGTCACTCCCGC
>CAXTNN010000477.1:0-2269 GCA_964245545.1 uncultured Acetobacteraceae bacterium | reverse complement strand
GGGGCCGACCCAACATTCGTGCTGGCAGCCGCAAGGTAGTGCTGGGCGGTGAGGGTTCAGACGCCCTGGAACAAGAGCTGGCCTGGGTTGGCAGCCGAGGTGGGCATGTCGAGAGGCAGGCGCGCGGTCATGTCGAGGCGGAACATGCCATACGGGTTGACGTGGCCCCATCCCAAGGGCGTCAGGCCGCGCCGCTCGTCCGGTCCCATGCGGGCCATCCAGTCCGGCTCGGCCAGCACGCGCTGGATCATCAGCGTGTTCACGTAGACCATGCAGTTCTGCAGCAGGTGCAGGGACAGCACGGTCGCTTCCTGGTCTTCCAGCCGGTTGGTGGCGATCTCGCCGCCGCGGCCGTAGAGGATGAAGTCGTTGGCTTGGTTCCAGTTCTCGACCACGTTCAGCCCCTCGTGGATTTCCCGCCTGAGTTCCATCCGGTGCAGGTAGCGGCACACGAAGGTCGTGCGCAGCGCCTTGCCCAGCTCGACCAGGGCCCGGTATGTCGGATGCTGGACGTTGGCGCGGGTGAAGCGGCGCAGGATATCAGCCGCCGCCGCGGTGCCGAGCCTGAGCGCGGTCGCGTACTTCACGATCTGATCGTATTGCTGGGCGATCAGCGCCCAATCGATCGACCTCGTCAGCACCGGCTGCAGGTTTGGGTAGGCGTCCGACACTCCGGTGGTGGGCCGGTAAAGCTTCTGGCGATGGATGCCCTTCAGCCGCGGCAGGAGCTGGAAGCCGAGCAGGTGGCAGAACGCGAATGCCACCTCGGACTGGCCGTGGGAGTCCACGTAGGTCCGGTCCACCTCCATCTCGGTGCAGTGGCGCAGCACGCCCTCGATCATGGCCGCGGCCTCGGACGAGGAGCAGGTCTTCAGCTGCGAGTAGATGCAGGTGCTGCGCCGCTCGACGTGCCAGTAGATCATGACGCCGCGCCCGCCGTAGCGCGCGTGCCACTCGGTCATCAGGTTCTGGTCCCAGGCGCCGAACTGCTTGCTGTCGGCGGCGCACGCCGTGGTGCCCTCGCCCCAGATGCCGGGGTGGCGGGCGCGCAGCGTCGCGTTCACGACCGCGGCGATGGCCTCGCGCAGGCCGTCGCGGTTGATGAACCGGCGCCGGACGTAGAGCAGGTCCTTGTAAGTGACGTCCTGCTGCCCCGACGCCATCCGTTTTAGGCCGGTGTTGGTGCCGATGCCGTTCAGGCACAGCAGTAGGCGCTCCTGCAGGACCGAGCGCGGCAGGTTCTCGTGGTCGGTGACGGTGCGCAGCGCATCCGTGAAGCCGATCCGCAGGTCGGCCTCCTTCAACATGTCGAGCAACCCCGTCATCGGCCAGCGCCTGGCGATCTCGCCCTTGAGCGCGACCAGGCCTCCTGGCTCGGGCTGGCGCTCCAGCGGCGACAACGCGATGCGGCCGCCGCCACGTTTGAGGATGCGGACGTGCCGGTTCGTGGCCAAGCCGCCGTCCAGAACCGCGAGCGCCTCCGTCATCTCCGCCCGCACACGCCCGATGAAGGCCTGCGCGTCGAGCGGCAGCTTGAGCGTGGCGTAATGCTCGGCACGGCGTGCGTCGAAGTCGGCCGGCAAGTCCTGGTCCGGATCGCGGTAACGGTCGGCGTCCTCGACCCAGACCTCCTTGCAGCGGAGCTGCTCGCGCAGCGCCTGCAAGGCGCAGATCTCGTAGGCGACACGGTTCACCCTGGGGCGGCCCTGGCCGTCCTCCTCCATCACCGCACCGCGCCAGGCCGCCGGCACCCCGCCGTCCAGCGGCACGACCTCCCCAGCCGGGTAGCAGCGCATCTTGCGCGCGGCATGGCGGGCGATCACGCCGAGGGCGTCGAGCACGGGCCGGTGCGCCTGGTTGTTGGATTGGAAGCTGAGCGCGTCCAGCACCAGCGGCAGCATGCGGCGGTAGTGGGAGCGGTAGGAGTTGTGGATCACCGTCTGCAGGTGGCGCCGGTATGCCGGCCCGGAGTTCTCGCCTTCGGCCACCAGGTCGCGCAGGGTCTGCTCGTCCACGGCGGGGAACACCACGTCGCGCACGGTGCCGTCCGGCCTGGCCAGGCTGGCGGCGGCGAGCTTGAACAGCAGCGCGGGCTTGCCGGCTACGCGCTTCAGGTCGCCTATCAGCTCGCCTTCCACCCGCTTTTCGGCTTTGGCGCCGATACGGTGGACGGTGGTGATGAGCAACTCCGTCAGCGCATCGGCGATCTCGCGCCCGCGCACATGGCAGAAGGCGGCGAGCAGCGTCAGCCGGATCGGGTCGGGATGGC
>CAXTNN010000476.1:0-2273 GCA_964245545.1 uncultured Acetobacteraceae bacterium | reverse complement strand
TCTGGGCGTTGTGCGCGCCGGGCAGGGCGGGCGCGCCGGCCATCGACAGGATGGCGCCGGTTGCGTCCCGCAGGGTGCTGCCGTCGCACCACAGGTCGGCCTGGTGTTCGCCCGAGATGGTGATGGCGCCCAGTTCGGCGGCCATGGCGCGGCTCGGCGCGTCATCCACGCCTACGGCCGCGAGGTCGCCCAAACTGCGGCGGTCAAAGATGGCGCGCTTGGCCGCGGCGTAGCCTTCCATATCGCCGTGACGGTCGAGATGGTCGAGGCTGAGGTTGAGCATGATTGCGGCATCGAACCTGATTTGGCCGAGTCGCTCCAACATGTAGGAGGACATTTCCAGCACGTACAATCCATTGTGGTCCAGCAACGGCAGCGCCAGCGCGGCGGGCCCGAGATTGCCGCCCGCCGCGACCGTGCGGCCGGCTTCCGCCAGGATGTGGGCGATCAGTGCCGTGGTGGTGGATTTGCCATTGGTGCCGGTCACCCCAACAAACCGGGCGCGTGACCCGGCGGCGCGAACGGCTTGATAGAGCAGCTCGGCATCGCTCCAGATCGGGATGTCCGCCGCCAGCGCCGCCGCCGCCGCCGGATGCTGCGTGGGCAGGCGGTGCGGGATGCCGGGCGACAGGATGAGCGCATCGTAGCTGCGGATGGCGGGGGCGGGATTTTCGATCGTGATCCCGGGTGCGACCCCTGCCACCTTCACTCCGCCCTCTTCCGCCAGCCTGTCATCCCAGGCGGTGACGTCGGCGCCCATGGCGGCAAGCGTGTTGGCGGCGGGCAGGCCGTTCTGGCCGAGGCCGACCACGGCGTAGCGGCGGCCGGCGAACAGGGTTGAGGGCCAGGCGCTCATCGGATTTTCAACGTGGCCAGCCCGACCAGGGCCAGGATCATTGAAACAATCCAGAAACGGATGACGATGGTGGGTTCAGCCCAACCCTTCTTCTCGAAGTGGTGGTGCAGCGGCGCCATCAGGAACACGCGCCGGCCGGTGCGCTTGTACCAAAACACCTGCACGATCACCGAGACCGTTTCGACCACGAACAGGCCGCCCACGATGGCCAGCACGATCTCATGCTTGGTCGCCACCGCCACCGCGCCCAGGGCGCCGCCCAGAGCGAGGCTGCCGGTGTCGCCCATGAACACCGCGGCGGGCGGCGCGTTGAACCACAGGAACCCCAGGCCCGACCCGATCAGGGCGGAGAGGAACACCATCAGCTCGCCCGTGCCGGGCACCGGGTTGAGCTGCAGGTAATCGGCGAACACCCGGTTGCCGACCAGGTAGGCGATCAGCGCAAACACGGCGCAGGCAATGATGGTCGGCACGATGGCCAGCCCGTCCAGCCCGTCGGTCAGGTTCACCGCGTTGGAGGCCCCCAGCATCACGAGCATGCCGACCAGCGGGAAGGCAAAGCCGAACGGGATCAGCACCTCCTTGAACACGGGGATGGTAAGCCCGGTGCCCAATGGGCCGCGGGTCAGCCATGCCATCCAGGCGGCGGCGGCCAAACCGATCACCAACTGCGCCACCAGCTTGCCGCGCGCGGAAACGCCGCGGGTGTTGCGGCGCGAGAGCTTGAGGAAGTCGTCCACGAAGCCGACCGCGCCATAGCCGTACGTCACCATCAGGGCAGCCCATACGTAACCATTGGCCAGGTTGCCCCAGAGCAGCACCGAAGAGCCCATCGCCAGCAGCATCAGCACGCCGCCCATGGTGGGCGTGCCCTTCTTCTCAATCAGGTGGCGTTCCGGCCCGTCGAGCCGGATCGGCTGGCCGCCGCGCTGCACCGAGCGCAGCCAACGGATCACCATCGGGCCCAGCACGAAGGCGATCACCAAGGAGGTAAGGCAGGCGGCGCCGGCCCGAAAGGTGATGTAGCGGAACAGGTTGAACAGCGCGAACTGGTCGGCAAACGGCCGGGCGAGCAGGAGCAGCATCAAACCACCGACTCCATGGCGCGCACCACGGCGGCCATGCGGCTGCCGAGGCTGCCTTTCACCAGCACGGCGTCCCCGCTGCGGGTGGCCGCGACCACCAGGGGGGCGAGGGTGGCGCTGTCCGCTGCATGGGCGCCCCGCAGCGGCGGCGGCACCGATTCGTAAAGCAACCGCATCAACGGCCCGCAGGTGAACAGCAGGTCGGCCGCCTCGCCCACCGGGCGCGCCAATCCGGCGTGTTCCGCCTGGCCGTGGGCGCCGAGCTCCAGCATGTCCCCCAGCACCGCGACGCGGCGGCCGGGCAGGGCGCGCAACACCGCCAACGCGGCCCG
>CAXTNN010000475.1:0-2275 GCA_964245545.1 uncultured Acetobacteraceae bacterium | reverse complement strand
GGCGAACACGCCGTGCAGCGGCAGCCAGGCCTCGCCATCGGGGCCCAGCAGCGCCTTGACCCGGCGGAATGGGCGGGCCCGGGTGACGCGGGGGATCACGTCCGGGATCGCCTCGCCACCGGCGCGCGCGACCCGGCCGGTGATTTCGGCCAGGGCGGCGGCGGTCTCGGCGGCGCTGCCGTCCAGCGCCAGGTGCAGCGACCAGGCCAGGTCGGCGACGAAGGCCTTGCCGGCCCGCGCGGTGCGGAGCAGGCCGGACAGGCGGCCGAGCAGCCCGCCGCCTGCCTGGATCAGGTCGCTGGCGATGGCCGCACTTTCCAGCACGGAGAAGCCGGAGCGGGCCAGGTTGGCATGGGTGCCAGGGTCGAACACGTAGGCGTCGCCCAGCGCTGGCAGGCCCGGCAACCCGGCCAGCACGGACAGCGCCGCCGCCCCGTCCTCAAACCCGAAGGAGGCGAAACGGGTGACGGGCGGCCGGGGGATGGTCCGCAGCGTCACGTCCAGGCGCAGGCCGAAGGCGCCGCAATCGCCCACCAAAGGCTGTGGTGCGGCGATCCCCTCGGTGCGGTCGGTGTCCGACAGCGAGACCACAGCGCCGGTGCCGTCCACCAGCGTGCCGCCTGCGATGCCGCCATCACCCAGCGCACCGTGCCCGGCGGCGCCGAAGAAGCCGCCATTTTGTGCCGCGCCGCCCCCGACGGTGCCACCGAAGCCGGAGAGCGGGCCGAAGCTGGCGGCGCGCAGGCCATATTCGTCGAGTGCTGCATGCAGCTCGCCCCAGGTCACGCCCGCGCCGGCGGTGACGGTGCCGGGCGCGCGGTCCACGGCGATGCCCCTCAGCAGCGCGGTATCGACCAGCGCGGCCCCGCCGGCCCGCGGCGCATAGCCGGCGGTGTAGGACCAGCCGCCGCCGCGCGGGAAAAGGGCCACGCCCTCCCGCCGGGCATGGCGGACCAGGGCTGCGGCCTGCGTGGCATCGGCGGGACGCAGCAGCGCGCCGGCGACCGGGGCCGGTCCCGCGATGTCGGCGGAAAGCAGGGTGCGCCTTGCCGGATCGTCATCCACCAGCAGGCCCGGCACCGCAGCGCGGAACCCCGCAGCCGGGTCGAGCACAGCGCTCATCGCAGGATCGAAAGTATGGCGGCGGCACGCTCGTGCCGGTCCGGCCCGCATGGGGTGAGCGGCAGTCCCGGGAGCGGCCCCGACCAGGGGTGCCCGGCGGGTGCCAGGACACCGCCCGCGAGCCCACCCACATCCAGCGGCGCCGCGAGTGCGGCCCGCAATGTGGCCTGCCCCGCCGTGCCGCCGCGCATCCAGTCGGCCATCACGGCGTGCAGGCGGGCTGTGTCGGGGTCGGTGCGGACATCCAGCTCCATGGCCGGGGTCGGCTCGTGCCAGGGCCACCACAGGCTGGCGTCGCGCAGCTGGTGCCAGGCCGCGAGCAGGTGGCCGCCCTCGAATCGGGGCGTTACGTCCACCATGGCGTCGCGCACCGCCAGGCGGTCGGCCTCCGGCACCGGGTGCAGCAGCGCCAGGCGCGCACCCGGTAGGGCGCGGCACAGGGCGGCGCCGACGCTGGCGGATTCACCGCAGGCCACCACGTCGGCCCGTTCGATCCCACGCTGCCGCAGCATGGCGGCGACTGAGGCGGCCATGTCCGGTGTGCCGAGGCTGGAAGCCCCGAAGCCGGGCAGGTCCACGGCCATCACCGGACGATGCCGGGCCAGGGCGCGGACCAGGTCCGCCTCGCCGCGAACGGAGCCGGGGATCGGCGGCAACAGCACGATGGGCCGACCCGCACCAGGGGTCCGCAGGCTGCCGAGGGTGCCGCCCGCGACGCGGTGCACGTCCATGGCGCCGGTCAGGCCATGCGCGGCGCTGTCAGGCGCGGTACCGACGGCGCCCGGCGCCAGGGCGTCGGCCACCGTGTCGACCCAGGCGGCGTCGTCGGTGCCAAGGCGGCGGATGGTGACGCAGGCTGGCAGGTCGGTCAGCGCGTCCAAATCGTCGAACAGCAGGTCGTCGGACCGGGCCAGGGCGACGGTGGGCACGGCGATGCGGCGCAGGGCGGCGAGACCGGGGAAGCGGAAGGCGGCGGCGTAGCCGGGACGATAGGAGTCGCCCGCCGCCAGGAAGTCGGTGATCACGCCCTGCATGGCGGCAGGCGGCAGCAGGGGGCGGGGCAGGCGGGTGATCTGACCCCTGAGATTCCAGGGAAAGAAGCTGAACTGGTCCTTCACCCGGCTCCACAGGAAGGCCAGGTGGGTGCCGTCCC
>CAXTNN010000474.1:0-2278 GCA_964245545.1 uncultured Acetobacteraceae bacterium | reverse complement strand
GATCGAGCTGGTGCCGGTAGTGGCCCGGGAACTGCGGCTGGCCCGTGCGCTGCGCGTCGCGTTCGGGCGCTCGTCGGAGAAGCTGCGCGGCCAGATGGAGCAACTCGAGCTGACGCTGGCCGACCTTGACGAGCTGCTCGCCGAGACCGAGCCAAACGACGCGGCCGCCGCCGTCGCGCCGGTCGAGGCGATGCCGAACAAGCCCGCCCGCCGTCCACTCCCAGAGGCGTTGCCCCGTGATGTCGTCGAGCACGCCGCACCCTGCGACAGTGCAAGCGCCTGCGTCGCCTGGCGGGATGCTGCGCACATTGGGCGAGGACGTGACCGAGCTGCTCGACTACGTGCCGGGCTCGTTTGGCGTCATCCGGCACGTCCGGCCGAAGCTGTCATGCCGTGCCTGCGAGACCATCACTCAGGCGCCGTCGCCGAGCTTGCCGATCCGACGCGGGCGGGCTGGCGCCGGGCTGCTTGCCCATGTGCTGGTTGCCAAATACTGCGACCATCTGCCGTTGCACCGCAGAAATCTACGCCCGCGAGGACATCGACCTCAGCCGCTCGACCCTGGCCGACATGGTAGGCCAGAGCGCCCGCCTGCTGCGGCCGCTCGTCGACGTGCTAGGGCGGCACGTGATGGCGGGCGAGCGCGTGCACGCCGACGACACTGTCGTGCCGGTGCTCGAGCCCGGTCTGGGCCGCACCCGCACCGCCCGGCTCTGGGTCTATGTGCGCGACGATCGCCCGTTCGCCGGCTCTGACCCGGCCGCCGTGTTCTACCGCTACACTGCGGACCGCAAAAGCGTGGGTCGTGCCCCGGGTCGTGGTGTAGCAGCGGTGGGTAAGTCGCCCGCCGCAGCGACCGGCGAGAGTCTGGCGTAGGCGGGCGACTTATCCACGGCGGTGGCCACCGCAGCGGTGCTGGGTAGGGTTGAGGTGCGAAACGCAACTCCGACCCGAGGACCACTACGATGACCGATGACAAGATCACCCTTCGCGCGCTGCTGGAGAAGTCCTCTGATGCCAGCATGCTGCGCGAGATGATCGGCTTTGCGGCCGAGCGCCTGATGGCGTTGGAGACCGAGACGCTGTGCGGCGCCGCGCCCGGCGAGCGAAGCGCCGAACGGATCAATCAGCGCAACGGATACCGCGACCGGGATTGGCATACCCGGGCCGGAACCGTCGAGCTCCGGATCCCAAAGCTCCGGCGCGGCAGCTACTTTCCTGGCTTTCTTGAACCGCGCCGCATGTCCGAGAAGGCGCTAACCGCCGTGATCCAGGAGGCCTACATCCAAGGCATCTCGACCCGCTCGGTCGACGACCTGGTCAAAGCGCTCGGCATGGAGGGGATCAGCAAGAGTCAGGTCTCGCGCCTGTGCGAGGAAATCGACGATCGCGTCCACGCCTTTCTTAACCGCCCGATCGAGGGCGACTGGCCATACGTTTGGCTCGACGCGACCTACGTGAAGGCCCGCCGCGACCACCACATCGTCTCCGTCGCCATCATCGTCGCCGTCGGCGTCAACACCGACGCCAGGCGCGAGGTGCTCGGCATGACCATTGGCCATAGCGAGGCCGAGCCGTTCTGGGTCGAGTTCCTGCGTAACCTCGCACGACGCGGCCTACGCGGTGTGAAGCTGGTGGTCTCGGACGCGCATGAGGGACTGAAGGCGGCCATCACCAAGGTGCTCAGTGCGACATGGCAACGGTGTCGCGTGCATTTCATGCGCAACGCCTTGGCTTATGCAGGAAAGAGCCAGCGCCGCATCGTCTCAGCTTGGATCGGCACCGCGTTTGCCCAAGACGACGCGGCGGCGGCTCGCAAGCAATGGCGCGACGTCGCCGATCAGGCTCGACCACGGCTGCCCAAGCTCGCCGCTCTGATGGACGAGGCGGAAGCCGACGTTCTGGCCTACATGGGCTTTCCAGTTCAGCACCGGGCCAAGTTGCACAGCACCAATCCGCTCGAGCGCCTCAATGGCGAGATCAAGCGCCGCTCCGAGGTCGTCGGCATCTTTCCGAATGAAGCTGCCGTCACGCGGCTCATCGGCGCGCTGCTGCTCGAGCAGCATGATGAATGGGCCGTTCAACGTGCCCGCTATATGACGCTGGAAACCATCGCGCCGCTCAGCGATGATCCGCTCGTTAGCTTGCCAGCCCTGGCAGCCTGACAGGCAGCTCAGTGCTGCCCAGCAACGCCGCTGCTACACCACGCGGTGGGACACGATCTTCATGCTGCGGTGCGACCAGCGCTTCGAAGGCAAGTCGTGGAGCACCCGCCATC
>CAXTNN010000473.1:0-2279 GCA_964245545.1 uncultured Acetobacteraceae bacterium | reverse complement strand
GCTCCACCCAGCTCCAGGCCGCCTCCACCTCGTCCCGGCGCATGAACAGGGTGGGGTTGCCGCGCACGCTGTCCATCAGCAGGCGTTCGTACGCGTCGGGGTAGCGGGTGTGGAATGCCTTTTCGAAGCTGATGTCCAGCCGGGTCGGGCTCAGATGCAGCCCGGCGGCTTCGGGGTTCTTGGTCATCAGCTCCAACTCCATGCCCTCGGAGGGCTGCAGCCGAATAATCAGCTTGTTGGGGGCAAGCGTCTCGCCATCACGCTCGAACACGCTGAACGGCGCGCCGCGGAATTGGACCACGATCTCGCTCACCTTGTCCGGCAGCCGCTTGCCGCTGCGCAGATAGAATGGCACGCCGGCCCAGCGCCAATTCTGGATCTCCGCCTTCAGCGCCACGAAGGTCTCGGTCTTGCTCCCGCGGGGCTCGTCCGCGCCCTCGCTGAGGTCGGCCAGGTAGCCAGTTACGGCCCGGCCACCCACGGCGCCTTGAGTGTACTGCCCGCGCACGGTCACGTGTGCCACCTCGTGCGGTGCGATCGGCTTCAGCGCGCGCAGCACCTTCAGCTTTTCGTCGCGCACTGAGTCGGCCTCAAGGTTCAGCGGCGGCTCCATTGCCAGCAGGCAAAGCAACTGCATCAGGTGGTTCTGCACCATGTCGCGCAACGCACCGGAATGGTCGTAGTAGTCGCCGCGCCCCTCCACCCCCACGGTTTCCGCCACCGTGATCTGCACGTGGTCGATCACGTCGGCGTTCCATAGCCGCTCGAACACCACGTTGGCGAAACGCAGCGCCAGCAGGTTCTGCACCGTCTCCTTGCCGAGATAGTGGTCGATGCGGAAGGTCTGCGCCTCGGTGAACACGTGGCCGACCACGTCGTTGATCTCGCGGGCGGAAGCCAGGTCGTGCCCGATCGGCTTTTCCAGCACCACGCGGCTGTGCGCCGTCACCAGCCCGGCGGCCTCCAGGTTCTGGCAGATGGGGCCATAAAGGCTGGGGGAGGTGGCCAGGTAGAACACGCGGATGCGGTCCGGCTTGTCGCCTAGCAGGGCGGAGAGCGCGGTCAGGCCACCCTCCCGCGCCGCATCGCCGCGGGCGTAGTAAACCATGGCGGCGAAGCGGTTCATCACGTCGCGGTCCTGGTCGTCCTTGGCGACGTGCTTGTTCAGCGCGTCCACCGTGCGGTCCCGGAACGAGGCGTCGTCGAACTCGGAACGGGCGGCGCCGATGATGCGCGCATTGCCGGGCATCTGCCCGTCGCGGTAGCGATAGTAGAGCGCCGGCAGCAGCTTGCGCAGGGTGAGGTCCCCGGTGGCGCCGAAGACGATGCAGTCGAACGAGTCTACGGGCTTCACCGCCATGCCGGGCCTCCTGGATGCGAGAGAGAGCTAGAGTGTGGGCAAAGCCAGGCCGTCCGTCCAGCGCCGCGGCCCAGAACCGCAGGTGACGGTGCGGCGCGGGAGGCGTAAGTTTTTCCCGATAGGAGGACCGGCAGCATGATTGAGGCCACCCTGATTGCAGGCGACGGCATCGGCCCCGAAGTGGTCGATGCGACCGTGACCGTGCTGGACGCGCTTGGGCAGCCGTTCGCATGGGACCGGCAGTTGGGCGGCATGGCGGCCGTGGAAGCGACTGGAGACCCGCTGCCGGCCGCCACGCTGGAGAGCATCCGCCGCACCCGGCTGGCGCTGAAAGGCCCGCTGACCACGCCGGTGGGCGGGGGTTTCCGCTCGGTGAATGTTCGGCTGCGGGAGGAATTCCATCTCTACGCCAACCTCCGTCCGGCGCGCAGCCTGATCCCGGGGGGGCGTTACGAGGACATTGATCTGGTGATCATCCGCGAGAACCTTGAAGGGTTCTACGTGGCGTTCGAGCACTACATCCCGGTGGGCGACGACAACCACGGGGTGGCCATTTCCTCCGGCGTGAACACCCGCGCCGGCGCCCACGGCATCCTCACCTATGCATTCGAATATGCACTGCGGAACGGGCGCAAGAAGGTAACGGTGGTGCACAAGGCCAACGTGCTGAAAGCCCTTACCGGGTTGTTCCTGGAAGAGGGGCGCGCGGTGGCCCGCGAGTATCAGGGCCGGGTCGCAATGGACGACCGCATCGTCGACGCCTGCGCCATGCAGCTCGTGCTCAATCCCTGGCAGTTCGACGTGATCGTCACCACCAATCTGTTCGGTGACATTCTGTCTGACCTGATCGCCGGACTGGTCGGCGGTTTAGGTGCCGCGCCGGGTGCCAACATTGGCGAGAAGGCTGCCATCTTCGAAG
>CAXTNN010000472.1:0-2280 GCA_964245545.1 uncultured Acetobacteraceae bacterium | reverse complement strand
TGTTGCGCCCGGTGGAGAGGTCCATCACCGTGTCGGCGCCCCAGCGGATCGCCCAAACCAGCTTCTCCACCTCGTCGGCCACGGAGGAGGTGACGGCCGAGTTGCCGATGTTGGCGTTGACCTTCACCAGGAAGTTGCGGCCGATAATCATCGGCTCGACCTCGGGGTGGTTGATGTTGGCCGGGATGATGGCGCGCCCGCGCGCGATCTCGTCGCGCACGAACTCCGGCGTCACGAAGGCGGGGATGCTCGCGCCGAAGGACTCGCCGTCGGCGAGCGCGGCCTCGGCGCCCTCCAGCGCCTTGTCGCGCCCGAGGTTCTCGCGGTGGGCGACGTAGACCATCTCCTCCGTGATGACGCCGGCGCGGGCGTACTCGTACTGCGTCACCAGCTGGCCGGGCACCCCGGCGAGCAAGGCCGGTGCCGCGGGACATTCCGGGACCAGGCGGTCGGTGTTGCCATTGTCTTCAGGCCGGACCGCCCGGCCCGGCGTGGGAACGAAACCGCGCGCGGCCAGCCATGGCTCCCGCACCCGCGGCAATCCTGCAGCCAGGTCGATGGTAATGTTGTCATCAGTGTACGGCCCGGAAGTGTCATACAACCGGACCGGCGGCTCCTGCGCGCTTGGATCGAGCGGGATCTCGCGGAACGGCACCACAATGTCCGCGCGCCCCGGCGCTGCGGCATAGATCTTATGCGAGCCAATGATCGGCCCGGTGGTCACTGCGCTCGGCTTCTGTTGGTACGTCATGGCGCGCCTCCCCTGTTCGGCCTGGGGATGTGAGACGCATGGAGCGCAACCCATCCCTACGCCGGCATGATCCGGATCAGGTTGAGGGTCATCGCGCTGCTGGAGACTGGGCGTTACCGGCCCAGGCGGCCAGCCTGCGATATCTCAGCCCGTTGCAGGGCTCCCCTTGGTAGTCACAAGGCTCGACCCTCTCTCCAGGCTTGTCAACGGCGGCGGGAACACAGTGCAGTGGGCTAGCCCGGCGAGCGTCAGTTATGGATGGCCTTGCGCGGCGCATCCGAAGCATGGCTGCTCGACGACTTGCGGCTGGGGCTGTGCGCTTCCGACATGATCGAGCGCATGTCGCGCAGGAACGCAGCACCTTTAAGGGTGCGCTGCACGAGGACGCTGCGGCGATCGGCCGGGTCGACCTTGCGGCGGGCGAGATCGAGTTCGCCAAGCCGATCAAGCGCGCGGGTTATCGCGGGTTTTGAAACATTCAATTCCGCTGCAAGACCACGCACCGTATGCGCCCCTTCCTGCAAATAACATGTGAGAAACACGCCCAACTGACGCGCCGACAAGTCCGGACCATCGCGCCGCACGAGCGCGACCACGGTGTCCCGGAGAATGCCAACGAGTTGGTCGGTGGAGGATTGCGTTGCCATGATACCCTATCCTTTCTATCCGGTGCTGCTCCTGCGACACGAGCCTGTCCGCCGGATATGCTTGCAACATTGCGGGGCCGACTCTCCGGCGAACCTACGACGGCATCTTCTCGACCAGCAATAACTCATTCACACTCTTAGGTTTAGATGCCGATTACGTTATCCAACTGGTTTAATCCTGTTTGGAGGATGAAGTTTACGTAAGAGCGCCAGACAGGCCAGCAGCCCTTGCGCCTCACCCCCTTCAGGACGGCCCGGCGACACGGAATCGTTCCACGCATAAGCGTCCAAATGCACCCATGGTTTCAAGCCAGCCACGAAACGCTGAAGAAATAACGCAGCAACAATAGCGCCAGCCATTGGCTTGGACCCAACATTGTTTAAGTCCGCCACCTTGCTGCCCAGCCAACCGTCGTAACCAGACCAGAGCGGCAGCCGCCACACCGGGTCATGCACCGCCGCAGCCACCTCCATCAGCGCCGCCGCCACGGCATCGTCGTTACAGAACATGGCCGGCAACGCGGGCCCCAAGGCAGTGCGCGCGGCGCCCGTCAAGGTCGCCGCATCGATCAGCAAGTCCGGCTGTTCGTCGGACGCTTCGGCCAGCAGGTCGCACAGCACCAGCCGGCCCTCCGCGTCGGTGTTGCCCACTTCCACCGTCAGGCCGCGCCGGGTCGTCAGCACGTCGGACGGGCGCATGGCGTGGCCGGAAATGCTGTTCTCGACGCAGCCGAGGCGCAGCACCAACCGCACCGGCAAGTCCAGCGCCATGATCGCACGGGCGAGCCCCAGCATGATCGCAGCGCCGCCCATATCCTTCTTAATCCGCAACAAGCCAGCGGAGCGCTTGATGTAGTATACGCAAGTGTAGAAGCAGACGCC
>CAXTNN010000471.1:0-2288 GCA_964245545.1 uncultured Acetobacteraceae bacterium | reverse complement strand
GTCGGACTCCGCGTCCTCCATGTCGAGGCCCCAGGCGCTGGCCGTGCCGGTGCGGGGCAGGGCAGTAAGCTCTTGCGTCGTCCAGGCGCCCGGCGTGACGAGCAGGAAGACGGGCTGCAGCTCGTCCAGCACGCTCACCAGCAGCTTGCCGCCAACCCAAGAGAAGCCTTGCAGCGCCCGACGTGGCGTGGGCTCGAACAACACGGTGAAGCCCCGGTCGCCGGCCAAGAACGCATCCAGGTGGATGCCAAGCAGGGTGTCCGGCGCGTAGGTTCTGGTCCCGACGGTCCAGGGCGAGCGGGGGCGGACGGCGAGCCAGCCATCGCGGCCGTAGAGGTAGGCCGCGTCTGTTGGCAGGTCGAATTGCGCCTTGGGGCCGGTGCGGTCACCCAGGAAAACGCGGGAATTATAGAAGTCGAGCTGGTCGCCAAAGATCAACTGGCCTCGGGTCCGGTCAAACTGGCCCCAGGCGGCCATATTCGCCGGGTCGGTTTGGAAGATCGGCTCGCCCGGCTGCCCGCCGCGGTGCCAGAGCCGAACGGTGCGGGCATAGCCGGACTGGGTGGCGCCGAAACTGGCGCTGCTCAGCAGCAGCGTGTCGGCGTCGAGCCAGTCGGCGCCGCCCTTGCTTTCGGCCAGCATGAAGCCGCCCGGAACGAACTCTTGCGTGCTCAGGTCGAACTCGCGCAGTTCCACCGCGTCGCTGCCGCCGCGCGAGAGGCGGATGATGGCCAGCCGGTGCTCGGGCGGCAGGGTGGCGGCGCCCTGCCAGGTCCAGTCCTCTTCCTCCGCGCCAGCCAGCGCGTCGATGTCCAGCAGCTTCTCCCAAATCGGGTCGCCGGTTTGGAACGACTCCAAGGTGGTGCGGCGCCAAAGCCCGCGGGGGTGAGCGGCGTCGCGCCAGAAGTTATACAGCAGCCCGCCGCGCCGGGCGGGGATAGGCAGGTTGTCCGGGCGGTCCAGCAGGATGCGCAGCGTGGCGCTGTCGGCCTGCCATCCATCGCCGCCGAAGCGGTCGAGCGTGGCGCGGCTCTGCGCGTCGGCCCACAGCGTGGCGCGGTCCCCCTCCACCTCCTCCAGCCATAGCCAGGGATCGTCATCGGGCGCGGCAAGCGTGGGGGTCGAGGGATTGCTCATGCCGGTGAGCCTACCCGGCGCGGCAGGGGACCGCCAGCTTGACCGAGGTGGGACCGGAGGCGGATGATCGCCAGACTTGGCAAGGAGTGACTGCGATGAACGTGCAAACCTCGCCCCTCTATGGGAGCGCCGTCTCCGAGCAGGAGTGGCAAGTCCGCTGCGACCTGGCCGCACTCTACCGGCTGGTGGCGCACCACCGCATGACGGATTGGATTTACACCCACATCTCCGCCCGCGTGCCGGGCCCGGACCACCACTTCCTGATCAACCAGTATGGCGTGCTGTTTGACGAGATGCGCGCCTCCGACCTGGTGAAGATCGACCTCGAGGGCAACATCATTGAAGAGGCGCACCACGCCGGAATGTCGCCACGGAAGGTGAACGCCGCCGGGTTCTGCATCCACTCGGCGATCCACATGGCCCGGCCGGACCTGGTGTGCGTGGCCCATACCCATACCGCGGCTGGGATCGCAGTGTCGGCGCAAAAGCAGGGCTTGCTGCCGCTTAGCCAGCACGCGCTGCGCTTCTACGGCCGCATGTCCTATCACGGCTACGAGGGCATCGCGCTGGACCTCGACGAGCGGGACCGGCTGGTGCACGACCTGGGGCCAAACCGCGCCATGATCCTGCGCAACCACGGCCTGCTAGTTGGCGGCCGCACCATCCCGGAGACCTGGGCCGACCTCTACTACCTCGAGCGCGCCTGCCAGGCGCAGGTGGCGGCCGGCAGCGGCGAGCTGGTGCTGCCGCCGCAGGAGGTGTGCGAGCACACGGCGCGCCAGTTCGACCATGAAGGCACGCTGGCGCATTGCGAATGGGCGTGGCAGTCGGCGCTGCGGCAGATCGAAGGCGGCAAGACGGATTATCGCACCTGACGGATACGCCGGACGGGACCGTCCACCCGCGCGAGTGGCTGATTGCGGCGGCGGTTTCCCTAGCCTGCCTCCTGTTCGGGCTCGCCACGCTGAAGCCGCAATCGCTGTGGGCGTACGACCAGCCGCTTTACCTCGGCATCGCCAGCGACCTGCAGCAGACCGGCGTTTACACCAATGGGCGGTGGGGCGCGGCGGGCCAGTCCGGTGCCTACACCGCCCCGCTCTACCCAGGGTTCGTCGCCGCCCTGGCCAGCGCGAGCCCAGCGTTGGCCAGGG
>CAXTNN010000470.1:1356-2310 GCA_964245545.1 uncultured Acetobacteraceae bacterium | reverse complement strand
GAAATTGAACGTCCCACTGCTGCCGATGCGCGCGGCGATGGCAGCGGCGGTGCCGGTGATGCGGATCTCACCCACGCCCTTGATGCCGAGTGCGTTCACGTGCTCGTCCCGCTCCTCGACGATGATGGCTTCGACCGAGGGCACGTCGGCGTTCACCGGGATATGGTATTCGGCCAGGTTGGCGTTCATCAGGCGGCCGGTGCGCTTGTCCATCACCGCCTTCTCGTGCAACGCGAACGAGATGCCCCAAATCATGCCGCCGTAGTACTGGCTGAGCACCAGCCGCGGGTTCACCACCGTGCCGGCGGCGAAGGCCCCCATCAGGCGCGTGACCCGGACCTGGCCGAAATCGGGATCGACTTTCACTTCGGCGAACACCGTGCCGTGGGCGTGCATGGCATACATGGATTGCGCCGCCGGGTCGGCCGCGCCGGTGCCGGTGGCGTCGATCTCCGCCTTGCCCGCGCGGGTGAGGATATCGGCATAGGACTCGCTGCGGCTTTCATCGTCGCGGCGGTGCAGGCGGCCGCCGCGGGCGATAACCCCGGCATTGCCGGCGCCGAACAGGGGAGAACTCGAATCGTTGGTGGCAAGGTCGGCCAGCTTGCTGACCACGTTGGCGCCGGCCTGGTCGATAGCGGCGCTGACGGTGGCCGTATGCGCGGAGCCGCCAGCGATGCCTGCGTCCGGCAGGTCGGAGTTGCCGGAGCGGAACTCAATCTGGTCGAGGTCAAGCCCCAGCGCGTCGGCGGCTATTTGGGCGAACGCGGTCCAAGCGCCCTGGCCCATGTCGTGGGCGCCCGTTTCCACCACGCCCGTCCCGTCGCGATGGAGCGCGGCGCGGGCGTGGCCTTGGAACATGAGGGCGGGAAAGGTCGCCGTGCCCATGCCCCAGCCGACCACCATGCCCGCCACGTCGCGCCTCTGCCGCGGCGGCAGGGGCCGGCCGGTCCC
>CAXTNN010000470.1:0-1346 GCA_964245545.1 uncultured Acetobacteraceae bacterium | reverse complement strand
CCCGGCGCGGGCGGGGCGCCGTCTGGGCGCTCGGTCCAGCCGAAGCGCTCGGCGGCCTGCTGGTAGCACTGGCGCAAGGATTTGGAGGAGAACGGCTTGCCGGTGATCGGCTCCACCTCGGCGTAGTTCTTCAGCCGGAACGCCAGCGGGTCCATGCCGCAGGCCTGCGCCATCTCGTCGATGGCGCTCTCCAGGGCGGCGCTGCCGGGCGCTTCTCCGGGTGCGCGCATGAACAGCGGCGTGCCGGTGTCCAGCCGCACCGCCTCGTGCGAGGTGGCAATCGCTGGGCTGGCATAGAGCGTGTGGGACGCATTGGCGGCGGGCTCGATGAAGTCGTCGAACGCGCTGGTCGCGGTCCTGGCGTGATGGCTCAGCGCCGTCAGCGCGCCTGTCGCGTCTGTGCCCATGCGCAGGGTCTGCCGGGTCGGGGCACGATGGCCGACCGGGCCGTACATCTGCTCCCGCCGCAGCACCAGCTTCACTGGGCGGCCCGTCAGCTTGGCGGCCATCACGCCGAGCACCTGCGGGCCGGCCGGCAGCCCCTTGGAGCCGAAGCCGCCGCCGAGGAAGGGACTGCGGATGTGGATGTTTTCCGGCGGGATGCCGAACAGGCCGCCGAGCCGCACCTGCGACATGGCCATGCCCTGGCTTGGCGTATCGATCGAAAGCCGCTCGCCGTTCCAGGCGGCAACGATGGCGTGCGGCTCCATTGGGTTGTGATACTGCGCGGGCGTTTCGTAAATGGCCTTCAGGCGCAGCGCCGCCTTGGCCAGCCCGGCTTCCACATCGCCGTGGGTCTCGGCCGCAGGGTTGCCTGCGCCCACGGCGGCAGGGGCAAAACTGCCCTCCGCGTCCAAGCCGGTCCGTGGCGGCTCGGCCTGATACTCCGGCGCAAGCAGGGCCGCGCCCTCGGTGGCTGCTTCCAGAGTCTCGGCGAGCACCACGGCGATGGCTTGGTTTGCGTAGCGTACCTGATCATTCTGCAGCAGGTCCATGCGGAACATGAACGGGTTGAACTTGGCGTCCGGGTCCATCGCCAGCTTGGGCGCGTTGGCAGGCGTCATCACCTCGACGACGCCGGGATGGGCGCGGGCGGCGGCGACATCCATGTGGGTGACCCGGCCTCGGGCGATGCTGCTCACCGCCATGACCGCGTAGAGTAGGCCCGGCGGATGGTTGTCGGCCGCGAACCGGGCGGCGCCGGTGGTCTTGAGCACGCCCTCGCGCCGGGTCAGCGGCTGGCCGACGCTGGTTCCCATGCGGATGTGGGCGGGGGCTCGGGTGATCGCGGCGTCAGACATGGGGGCGTCAGACATGGGCAGGAACTCCCGGAATGGGGGCGAAGG
>CAXTNN010000469.1:0-2314 GCA_964245545.1 uncultured Acetobacteraceae bacterium | reverse complement strand
CTGGCAGGCCATGTCCGAGCAGACCCGCCAGCGGCTCGACGATTTCTGGGAGTTGATCGACGGCATCCTCAACGCCGTGCTCTTCGTGCTGATGGGGCTGGTGGTGCTCTCGCTGCGGCCGACCGGCGGCGCGCTGCTGGCCGGCTACATCCGCAACGACGTGCCGCTTCGCCTGGTGCGCCGGGCGGCGGCGGAGGTGCGGGGCGGGGCAAACTTGCTGATCTTCCCGGAAGGCACTCGCACCACCCGGCGGCCGGTCAACGCGTTCAAGGGCGGCTTCGCCCTGGTGGCGCAGCGCGCCGGCGTGCCAATCCAGACGGTGCTCCTGGAAGCCTCGCCGACCTACCTCGCCAAGGGCTGGGGGTTCTTCCGGCGGCCGCAGTTTCCCATTCGCTACCGCGCCCGGCTGGGCCGCCGCTTCACCCCGGGCGAGCCGGCGCGGGAGTTGTGCAGCCGGCTGGAAGCCTATTTCGCAACGGAATTCGATCGCTGACGGGCCTGGCACCGAGGCACCTCGTGCTGATGCCGTCCTTCAACACCGGGCCGATCCTGATCGAGACGGTACGGGCCGCGCGCGCGGTGTTTGCTCCGGTCTGGGTAGTGCTGGACGGCAGCACGGACGGCTCGGTTCACGCTCTGGCCGCGCTGCCGCCGGACGGGCTGCGGGTAATGGTGCTGCCCCGTAACGTTGGCAAGGGCGCGGCGGTGCTGCATGGCCTGCGCGAGGCCGCCGCCGCCGGCTTCACCCACGCCCTCACCATCGATGCGGACGGGCAGCACCCGGCGAGCCTGATCCCGGCCTTCATTGCCGCCTCGCAGGCCGCGCCCGACGCGATGATACTGGGCGTGCCCCAGTTCGGGCCCGAGGCGCCGGCGCTGCGGGTTGGAGGGCGGCGAATCTCCAACTGGTGGGTGAGGCTGGAAACCCTCGGCGCTGGCGTGGGCGACGCGCTGTTCGGCTTGCGCGTCTACCCCATCGCCCCGCTGCTGGCGGTCATGGGACAGACGCGGTGGATGCGGCGGTTCGACTTCGACCCAGAAGCGGCGGTGCGGCTGTGCTGGGCGGGCGTCGCACCGGTGAACCTGGCCTCGCCGGTGCGCTACCTCTTGCCCGCGCAGGGTGGCGTTTCGCATTTCCGCTACGGCCGCGACAACCTGCTGCTCACGTGGATGCATATCCGGCTGACGCTGGGCTTGCTGCGGCGGCTGCCGCGCCTGGCATGGCAGCGGGCAAGGCGGTGACGGCGAGCCCAGCCTCCTGCAGCCGCCGCAGCAGCGCGGGGAGAACGTCCAGCACCACCGGCGAACCTCCCTGGCCACGGGCGCCGTTGCCGTCGTGCAGCAGCAGGATGTCACCCGCCGCGGGGTCGCGCGCCAGACGGCGCAGCACTAATGCCGGGTCATGGCAGCGCGTGTCATAGCCGCGGCGCGACCAGGACGCCTGGTGCAGCCCGGCGCGGCAGAGCACCGGATCCAGCAGCGGGCTGCGCAAGCCCATGGGGGAGCGGAACCACTGCGGCGGGCGCCCGGCGAGGTCGGCCAGGATTGCCTGCGCCTGCCCCACCTCGCGCCGCAGCAGGGCAAGCGGCAGGCAGGCGAAGGCGGTGGGATGGCTCAGCGAGTGGTTCTCCACGCCGTGCCCCGCCGCGGCAATGCGGCGGACCACGCCCGGGTGGGCGCGGGCGCGGGCGCCGATGCAAAAGAAGCTGGCGCGGGCCCCGGCGGCGGCCAGCAGGTCGAGCACCCGTGGGGTGACGGCCGGGTCGGGCCCATCATCGAAGGTCAGTGCCACGGCAGCCCGGTCCGCCAGCCGGTGCAGCGTGGCACCGAGCATCTGGCTGTGCGGCCACATCCCCACGGCGCCCAGCGCGGCGTGGTTGGCCAGCACGGCGCCCCCCAGCATAGGCCACCAGCCGGGATGCCAAGCCACCAATCCGGCCGCGCCACCATGCAGGAGGCCGGAGAGCCGCACGACCGGCGTCGGCCGCCAAGCCCGCGCGCTCACAGGCTGCGCCGGGCCGCGTAGAAGCGGGCGATCACCAGCGGCGAGACATGCGTCTGGCGCGGAAAGCGCAGCCGCCGGACAAGGTATTCCAAGCCGAACATGACCACCACGGACGGCCCGTCCAGCACGTTGACGAACAGCGACCAGACCGGGCGCGGCGCCAGCAGCAGCAGTGCCGCCGAGCCCAGCAATTGCCCGGCAAAGAAGCCGCACCAGGCCCAGGTGACGCCGCGTGTGTAGCGCCGCATGGCGGGCGTGCGGGCCTCGTTCAGCCGCTGTGCGATGCCGCTCACCAGGTCGGTGCGGCCC
>CAXTNN010000468.1:0-2316 GCA_964245545.1 uncultured Acetobacteraceae bacterium | reverse complement strand
ATTCCCAATCACGGGTTGTACGACGCACAGCGGGACAGAGCCAAGACTACCGCGCTGTAAGTTATTTTGCTATATTAATGATGTTACGCACAACGGGGCACAGCGGGCGAGACATTGGCCGCCCACCCTCTCCGCCAGCACTGCACGCAGCCCCGATTGTCTCGTCAAGCCTCCAGCTTAGGGCGATCAAGTCAAGGACCACCCATCTCACGTCCACCTCACTACAGGCTACCCTGATGCTGTGATGGTTGCACAAGCGGAGGAGCCGCAGTTAAGCATTTGAGGATGTCGCAACCGCGGCCTAATCCCGATATGGCCAACGCTGAGCCCATCATCATCAAGCCTGGCCGTATCCTCGGCAACGGCTCCCCCTGCTTTAGCCTCGACGAGAGACCGGTGGCCTGCTGGCCGGATGAGACCGTGGCGGGAAACAGCGTGGGAAGGATGACGCCGCCGCCTGCCATTGTAGCGGCCTCAGCGACCTTGATTGGTGCACTCATGAAGAGGTGGTCGGAGCGGCGGGATTCGAACCCACGACCCCCAGTCCCCCAGACTGATGCGCTACCAGACTGCGCTACGCTCCGACGCAGGCGGTGTAGCAGCCGCTTCCCGCCGCCGCAACGCAGGACTGGTCAGTGTGGGAGCAGGCGGCGGATGGCTTCCAGCTCTTCCAGGGTGTGGCGCAGCAAGGCGCGCAGTTGGGTCGCCTCCTGGGCCGCCAAGTCAGGGCGGAGGAGGCGGGCGGAGGAGACCAGGGGCTCTACGCCGGGGATCGGCAGCATGGGGGCCGATCCTTCCTCGCCATGAGCGCGCTCGGCGGCGGCGGCGGCCCGCTCCGCCTCGGTCGCGGGCGGGATGTCGTCGGACAGCTTGCCGCCGCCCTCGCGCAACAGCCGTTGCACGCCCTTGATGGTGTAGCCTTGGATATAGAGCAGGTCTGAGATACGGCGGAGCAGCGAGATGTCGTCCGGCCGGTAGTAACGCCGACCGCCCCCGCGCTTGAGCGGTTTCACCTGGGGGAATTTGGTTTCCCAGAACCGCAGCACGTGCTGTGGAATATGCAGTTCGTCCGCCACCTCGCTGATGGTCCGGAACGCGTTGGGCGCTTTCTTCGGCTTGGTGCGGATTGCGTCGGCCGGCTCGTCTTCAGGCGTGTCGGCCAATATCATTCCTCGTCGCTGGCAAACTCGTCGCCAACAGGGATCGCCGTGCCGTTGACGTGCGCCTTCAACACCTGGCTTGGGCGGAACACCAGCACCCGGCGCGGCAAGATTGGCACCTCCACCCCTGTTTTGGGATTGCGGCCGACGCGACGGCCTTTCTGCCGAACAGAGAACGTGCCAAAGCCACTGATTTTGACCGATTCGCCGTTTTCGAGCGACTTGGTTACCCGGTTTAGCACCGTTTCAAGCAGTTCGGCTGACTCGTTCCGTGATAGTCCAACCTGCGTGTAAATGCGTTCGGCCAATTGCGCACGTGTAACGGTGTTCATACCAGCCACGCTATGAGCGGTGGGTAACAAGCGTCAAGCAAAGGCCCTGAGACTAAACAATTCCAACCCGCTTGTGGCCGCAGAGTCGCACCTGGACGCCCCGCGCGGGACAGGGCCGGCTACAAGCGTAGCAGGGCGGACCCCCAGGTAAGGCCCCCGCCCAACGCCTCCAGCACCATGACGTCGCCCGGTTGCATCCGGCCGGCGTGCCAGGCTTCGGTCAAGGCGAGCGGAATGGAGGCGGCCGAGGTGTTGGCGTGGCGGTCCACCGTCACCACCACGCGATCCGGCGGCAAGTTCAGCTTGCGGCCCATTGCGTCGATGATCCGCAGGTTGGCCTGGTGCGGCACCAGCCAGTCCACGTCGGCCTGGCTAAGCCCGTTGGCGGCCAACGCCTCCTCAACGACGGCCGCGAGCTTGGCCACGGCATGGCGGAAAATCTCCCGACCATTCATCCGCAGATGGCCGGAGAGCTCGGGGCGGCCGACCGCACCGTCGACATACAGCAACGGACCAAGATCCCCCTGCGCATGCAGGTGGGTGGAGAGGATGCCGCGCGCCGGGCCATACCCGCTCTCCGGCAGGCCGCGAAGGAACACTGCCCCGGCGCCGTCGCCAAACAGCACGCAGGTACCCCGGTCGGTCCAGTCCAGGATGCGGGAATAGACCTCGCTGCCGATCACCAGCGCGCCGCGGACCTGGCCGGCGCGGATCATGGCGTCGGCCACACTCAGGGCGTAGATGAACCCGCTGCAGGCGGCTGACACGTCGAATCCGAACCCGCCGCAGCCGAGCCCGGCCGCGGCCTGCACGTGATCCACTCC
>CAXTNN010000467.1:0-2336 GCA_964245545.1 uncultured Acetobacteraceae bacterium | reverse complement strand
GACAAGGCGATCGACGTGATCGACGAGGTGGGCGCCAGCCGGATGCTGTTGCCGGAGGATAAGCGGCGCAAGACGGTGACCTTGCGCGACGTCGAGGAGATCGTGGCCAAGATCGCCCGCATCCCGCCGAAGAGCGTGTCGGCGGACGACAAGGAGACGCTGCGCAACTTGGAGCGCGACCTCAAGGCGATGGTGTTCGGGCAGGACAAGGCGATCGATGCCCTGTCGGCCGCCATCAAGCTCAGCCGCGCCGGGCTGCGGGAGGCGGAGAAGCCGATCGGCAACTACCTGTTCAGCGGGCCGACCGGCGTCGGCAAGACCGAGGTGGCGCGCCAGTTGGCCTCCACGCTCGGGATCGAGCTGATCCGGTTCGACATGAGCGAGTATATGGAGCGCCACAGCGTCTCGCGGCTGATCGGCGCGCCCCCCGGTTATGTTGGCTTTGACCAGGGCGGGCTGCTCACCGACGGGATCGACCAGCATCCGCATTGCGTGTTGCTGCTGGACGAGATCGAGAAGGCGCACCAGGACCTGTTTAACATCCTGTTGCAGGTGATGGACCACGGCAAGCTCACCGACCACAACGGCAAGAGCGTCGATTTCCGCAACGTGATCCTGATCATGACCACCAATGCGGGCGCGTCGGACATGGCGCGGGAAGCGATCGGCTTCGGGCGGACGGCGCGCGAGGGCGAGGATGAGGAGGCGGTTAAGCGCCTGTTCACCCCCGAGTTCCGCAACCGTCTGGACGCGATCATCCCGTTTGCCGGGCTGTCGGAAGAGACGGTGGGCCGCGTGGTGGAGAAGTTCGTCATGCAGCTCGAGGCCCAGTTGGCCGACCGCAACGTGACCATCGAGCTGTCTTCCGCCGCCAAGGAGTGGTTGGCAGAGCGGGGGTATGACCCGTTGTATGGCGCCCGTCCGCTGGCGCGGGTGATCCAGGAGTACATCAAGAAGCCGCTGGCCGAGGAACTGCTGTTCGGCAAGCTGGTGAAGGGTGGCTCGGTGAAGGTGAACCTGGTTGAGGGCAAGCTGGCCTTCGACGTGACCGAGGCGGTCGCTGGGCCGGCGGCCAAGTCCGAGAGCGACGACGGCGAGGGTGGCGGCTCGGAGCGCGAGCCGGAGGTGGTGGAGTGAGGGCGAGCTGGAACGGTGAGGTTATCGCGGAGAGCGATGACATCGTGACGGTGGAGGGGAATGCGTATTTCCCTACCGCCGCCGTGAAGCCTGGCGTGTTGCAGGCGTCGGACCACACGACGGTGTGCCCATGGAAGGGCACGGCGCATTACCACACGGTGGTGGTGGGGGCGGCGGTAAACCAGAATGCGGCTTGGTTCTATCCGGAGCCGAAGGATGCGGCCAAGGAGATCCATGGGCGGGTGGCGTTCTGGAAGGGTGTCTCGGTTTCGGGCTGACGCTTAAAGGCTCGGCGCTTGTGGGTGGCGGCACCCTCACCCCTCCCTCCGGCGCCCTTCCCCCTGCTTCGCAGGCGGAACCTTTTGGCGCCTCCGCCCTCTCCCGCCAGCGGGAGAGGGAGTGTCGTCCGTGAAACGTATCTCTCCCTTGTTGGAGCGGTTGCAGGGGCTGCATCCGCGGCTGATTGATCTCAGCCTCGAGCGGCTGCAACGATTGCTCGGGGAAATAGGGCATCCGGAGCGGCGGCTGCCGCCGGTGGTCCATGTAGCGGGCACCAATGGCAAAGGTAGCACCTGCGCCTTCGTGCGGGCGGTGGCCGAGGCAGCGGGGCGCCGGGTCCATGTCTATACCTCGCCCCATTTGGTGCGATTCAACGAGCGCATCCGGCTGGCTGGGGCGCTGGTGAGCGACGGCGCCCTGGCGGAGGCGCTGGAGGAGGTGGAGCGGGTGAATGCGGGGGCGCCGATCACCGTGTTCGAGGTGATCACCGCCACCGCCTTCCTGCTGTTCGCTCGGGTGCCGGCAGATTTGTGCGTGCTGGAGGTGGGCTTAGGCGGGCGCGGGGACGCTACCAACGTCGTCACGCCGGCGGTGTGCGCCATCACGTCGATTTCGCTCGATCACCGCGAGATGCTGGGCGAGACGCTGGCGCTGATTGCGGCGGAGAAGGCTGGGATCATGAAACCCGGCGTGCCCACGGTGACGGGCCGTCAGCCAGACGAGGTGCTGGCGGTGCTGGATGCGGCGGGGCCAGTGCTGGCGCGCGACCGGGACTGGCGTATTTCGGCACATGGCAAAGGGCTGACCTACGCGGATGCGCAGGGCACGGTGGAGCTGCCCCACCCTGCCCTGCCCGGCGTGCATCAGCTTGACAATGCCGGGATTGCCGTCGCGGCGCTGCGGGCGGGGCGGCTGGGGAT
>CAXTNN010000466.1:0-2341 GCA_964245545.1 uncultured Acetobacteraceae bacterium | reverse complement strand
GATGAGGGGGGTCATGAGGCGCAGCCAACCGCGCAGGCGCACCTCCCTCTCCCTGTGGGAGAGGGCCGGGGTGAGGGGCCCACGTCTGCGGACCCGCCAAGCTGGCCCCTCCCCTTCACCGCCTTTCCACGGGTTATCACCCGTGGAACCTTTGGCGGCTCCGCCCAACCCTCTCCCAGGGGGAGAGGGCTTTAACCGCGTTTGGGCATAGGGGGACGCCTGTCACGCCCCCACCTTGAAACAAGCCACCCAATGCTCCGGCGCCACCTCCTCCAGCGGCGGCTCCGCCCTTCGGCAGCCCGCGTCCCCTCGCTCGCAGCGGTCGGCGAAGCGGCAGCCGGCGAAGCTGGCCTCCATGGTCGGCACCCCGCCCGGAATCACCGGCAGCTCCGCCGCGCGATGCGCCGGGTCAGGCAGGGTGGCGATCAGGCCCAGCGTGTACGGGTGCAGCGGCTCGCCGAACAGCGCGGCGGCGGGGGCGCGTTCCACCACGCGGCCGGCGTACATCACGATGATCTCGTGGGCGACGGCGCTCACCACGGCCAGGTTGTGGCTGATGAACTGGATCGCGGTGCCAACCTCCTCCTGCAAGCCCAGCATCAGGTCCAGGATTTGCGCCTGGATCGTCACGTCCAGCGCCGTGGTCGGCTCATCGGCGATCAGCAAGGCGGGGCGGCAGGCCAACGCCATTGCGATCATCGCGCGCTGCCGCATCCCCCCCGACAACTGGTGCGGATAGGCCGCGGCGCGCTCCCTGGCCGAAGGGATGCCGACATCAGCCAGCAGCTCCACCGCCCGCGCCCCCGCCTGCTTCCAGGACAGGCTCCGATGCAGCACCATCACCTCGGCGATCTGCCGCCCGATCGTCATCACCGGGTTCAGCGCCGTCATCGGCTCCTGGAACACCATGGCTACCCGCTCGCCGCGCAGCTTGCGCCACACCGAGGCGGGCTGGCCCAGCATCTCACGGCCCTCCACCCGTATCGAGCCCCCCGAGCGGCCGGGCCCGGGCACCAGGCCCATCACCGCCAGCGCCGTCATGGACTTGCCGCAGCCGCTTTCCCCCACCACGCCCAGGGTGCGGCCGGCGGCCATGCGGAAGCCCACGCCGGCCACCACCTCGCGGCGCCCGCCGCGCATCGGGAAGGACACGGAAAGGTCCTCCACCTCCAGGACATCAGCCATCGGCGCGCCAGCTCTCCGCCCAAAGGCTGGTGGGCGCGTTGGTGCCGGTAGGGGTGACACCTGTGAGCCAGCGCGGCAGCACAAAGGCGTCGGAGCCGAAGAACAGCGGCAGCACGGGGAGCTGGTCGGCGTAAATCCGCTGCATGGCGGCCCAAAGCGGCTTGCGGGTGGCGAAATCGAGCGCACGCTCCATCGCGTCGATGTCGGCGTCCATTTCCGCATTGTGGAAGCCGGTGTAGTTGCCACCGCCCCAAGTGTTGGCGGCAGTGGGAATTTGGCCGCTGGAGAGGATTTGCCGCGGCGAACTCTCCACCGCCCCGCTCCAGCCGAACATCGCCAGGCCGGTGAAGGCGCGGTGCTTCAGGGTTTCGCCGAACAGGGTGCGCGGCGGCTCATTATGGATGGTGACCTCGACGCCGATGTCCCGCCATTGGCTTTGCATCACCTGCTGCTGCAATTCCCGTACCCGCACCCCCGTGCTGGTGGTGAACACCAGGATGAGGCGCTGCCCGGCGGCGTTGCGGCGGATGCCGTCCGCACCGGGCTGCCAGCCGGCCTCGCTCAGCAGCGCGCGGGCGCGCGCCGGGTCGAACGGGTAGGTGGCGACGTCGGGCGTCCATTGCGGCTCCAGCGGGCTGGTGAAGCTGTTGGCCACGGGAACGCGGCCGCCCATCATCTTGTCGACGATGCTCTGCCGGTTGATGCCCAGCAGCAGCGCCCGGCGCACCCGCAGGTCGGCCAGGATGGGATTGTCGAGCTGCAGGTCGATATGGGTGTACGCGAGGTTGGACTTGAACAGGTAGGTGAAGCGGTCGGGGTATTGCTTCTGCAGCGCCAGAACCTGGTCCAGCGTCAGCGCCACGCCCTCGCCCGGCGCCATGTCGACGTCGGCCGAGAGCAGGTTGGCCTGCAGGGCTGCCGTGTTGCCGATGGTCTTGATGACGATGCGGTCGAAATACGGCCGCTGCCCCGCCCAGTGCTCGTTGCGGTCGAGCACTAAGTCAGTGCCGATGTCGACCTGGCTGACGCGGTATGGCCCGTTGTAAAGCCCGGCGTTGGTCGGATCGCGCTTCCACACGCCGCCGTCGATGTACCCCGCCGCGTCGTGCGCGGCCTGGTAGATGGGCTGTTCCAGGTGGGCGGGCAGCACCTCGGC
>CAXTNN010000465.1:0-2350 GCA_964245545.1 uncultured Acetobacteraceae bacterium | reverse complement strand
TCGTGGGTCAGCGTCGCGGCGCCGGAAAAGCGCAGGAACCTGTCGCGGCTGGCGCAGGGTCCGAAGCTCGTGATGGCGGCCGCCCCCGAGACCACCACGCGGCGGGTGCCGGCGGCGCCGATATCGGTGGTGGCGGCCGCCGCCCCGGCGCGGTGATGGGCTCGGGAACCGGCAAGGTGAAGTGGTTCAACGCCACCAAGGGGTTCGGCTTCATCCTGCCGGACGAGGGCGGCCCGGACATCTTCGTGCACGTCTCGGCGGTGGAGCGGGCGGGGCTGAACAGCCTGGACGAAGGCCAGACGGTCTCCTACGACCTGGAACAGGATCGCCGCACCGGCAAGACGTCCGCCGGCAACCTGCGCATCGTGGGCTGAACCCCCCTCCCACGGGTTGAACATCGACGGCTCCGCCCCGACCCGGGCGGAGCCGTTCTCGTATCCGCATCAAGGCTGAACGGTCCGCACCGGGCAGGGCGCCCGGGGCGGACGGGCCATGGGTCGCCTACCCCTTCGGTGCGAAGATGGCGTCCAGCCTGGCGGGCGTGCCGGCGATCCGCTCCAGGTGCGGGTAACGCAGGCCGCCCCGGTAGTTCACCCGTACGGAGCGGACGTGCTCGCCGGTCTTCACCACCAGGTCGATGAAGCCGGTGGCCTTGGCCGCGGTGATCGCGTCCTTCAGCTTGTCCTCGTCGTAGGCCAGCCCGTTCACCGCTACGATCTGCGAACCGCTGATGAGCCCCGCGTCGAAGGCCGGCCCTTCCCAATGCACGTCGGTGAGCTTGCCGTCCTTGTCCAGGATCACGCCCAGCGAGAAGCTGAGGTCGCTCATGTGGCGCATCTTCTCCGCGTCCTTGAAGAAGGGGGTCGGCTCGGTGGTGTAGACCAGTCGGTAGCCGCCCCGCGTCAGGCCGTCGAGCGGGGCGCCCGGCCCGTGGCCGTCCAGCCGGGTCCGTAGGAAGGCCGCCCAGTCGTAGGGCGCCACCGCGTTCAGCGCCGCCACCACGTCCTCGAAGCTGTAGGTGTCGGTGATGGTGCTGCCGTCGTGCACGCCGAAGAAGCCGCTGGCGAAATCGTCCAGCGACTTCTTCCCGCCGGTGCGCTCGCGGATCAGGGTGTCGGCGTCCAGCCAGATCAGCTGGCCTTCGGAGTAGTAGTCCTCGCTGCGCTGCCAGCTGCGCCAGCTGGCCGGCCGCCGCTCGGAGACGATCGGGTCGTTGGTGGTGTCCTGCACCGGCTTCCAGCGCCGCCCCACCCGCTCGTTGTAGCTCGCCGCCACTTCCGCGATCGCGTCCAGCGCCTGCTGGCGGGTCCAGAGCCCCGCGCGGGCGGCCAGCACATAGCCCCAATACTGCGTCTGGCCCTCATAGACCCAGAGCAGGCTGTCGCGCTCGGGCACGTTGAAGTTGGGCGCCCAGAGGTCGGCCGGGCGGCGGAACTTGCCGTTCCAGGAGTGGGTGAACTCGTGCGCGAGGAGGTCGCGCTCCGGCGCGCCCTTGTCCCAGCCGGTGAAATAGTCCGGCCCCGTCCCGTCCTCGCTGGAGCGCTGGTGCTCCAGCCCCTCCCCGCCCATCTCGTCGCTGAGCCACAGCAGGAAGTCGTAGTGGTCGTAATGGTGCGAGCCGTAGTTGCGGTAGGCCTGCACCACCAGGTTCTTGTGCGCCTGGATCTGCTCGGGCGTGAAGGCGAGGTCCTCCGGCCGGTCCGCGGCCACGTCCAGCCGGACCGGGACGGGGCTGTCGCTCAGCACCACCTGCTTGAAGTAGCGGCCGGCCAGGAGCGGGGAGTCGGCCAGGGTCTCCAGCGGGACGGGTGCGAACGCCACCGTGTCGCCCTGCCGGTTCGCCCCGTCCAGCGCCGTGCCATAGCCCCAGCCGGTCGGCAGGGTCACGGTCGGGCGGTAGGTGATCCCGCGCGCAAAATAGCCGGCGGGGTAGAGCACCACCGTGTTCCACTCCAGGTTCACCATCTCGGGCGTGGACATCACCCGGCCCACCCGCTCCTGGGTCGGGGTGAGGTACTGGTAGCGGAGGTCCAGGCTCGTGGCGCCGGCGGGCACGTCGAGGTGGAAGGCGTACATGTCCACCGTGTCGCGCGTCCACTCCACCCGCTGGCCATTGGCGGTGATGATCAGGCCCGCCAGCTCCGACAGCGGACCGGTCGGGGAGTGGTTGCCGGGTATCCACTTGGGATAGAGCAGCGTCATCGGACCGGGACCGGACACCGGCACCGTCTCGTGCACCTGGAAGATGCGGCGGGTGGTGTCGCGCGCGTCGACCTCCAGCGTGACCTGGCCGGGATAGGCGATGTCGCGCGGCGCGGCGAACGGCGGCGGGGCGGGCGCCTGCTGGGGC
>CAXTNN010000464.1:0-2352 GCA_964245545.1 uncultured Acetobacteraceae bacterium | reverse complement strand
TCAGATCACCGCCGGACTCTTGTTAAGGCTGGATGGGAAACGGGGGTCACGTCACTCTCCACGACCGTCCGCATCCGCTTTCTCGACGGCCTGCGCCAGCGTCAGTTCGGGCGAGAATTTCTTCGCGTTCTTCGGGATACGCCGCATGAAGGCGAACGCGGCCTTCACGTCGCCCTTTGTGATAGCTCGGATTGGACGATCCGGCCCGACGACCTCTTCGAGCGCAGCAATGATGCCTCGGTAGCGATGCACCTTGGTGGTTCGTGCCGCCAGGAAGGCGGCAACAACCTCTGCGAACGTTTTGTCGTCAGCCCGAGCGACAAAGGCTGGCGAAGCGGGCGCGAGGCTGATGGCTCCGGGTGCCGACGAGATCGCCGCCGCCGCCGCTAGGACCGCAGCATGACGGCTACGCTCCCACTCCCGCATACGGACGACCTGGAGATACTTGGACACGAACGCCTCCCGCACTCGCTCGCGGGCCCACTCCGGCAAGCGCGCTGCGTCATTCGAGTCGTACTCGGGGACGTCATGCATCTGGGTAGTTTCGTCGAAGGTCGAACGTTCGAGCGCCGCATCGGCCATGGTCGTCTCGACGAACGCCTCGTCCAAAGCGTCATCAAGCGAGGGAACCTCTACCCAACGAGCCGGGTCTCGCACGGTCGCCTCCAAGCGAGAGACGAGCACGGCCACGGCGGCGGGTAGGGCGACTTCCCTGGAGGCCGTTGGATGCCTCCCGAAATACGCATGCGCCTCATTCAGGGCGCGATCCAGGTCGCAGCGCGACGGGTCGAAGCCGATCTCCAGGGAGGATGTCTCCGCGCACAAGTCGAACTCAGCATAGTTCGCGCACCCCATACACGCCACCATCTCGCCGCCGCGCCAGTCCTCCAGGACGTCCAGCACCTTCTGCAAGGTCCAGTGACGGCAGGAGGTCGAACCGCGAGCCGCAATTATCGCCGCATCGAACTCGGCCAGAATGTCGCGCGAGCGATGAAGCGCGAGCTGCCAGTCGCTTGTGCCGAGAGAGCGAACCAGCTTGCGCCCGAGGCCGCTCGATAGGCGCAGTCCGGCGGGAACGACACGTCGCGCGTACCGGACGCCATGAGGCCGCACCCGCTGGAAGATGCCTCCGGGCGGCTTGGTGGCCCTCGTCCTCAAACCCCGCTTTGTGTATGGTGTGGGTACTCTCGACCGCCCCTTAGCGGGGCCGAGGTGAGGATTCCGTTGAGGGGCAACGATTTCGACGGGGTGTGGTGGGTTGGCTGGGGTTCGAACCCAGGACCATTCGATTAAAAGTCGAATGCTCTACCACTGAGCTACCAACCCGGGACGCGGCTCGACCGGCGGGGTAGGTGTCTACCCCGCTCGGGGCGGAGGCTCAATGCCGGGGTCGGAACCGGGGCGCCGATCGGGCCGGCGACCGTTTTCGCCAGCAAAAGAAATTGTTTCGGCGCTGAGATTGTGAGTTAATCCGGGCGCGCTGTTGAGGGCCGCCGATGCCGAAGTTGCAGGGTTCGACAACGGCGACGGTTCTGTGCGCCGGGGCCCTGGTCGCCGGCTGCCAGTCCGCACCGGCCCAGTACGCAGGCACGGGCATCCACGCCACCTATTCGGCCGCCAGCACCGGCGCCGGGGCGGTCCGCGCGACGGGGGTCGAGCTCTACCGGGGCGCGGGTTCTGCGTTCCGCGCACCCCTGCACGACCTCAACATGATGCAGGACCAGATCCCGCCGGTCCTGCTGCGGGCGGAGAACAAACCCTACGACCTCGCCGGGGTGAACAGCTGCGGCGACGTGCTGGACCGGGTGTCGGAGCTGGACCTGGCGCTCGGTCCGGACGTCGACACGCCCAAGCAGCGCCACCGAACCCGGGCGGCCCGGGGCGCCGACTTCGCCGCCTCCACCGCCCTGGACGCGGCCGGCAGCGCGGCGGAACACTTCATCCCCATGCGCAGCACGATCAAGCAGATCAGCGGCGCAGCGCGCTACGAGCGGCACGCCCAGCACGCCATTCTGGTGGGGCAGACCCGGCGGTCCTTCCTGAAGGCGGTCGGCATGGCGCACGGCTGCAGCTGGCCGGCCGCTCCGCTCGACTACAGGCCGCCGCAGGTGGCTGACATCGCCGCCCCGTGGGTCGCCCCCGCCGGCGCGACGGTGATGGTCGCCTCCACCGCCGGCGCGGCGGTTGCGGGCTTCTCCACCCTGCATGCGGCGTCCCTGGTCGCGGTCGCGCCGGCGGCTGCGGCGACATCGCACGCCGTCCTGGTGTCCGGTTCGCCCGTGAAGCGGCCGGCCCTCAGGGTTGCCGTTTCCGACCGGCTGGACATCCCGGCCGCGATGCCCTCGGCGGAGC
>CAXTNN010000463.1:0-2355 GCA_964245545.1 uncultured Acetobacteraceae bacterium | reverse complement strand
GCTCTACACTCTGGACTACATCTTGATCCACGGGCGCCGTTAGCGCGGTGTGGTCGTCACCGGCCACAACGCGTTCGGGCGAGCATCATGGCGGCTACGCGCCGCCCCAGTTCATCGTCAGGCCGCCATCCATCACCACGGTTTGGCCGGTCATGTAATCGGCAGCGTCCGAAGCGAGGAACAGGGTAAGGCCGGCAATCTCCTCGGGCTTGCCAGGGCGGCGCCACGGGATGGCCTGCATGCTGCTCTCGCGCTTGTCCAGGTCGTCCAGGCGCGCCTGGGTCATGGGTGTCGCGATCAGGCCCGGCGCCACCGCGTTCACGTTGATCCCGTCCGGCGCCACCTCCACCGAGAGGCTGCGCACCAGGGAGTTCACCGCCGCCTTGGCCATGCCGTAGGGCGCGCTGCCCGGGCCTGGCAAGTGGCCGGCGACGGAGCCGATGAACACGATCCGACCCTTGCCGCCTGCGCGCTTGCGGCGCTGCACGAAGGCGCGGGCGCAGTAGAGCGGGCCTTTCAGGTCGGTGCCAATGATGAGGTCGAACTTCTTATCGTCCATTTCGGCCACCGGCATGCCACCCATGCCGACGCCGGCATTGGCAATCAGCAGGTCGGGTGTACCGAGCGCCTCCTCGGCGCCGCTGAACAGCGCCTCCACGGACGCCGGGTCGGAAACATCGGATTGCGCGACGTAGCCACGGCGGCCAGCCGCCTCGACCCGGCGCTTGGTTTCCTCGGCGCCCTCGCGGTCGCTGTGGTAGCTTATGGCGACGTCGGCGCCCTGCTCGGCGAACAGGGCGGCAATGGCTTGGCCGATGCCAGAGTCAGCGCCGGTGACGATGGCAACCTTGTTGGTGAGCTGCATAGGTCCCTCCTTGCTGTTGGAAAGAGAACGCAGCGCTGGGGGCGGTGGGTTCCAGCGGCTACTCTTCGAAGTTCAAGGCTTCGAGCAAATCTTGCGCGACCGGGCCGCGGACGGTGGCGAGGCATTCCGCGTAGAGCCGCAAGACCTGCTCCCGGCCATAGGAGGCTTGGTCCAAGCTCATCACCTTCTCCATCAGCCGAAATGCCACGGCCTCGGCAGTACCGGCCTCTACAACATAGCTGCTCATGTTTAGGGCGCCTTGGTGCGAGCGGCCCGGCGGGCCTGGTTGTAGGCGCGGATGTCCTCCACCGTCACGTATCCCTTGTTGCCGGAGTCAATGGCGGCGAAATTACGCGCTACGGCGGGCATGCCGGCTTGGGCCTGCTCCAACGTCAGGTGGCCGTCATGACTGGTGTTGGCGCCATTGAACCGAGCTTGCAGGGTCTGCCGCGGGGCTCGAGCGGGGGCTGGCGACGTGATGGGGGGCGTCGAGGTTTGCGGCCCCGTGGTGCCAGTGAGCGGGGTTTGCGCCCGCGCAGTGGCGGCGAGGCCCAGCGCAAGGGCGGCGGCAAGCATGAAGCGCACGAGGTTTCTCCTCCTTGGAAGCCCTCTGCCCGCCCTGGGATAGTCAGCCCGCGACGGAGCGGATGACGGCGGCTGCCTCTTCCACCTGGTCGGCGGAAATGTCCAGATGGGTGCAGGCGCGGACTCGGTAGGTGCCCATGACCGACACGAAAACGCCGTGCTCGGCCACGCGGCGGGCTAGTTCGACCGCATCATAGCCAGCGAACGAGGTGTCGATGTAGACCAGGTTGGTCTCGGGCGTGGCGACCTTCAAGCGGGGGACCTGCGCTAGTCCGCGGGCCAACGCCTGGGCGTTGGCATGGTCCTCAGCCAGGCGGTCGATGTGGTGGTCCAGCGAGTAGAGGCAGGCGGCGGCGGAAATCCCGGCCTGGCGCAGCGAGCCGCCGAGCCGCTGCTTCCAGCGCCAGGCAGCGCCGATAAACTCGTCCGATCCGGCCAGCACGGCGCCCAGCGGCGCGCCCAGGCCCTTGGTGAAGTCGAGCCAAACCGAGTCGTATTTCGCCACCATGTCGCACGCCGGCACGCCCGTCGCGACCACGGCGTTCATCAGCCGGGCGCCGTCCATGTGGGTTGCGAGACCATGGGCGTGCGCCACGTCGGCCACGTCGTTCAGCCGGTCCAGCGGCCAGACAGTGCCACCAGCCAGGTTGCCGGTCTGCTCCACCGCCAGCAGGGTCTGTGGCGGGGCGTAGCGCGTGCGGGGGCGGATGGCGTCAAATACGGCTTTGGGGTCGAACTGACCGGCCTCGCCTGGCAAGCCAAGGATGCTCGCGCCCGCCAGCGCCCCCGCCCCGCCGCCCTCGCTGGTGAGAATGTGGGCGGTGTGATGGGCAAGGATTTCGTCGCCGGGCCGGCAGTGGGTCAGCATCGCGATCTGGTTGCACATGGTGCCGGAGGGCAGGAAC
>CAXTNN010000462.1:613-2360 GCA_964245545.1 uncultured Acetobacteraceae bacterium | reverse complement strand
CCACAACGCGGCAACGGCGCCGCCTGGGCGGGCCACCGGCTTCTGCGCGCCCCGGGTGGAGAGCGGGCACGCGTTGGAAGCGGTGCGGCGGCGGCTGGGGGCGTTGGCCCGCGCGGCGTGAGGGGTCAGGCGGGGTCGACCGGCCTTGGGTGCCCGGCGGCGTCAACCGCGACCATCACGAAGTTGGCTTCCGTCACCTTAAAGCGCTGGCCGCGGTGGTCGCGCACCACCCAGGCCTCGACATCGAGCCGGATCGAGCTGCGGCCGACCCCGGTGACGTGGGTGTAGCAGCAGACCACGTCGCCCACTTTCACCGGGTGCAGGAAGCTGAGGCTGGACACGGAGGCGGTGACCACACGGCCACGGGCGCGGTCGCGGGCGGCAATGCCGGCAGAGACGTCCATCAGGCCCATGATCCAGCCGCCGAAGATGTCGCCGGCAGGGTTTGCGTCGGCGGGCATGGCCATGACGCGGACGGTGAGATCGCCGGTCGGCTCGGTAGCGGGCGCGTCGGAGCTGGGCATGGCGGTGCGGGTTCCCGGAAATGCGAGGGAAGGCTTGCAGGGGCGTGGCCGGATTGGCAAGCACGCGGTGATGGCCGGGTGCGGAGGTGACGTGGAGGCAGGCGCGCGCGCGGGAATGCTGGCGGGACGGGCGTGGTTTCACGACTGGCTGTTCGGCTGCGCGCTGCCGTTTTGGCGCGACGCTGGGCACGAGGGGCCGGCCGGCGGCGCCTGCGAAGGGCTGACGCTGCTGGGCAAGCCGGGTGGGGCTCCGTTCAAGCGCACGCGGGTGCAGGCGCGCCAGCTTTACGTGTTCTCGCAGGCCGCGTTGCTGGGCTGGCGCGACGGCGAGCGGCTGGCGCGCGAGACCTACGGCTTCATGCTGCGCGGCGAGCGGGCGGAGGGCGGCTGGGTGCGGCGGCTCTCCCCCGACGGCGCGAGCGTGCTGGACGGAGCGGTTGACCTTTACGACCAAGCCTTCGTGCTGTTCGCGCTCGCCTGGTTTTCGCGGCTGGCGGGGGCCGAGCCATTGCAGCGGGCGCACCGGACAGTGGGATGGCTGCGGCAGGCAATGGCGTCGCCGGCGGACGGCTTTGTCGAGCTGTTGCCGCGTGACGATGGGCCGCGGCAGCAGAACCCGCACATGCACCTGCTGGAGGCTGCGCTGGCGCTGCATGCCGCCACAGGGGACGGGGTCTATGCCGGGCTGGCGCAGGAGCTGGTGACGCTGTTCCGGACCAGGTTGCTGAACGCTGGGGTGTTGGGCGAGCTGTTCGGCCCCGATTGGTCGCCGCTGGCCGAGGCGGAGGTGGAGCCAGGGCACCACTTCGAGTGGGTGGCGCTGCTCCACGCCTACGAGCGCCAAGTGGGTGCGGATATGGAGGAGGAGATTGCCGCCCTCTACCGCTTCGCCACGGCCTATGGAGTTGATGGGCGGACCGGGCTGGTGCGCGACGCGCTGGGACGGGATGGGCGCGTGCTGCGCGGCTCCGCTCGCCTGTGGCCGCAGACGGAGGCGCTGAGGGCCCACGCCGTCATGACCCGGCGCGGCACCGACGCGAGCGCCGCGATTGGTGCCGGGCTTGGCAATCTGCGCCGGCGTTACCTTCAGGGCTGCCCGTCCGGCGCCTGGATCGACCAGCTTGATCACCGCGGGACGCCGACTTCCACGGCGATACCGACCAGCTCGTTCTATCACCTCATGACCGCCTACACGGAACTGGCGGCGTTGGCCTGATCCACGC
>CAXTNN010000462.1:0-603 GCA_964245545.1 uncultured Acetobacteraceae bacterium | reverse complement strand
GGCTTGCAGGGCGCGGATGTCGGCTTGCAGCGCTTGCGGGTCGTTCCAGCCTTCGGACCCGGCGCGTTGCAAGCTGCGAAGCCAACCTTCGGCGTCGATCAGGTATTCAGCGCCCGCCAGATCGGCCGCCGAGGTGCCGGCCAGGGTGGCGTAGGCGGCGGCGATGGTCTCGTCGCTGGCGATGCACAGGCCGGGTGCGGGCTTGGCCGCCGGGTCGGGGCTGGCGAGCACGGTGATGAGGCCGGGGACGGGCACGGGCTGGGCCGGGCCGATCATCAGCCGGACAAAGCCGCCGCGCAGGTCGGCGAGGCTGACCGCACGGCCGCCGTCGCACACCGCTTGGAACTCAGGGGCATGCAGGGGCGCGGGCCAATCCTGGGTGGCGCGGAAGGCGGCGCCGGCGTTGTGGGCGCGGATATAGTCGATCAGCGCCCAGCGCTCGTCCGCGGTGAGGGCGGCGGCGAAGCCAGGCATCGCCAGGCCGCCTTCGGGGGCCTCAATGCCGTGGCTCAGCCACCAGAACAGCTCGCCATCGCTGTGCATCCAGAGATGGGCGGCGGTGAGGTCGGCAGGGGGCACGGGGAGGGTTTTGGCGGCGGGGCC
>CAXTNN010000461.1:0-2376 GCA_964245545.1 uncultured Acetobacteraceae bacterium | reverse complement strand
ACGCCCACCGCGCCAGCACCGCCGAAATGCTGGCCGCCGTAGCCGAACTGGCGCAAGCGGCGCAGCCCTCTGCCGAACGCCGCATGGAAACGCTCGCACAAGGCACCGCTTTCGCGCTTGCCGCCCAGGTTTGGGGCGCGCCGCTGCTGGCCACCCTGCCCGGCCCGATCGCTCACCCGATCGCCGTGGGCGGACTGGCCGCCGCCCACGGCGTCAGCGAAGACGATGCCGTCCTCGGGTTGCTGCACGCGTTTGCCGCCAACCTGGTTTCCGCCGCGATGCGGCTGGTGCCGCTGGGGCAAACCGCCGGGCTCCGCATCCAGGCCCAGCTCGCGCCGATCATTGCCGCGGTGGCGCAGGAGACGGCCACTGCCACGCTCGACGACTTAGGCGGGTCCTGTTTCCGGGCCGACATCGCCTCCATGCGCCACGAAACCCAATACACAAGGCTGTTCCGCACATGAGCTCTCCGCACGGTCCCTTGCGCGTCGGCATCGGCGGCCCCGTCGGCACGGGCAAGACGGCGCTGATGGATGCGCTGTGCCGCCAATTCGCACCGCGCTACGACATCGCCGCCATCACCAACGACATCTACACCAAGGAGGACGCGCAATTCCTCATCCGCGCCGGGTCGCTGCCGCCGGAGCGGATCCTGGGGATCGAGACCGGGGGCTGCCCGCATACCGCGATCCGCGAGGACGCCAGCATCAATCTCGCGGGCGTGGCCGAAATGCGCCGGCGGTTTCCCAAGCTCGACGTGATCCTGATCGAGAGCGGCGGCGACAACCTGGCGGCGACGTTCAGCCCGGAACTGGCCGACATCACCCTCTACGTCATCGACGTGTCGGCCGGGGACAAGATCCCGCGCAAGGGCGGCCCCGGCATCACGCGCAGCGACCTGCTGGTGATCAACAAGATCGACCTTGCCCCCTATGTCGGCGCCAGCCTCGAGGTGATGGACCGCGACAGCCGGCGGATGCGGGGGGAGCGGCCGTTCGTGTTCACCAACATCAAGGCCGGCGCCGGCGTGGCGGCGGTGGCGGCGTTTGTGGAGCAGGCGGGGGGGCTGGCGCATGGCGCGACGTAGCTTCTTCTGCATCGACGCCCACACCGGCGGCAACCCGGTGCGCGTGGTGGTGGGCGGTGGGCCCTTGCTGCCCGGCGTCCCCATGGCGGACAAGCGCCAATTGTTCATCCGCGACCATGATTGGGTACGCCGCGCGCTGATGTTCGAGCCGCGCGGGCACGACGTAATGTCCGGTTCCATCCTCTACCCGTCCACGCGGGAGGACTGCGACCTGGGGGTGCTCTACATCGAGGTGACCGGGTGCTTGCCGATGTGCGGACACGGCACGATCGGAACGGTAACGGTGGCGATCGAGGAGGGACTGGTGCAGCCGCGCACGCCGGGCCGCTTGGCGATCGAGGCGCCGGCCGGGCGGGTGGAAGCGGAGTATCGGCTGGAGGGCGGATTCGTCGAGCAGGTGCGGCTGCATAACGTGCCCTCGTACCTGCATGCGGCGGACGTGCCGATCGAGGTGCCAGGCCTGGGCTCCCTGGTGATCGACGTCGCGTATGGGGGAAATTTCTACGCCATCATTGAGCCGCAGCCGGGCTGGCCAGGGCTCGACGAGGTGAGCGCGCGCGACCTAATCGGTTGGAGCCCGGCGGTGCGCCGGGCGGCGCAGGCGGCGGTGGCGCCGGTGCATCCGGAGGACGCGCGGATCGCCGGCGTGTCGCACATCCAGTGGTGCGGCCCGTCGCGCCACCCCCGCGCGCATGGGCGCAATGCGGTGTTCTATGGCGAGGCCGCGATCGACCGCTCGCCCTGCGGCACCGGGTCGTCGGCACGGCTGGCGCAATTGGCGGCGCGGGGTCGGCTGGGTGTGGGGGATGAGTTCATCCACGAGAGCATCATCGGCAGCCTGTTCGAGTGCCGGGTGGAGAGCGCGGCGGCCGTGGGCGACCGGGCGGCGATCCGGCCGAGCGTGGCAGGCTGGGCGCGAATCACCGGGCACAACACGATCTTTGTCGACGACCGGGACCCGTTTGCGCACGGCTTCCAGGTAGGTTAGCCGGCGCTTAACCATTTTGCCGCACGCTGTGCCGGATGGCGGGCGGCGGTGACATGACTGAAACGGGCTTGCTGCAGGCGGCGGGGCCGCTCGGCTTCGGCATGGCGCCGGATTGGCGGCTGTACTGCTTTGATTGGCAGGCTGGCCGCCCTGCCGTGTTCGTGCTGACGCGCGCTGCATCGGCGGAGGCGCTGGCGCCGTTGCTGACGCAGCTTGAGGCGCAGGCTGCCGGGTTTCAGGCGTGCGGCGCGGAGCGCCTGGTGCTGGCTGGCGGCACGCTGGTAGGCGCGCTGCGCACGCG
>CAXTNN010000460.1:0-2399 GCA_964245545.1 uncultured Acetobacteraceae bacterium | reverse complement strand
GATCTACACGGCGCTGACCGAGGCGTTCTTCACCCATTTGCGGGTGGCGGTGTTCGGCGCCGCGTTCATCGCCTTTCCGCTGATCGCCGGCCAGGCCTACATGTTCGTGGCCCCCGGCCTGTATCGCAGCGAGAAGCGCGCCTTCCTGCCGTTCCTGGTCGCCACCCCCATCCTGTTCCTGCTGGGCGCGGCGCTGGCCTACTACTTCGTGTTTCCCGTGGCCTGGAGCTTCTTCGCCTCGTTCCAGACGCCCACCGGCGCCGGGGGGCTGCCGATCGAGCTGCAGCCCAAGGTGGGCGAGTATTTGGACTTGGTGATGAAGGTGATCTTCGCCTTCGGGATCGCCTTCCAACTGCCCGTGCTGCTGACCCTGCTGGCCAAGGTCGGCATCGTCAGCTCCGCGGGGCTCAAGCGGGTGCGCCGCTATGCCTGGGTGGGCATGTTCGTCGTCGCCGCCGTGCTGGCCCCCCCCGACGTGATCACCCAGTGCGGCCTGGCCCTGCCGCTGATCGGGCTGTACGAAATTTCGATCCTGTCCGCCCGCCTGATCGAGAAGAAGCGGGTGGCGGCGTGATCCTAAATCCACCCCCGGCTGAAGCCCTCTCCCGCTGGCGGGAGAGGGTTGGATGAGGGTGGACAGGACTTCGTCCCGCCAAGCCACCCTTCCTGGTGGAGTTCAGACCTCAGTGACAAACAGCGCGCAGCACCATCGTTGCAATGGCGACAAGCGCCGCTGTCACACCCGCGCCAGTCGCAGCCGCGGCGGCCATCGCCTTCCACGGCTCCCACTCGACCGGCGACGTGAAGTGCTTCCGTTGCGCAGCCATCCGTTCCACCCTCAACTCGTGTTCTAGAGCCAGGCGACGATGCACGATTTGCGCATGATCCGCGACGATCCAAAAGCCTTCGACGACGCAATGCTGCGACGCGGCCTTCTGCCCGTCGCAGACACCATCCGCGCCATCGACAACGCGCATCGAGCAGAACTCACGAGTATCGGGACGATGCAGGCAAGCCGGAATGCCCGTTCCAAAGAGATAGGCGAGCTCCGCAGGCGCGGCGAGAACACGACCGAGCGCGAAGACCAGGTACGCAGCATGGCAGACGGCATCAAGCAAGCCGAGCTCCGCGCCGCCGAAAAGCAGGACGAGATCAGGACGCTTCTCGCCAGCCTCCCCAACATCCTCGACCCCGACGTGCCAGACGGCGCCGACGAAACCGCCAATGTCGAGCAAAAGCAGGTCGGCACCCCCGCCGCGCTGGCCGCCGCCCGCCAGCACTTCGAGTTGGGCGAGGCGCTCGGCATGATGGACTTCGCCGCCGCCGCCAAGCTCGCCGGGTCGCGCTTCACCGTGCTGCGCGGCCCGCTCGCCCGGCTGGAGCGCGCGCTGGGCCAATGGATGATCGACCTGCACACCGCCGAGCACGGCTATGAAGAAACCGCCGTCCCCCTGCTGGTGAACGACGCCACCGCCTACGGCTCGAACCAGTTGCCGAAATTCGCCGAGGACATGTTCCGCACCACCGACGGCCGCTGGCTGATCCCCACCGCCGAGGTGCCGCTCACCAACCTGGTCGCCGGCGAGATCGTCCCTGAAGCCAAGCTCCCCATGCGCTTCACCGCGCTCACCGACTGCTTCCGCTCCGAAGCCGGTTCGGCCGGGCGGGACACGCGCGGCATGCTGCGCCAGCACCAGTTCCGCAAGTGCGAGCTGGTCTCCATCACCCGCCCGCAGGACAGCGAGGCCGAGCACGAGCGCATGACCCGGTGTGCCGAGACCGTGCTGGAGCGCCTCGGCCTGCCCTATCGCCGCATGCTGCTCTGCGCCGGAGACACCGGGTTCGGCGCCGCCAAGACGTTCGACCTCGAAGTCTGGCTGCCGGGGCAGGGGGCCTGGCGCGAGATCAGCTCCTGCTCCAACACCCGCGCCTTTCAAGCCCGCCGCATGAACGCCCGCTATCGCCCGGCGGAGGGCCGGGTGGAGTTCGTCCACACCCTCAACGGCTCAGGCCTGGCGGTGGGGCGCACCCTGATCGCGGTGATGGAAACCTACCAGCAAGCCGACGGCGCCATCCTCATCCCGGAGGTGCTGCGGTCCTACATGAGCGGGATGGAACGGATCGCAGCCTAAGCCGCGCTATCGTTGGGGGCCGAAGCGATGTAAGCCCCGTTCACATGAGCTTCGGCCGCGACAGCTACCACCACGGCAATCTGCGCGAAGCGCTGGTGGAAGCCGCGCGGCGGCTGATTGCCGAGCGCGGGCTGGCCGGGTTTGCCTTTGCCGAGCTCGCACGCGCCGCCGGGGTGAGCCCGGCCGCGCCTTACCGCCACTTCCGCGACCGCAATGCCGTCATCGCCGAACTCGCCCGCCGCGGCTTCGAGCACCTTACCGATGACT
>CAXTNN010000459.1:0-2404 GCA_964245545.1 uncultured Acetobacteraceae bacterium | reverse complement strand
GGGGTTGGGCAAGACGCATCTGATGCATGCGGTGGGGCTGGAGATGGCGCGGCGCAGTGGCGGCCAATCGCCCAGCGTCACCTACATGTCGGCCGAGAAATTCATGTACCGCTTCATCGCCGCCATCCGCAGCCATTCGCAGATGGAGTTCAAGGAAGGGCTGCGCAGCGCGGACGTGCTGATGGTGGACGACGTCCAGTTCCTGATCGGCAAGGACAGCACGCAGGAAGAGTTCTTTCACACGTTCAACGCCTTGGTGGAGGCCGGCAAGCAGATCGTGATCTCCTCCGACAAGTCCCCTTCGGACTTAGACGTGGAGCAGCGCCTGCGCACCCGGCTCGGCTGCGGGATGGTGGCGGATTTGCATGCTACCACCTTCGAGTTGCGCGTTTCCATCTTGGAGGCGAAGGCGGCGCGAGCGGGGGTGGAGGTGCCGCGCCGGGTGATCGAGTTCCTGGCGCACAAGATCACCAGCAACGTGCGTGAGCTGGAGGGGGCGCTGAACCGCCTGCTGGCCCATGCCAGCCTGTTTGGCCGGCCGCTCACGCTCGAGTCGACGCAGGAAGTGCTGCGCGACATCCTCAAAGCGCAGGACCGCAAGGTGACCATCGAGGAGATCCAGAAGCGGGTGGCGGAGCACTACCACCTGCGGCTGTCCGAGATGAGCAGCGCGCGCCGGGCCCGCAACGTGGCGCGGCCGCGGCAGGTGGCGATGTACCTGGCCAAGCAGCTTACCAGCCGCTCGCTGCCGGAGATCGGGCGCAAGTTCGGCAACCGGGACCATACCACGGTGATGCATGCCTGCAGCCGGGTGGCGGAGATCATGGGTGTGGACGCCGGGTTCGCGGAGGATGTGGAGCTGCTGCGGCGTATGCTGGAGAGCTGAGCGGAGTCGAGCCGCCTAGGTTCTAGTCGCCTCCCGCCGCGGTATTGCGATAGGCTGCGCACCAGCAGGACTCGATTCTGCGCGCGCCAAGGGACACGACCATGAAGCGGACACGACCATGAAGCTCAAGGCCGACCGCGCCACGCTGCTCAAGGCGCTGGCGCACATCCAGAGTGTGGCGGAGAAGCGCAACACCATCCCGATCCTGGCCAATGCGCTGATCGCGGTGCGCGGGGGCAAGCTGTCGTTCACGGCGACCGACATGGAGATTGCCGTGGTGGAGGAGGTTCCAGCCGCGACCAGCCGCGACGGCGCCACCACCGCCCCGGCGGCCACGCTGTACGAGATCGTGCGCAAGCTGCCGGACGGCGCGGAGGTGGAGCTGGATTTCGGGGGCGGAGATGCGCCGCTGGGGCTGCGTGCGGGGCGGTATGCGACCAGCCTGGTGACGTTGCCGGTCGACGATTTCCCCTCCATGACGGCGGGGCAGTTGCCGCATCGGTTCCACTTGTCGGCGCTGGCGCTGCGCGGGCTGATCGACCGGACCCGGTTCGCCATCAGCACGGAGGAGACGCGCTATTACCTCAACGGCATCTTCATGCATGCCAGCGAGGGCGGCGACGGCCCCGTACTGCGCGCGGTGGCAACGGATGGGCACCGGCTGGCGCGGGTGGAGGAGCCGTTGCCGGAAGGGGCGGCGGCGATGCCGGGAGTGATCATTCCGCGCAAAACGGTGGCCGAGCTGCGCAAGCTGCTGGAGGAGGCGAGCGGCGAGGTGGAGTGCGCGCTGTCGGACACGCGGGTGCAGTTCACGGTGGGCACGGTGCAGCTTACCAGCAAGCTGATCGACGGCACGTTCCCCGAGTATGAGAGGGTGATCCCGCGTGACAACGAGAAGATCCTGCGGGTGGGCAAGAAGGACTTTGCCGAGGCGGTCGGACGGGTTTCGGCGATCAGCAGCGAACGGTCGCGCCCGGTAAAGATGTCGCTGGACCGGGACTTGCTGGTGTTGTCGGCGGCGAGCCCGGAGCAGGGCACGGCGACGGAGGAGCTGGATGGCGACCGGGTCAAGTATGAGTTCGGGCCGCTCGAGATCGGGTTCCAGGCGCGCTACCTGAACGACATCACCGACCAGATTGGCGGCGAGGTGGAGTTCCTGTTCCGCGACGGCGCGGCGCCGACGGTGGTGCGGGACGCGGGGGACACCAGTGCGCTCTACGTGCTGATGCCGATGCGGGTCTAAAGCATAACCGGTTCAACTTCGTTCACCGGCCATGCTTTAGCCTTTGATTACGCGACTGATTCACGGATCAGGTTGTATCAACCTGATCCGATCAGGCGCTAGCCGTGCCGGGCTGGTCGGTTCGGCTGGAGGCGGCGCCGGACGCGGCTCTGCGGGAGAAGATCCTGGCGCCGCTGGTGGAGCATAACGACCGTGCGGCGGGCCCCGGCGACTGGGGCCTGCTGGCGGTGACGGTGCGGGACGGGGAGGGTGCGGTTGTTGGGGGGCTGGGGGGT
>CAXTNN010000458.1:0-2405 GCA_964245545.1 uncultured Acetobacteraceae bacterium | reverse complement strand
CGCGCACCAGGTCCACCGCGCTCACCCGCTTCACCAAGTCCGGCGACACGCCCACGGCCACCGAAGCCTTGCCGTCCGCGGTCGAGACCACGGCCACCACGGCGCTGCCCACCTGCTTGGCGACCGCTTCCACCAGGCCGCGCAGTTCCTTGCCGGGCACTTCGCCAACGTTGCGGGCGGCAAGCGGGATGCCGCCGACCTCTTCCAGCTCGGGCGCGCCGCTGCCGGTGGCGAGCTTGCGCTGCAGGTCGCTCACCTGGCGCTCCAGCCGCTTGCGGTCCTCCACCAGGGCGGCCACGCGGGCCGGCACGTCCGCCGGGCTGGCGCGCAGCAGGCCGGCCAGTTCCTCCATGCGGCGCTCGCCCTCGGCCACCAGCGCCAGCGCCGCTTCCCCCGTTACTGCTTCGACCCGGCGCACCCCCGCACTCACCGCGCCTTCGCTCACCAGGCGAAACAGGCCGATATCGCCGGTGCGGCGCACGTGGGTGCCGCCGCAGAGCTCGATGGAGTAGGCCGGCCGGCTGCTGTCGCCCCCGCCCATGGCGACGACGCGCACCTCGTCGCCGTATTTCTCGCCGAACAGCGCCATTGCGCCCTCTGCCACGGCGGCCTCGGGCGTCATCAGCCGGGTGGTCACGGCGGCGTTCTCGCGGATGCGGCCATTTACCTCCGCCTCCACCGCGTGCAGGTCGGCCTTGGCGATCGGGGTGGGCTGGCTCACGTCGAAGCGCAGGCGGTCGGGCGCGTTGAGGCTGCCTTTCTGCTGCACATGGGTGCCGAGGCGGCGGCGCAGCGCCTCGTGCAGCAGGTGGGTGGCGCTATGATGGGCGCGGATGGCGGCCCGGCGCCCATGGTCCACCTCCGCCACCACGGCGGCGCCGACGCGCAGCTCGCCCGCCTCCACCACGCCGATATGGGCGAACACGTCGCCGGCGCGCTTCTGCGTGTCGGTGACTGCGATGCGCAGGCCTGGCGCCGTGACCGTGCCGTTGTCGCCCACCTGGCCGCCGCTTTCGGCGTAGAACGGGGTTTGGTTCAGCACCACGGCCACTTTGTCACCCGCTTCGGCGTGGTCCACGCTCATGCCGCCGATCACCAGCGCCAGCACCTGCGCCTCGGCTTTCTCGGTGGTGTAGCCCTGGAACTCGGTGGCCCCGACGCTCTCGCGCAGGTTGAACCAGACACGCTCGGCCGCGGCATCGCCGCTGCCGGCCCAGGCGGCGCGGGCGCGCGTGCGCTGTTCGGCCATGGCTGCGTCGAAGCCGGCTTGGTTCACGGTGCGGCCCTGCTCGCGCAAGGCGTCGGCGGTGAGGTCGAGCGGGAAGCCGTAGGTATCGTAGAGGCGGAAGGCGACATCGCCGGGCAAGGCTTGGCGGTCGCCCAGCTTGGCCACTTCTTCGGCCAGCAGGCCCAGGCCGCGGTCGAGCATGGTCTTGAACCGGGTCTCTTCCAGCCGGAGGGTATCGGTGATCAGGGCTTCGGCGGCGGGGAGTTCAGGGTAAGCCGCCCCCATCTGCCGGATCAGGACGGGAACCAGGCGGCCCATCACCGGGTCGGTGGTGCCCATCAGGTGCAGGTGGCGCATGGCCCGGCGCATGATGCGGCGCAGCACGTAGCCACGGCCCTCGTTGGACGGCAGCACGCCCTCGGCGATGAGGAACGAGGTGGAGCGCAGGTGGTCGGCCACCACGCGGTGGCTGGCGCGGAACGGGCCATCCGGCTCCTGGCCGGTGATCTCGGCGCTGGCAAGGATGAGGGCGCGGAAGGTGTCGATGTCGTAGTTGTCGTGCACGCCCTGCAGGATGGCGGCGAAGCGCTCCATGCCCATCCCCGTGTCGATGGAGGGATGCGGCAGGGGGGCGCGCACGCCGGGCGGGCCCTCTTCGTATTGCATGAAGACGAGGTTCCAGATTTCGATGAACCGGTCGCCATCCTCGTCCGGGCTGCCGGGTGGCCCCCCGGGAATGCTGGGGCCATGGTCATAGAAGATCTCGGAACAGGGGCCGCAGGGGCCCGTGTCGCCCATGCGCCAGAAGTTGTCAGCGGTGGGGATGCGAATGATGCGCTCGTCCGGCAGGCCCGCGATGCGCTTCCAAAGGCTGGCGGCGTCCTCATCCTCGGAGAACACGGTAACGAGCAGCTTGTCGCGCGGGAGGGCGAAATCCCGCGTCAGCAGGGTCCAGGCCATCTCAATGGCGAGCGGCTTGAAGTAGTCGCCGAAGGAGAAATTCCCCAGCATCTCGAAGAATGTGTGGTGGCGGGCGGTGTAGCCGACATTGTCGAGGTCGTTGTGCTTGCCGCCGGCGCGGACGCATTTTTGCGCCGTGGTGGCGCGGCTATAGGGCCGGCGCTCGGCCCCGGTGAACACGTTCTTGAACTGCACCATGCCGCTGTTGGTGAACAGC
>CAXTNN010000457.1:0-2407 GCA_964245545.1 uncultured Acetobacteraceae bacterium | reverse complement strand
GGACGGGCGGGTGCCGTCATGGTGCCGTCCGTCACGGCCGAGTAGCGGCCGGAGCTGGACCGGGTGGCCGAGCTGACCGCTTCCACAAAAGTCGGCGAGCGTGCCACTGCTGCTCTCAACCAGCGCGAAGCCGAAGGCGAGCGGCAGGCGCAGCGGCGTAGGCTCAAATCGTAAGCATGGGCAGCCACTTGGTTGCAGCACCGTTGTCACACGACGCAGCCCAGGGGCGGCCCTCACCGGCGACCAGAAGCGCTTTAAGTTGCGTGCGCTGCTTGTGGAATGCGTCGCTCGAGAGGGAGCGCCAGAGGCGGCGACCGTCCCGAGCAATCAGTCGCTCTAAGATCGAGGCTCCCGGGAGTAGCACTTCCTCAGCCACCAGCGACGCCGTCGCACGATCGAACAGGACGCTCAGCCGGTGGGTGCTGGTCAAGCATGGAGCATACATCCAGCGTTCCAACCGAACGTGGCCCAGCGGATTGGTGAACTCCCGATAGCCGTGACAAATGCGCATCTCGCGGGTGCAGGAACTGCGAGTGGCCGGAGACGAGCGCGGTGAATGGGCCTGGGTGGGTGTCTTCGACGCCGTCCTGGTTGGAGGGGACGAAGCCTACCAAAGGAGAAGCCACGCATTAAAAATTCGTCCTGTTTGGAAGCCGCCCCTTGGCGCGGCATCGCTCAACCTGCAACCCGGTAGTCTCCCGTGCGGATTGTGTAGGCGGAGCCGTTCTTCGGCCGGGACAGGACGTCGTCTGCAATCGCTCGCAGCTCCGCCTCGCGCAGGATTCTAGGATTTGCGTCGGTTGCCGCCAGCCAGGTTGGCCCGATCGGCTGTCGAGCCCAGATCGCGAGGACGCGGTATTCGCCGGCGGGTCCCCCGACTGTGAAGGCGGTCTGTGGCGCGCTTTCGTCAGGTATCTTGATCTCGCCGCCGCGGACGATCTGGGTCGGCCAAAAGCAGGATGGAACGAGGCAGTTCGTCTCGCCCGAAACCAGGTGCTGGTTGAGGACCAGCAGGTTTCCGGGTCCCAGCGTCTCGATTGCGATCGTCGCTCGCGCGCCGATCGCAAGCACCACCCGCTGTGCCGGGCTTTCGTCGGCCGCTCCCAAACCTCCCCGTGCTCCAACGGGCCTTACCCGCACGCCTCCCGATTGTCGCAGCGAGTCGCTCAACAAGCTCTGTAGTGCGCGGATGCCGTCGTTCAGCCCGTACGTGCCCACCTTGGCGTCCTGCATGGCGGCCACGAAGGCGTCGTAAGGCAACTCGAACACGCGCCAGTCGAACCGACTGTCCAGCTTGAAGTGGACCAACAGCCGGCCGAGCTCGGCCTCGTCAATCCCGACAACCCCGCTCTTCTTGCGTGCCCATTGCTCCGGAGAGGTGCCGACTTTCTTTGCGATGGTTTTTTCGGCGAGATGCCGGTCATCGAAGGCGTGGCCCAGCAGCCCTTTCAGGAACGCAATCTTCCGCCGAAGATCGTCTGCCGCCATTGCCATCCTCCTATTCCTGACCGGCAAGCGGGGATTAGCCGCTCGCCGGCCTCGCCGTCAGCGGTTCGTGGGACGATAGATTGTCCCGCCGACGTTCACTGAGCCATCGCCTTGCATCGTGCCCTGGCCGATGGGCGTGCCGTTTTGCTTGATAACCACGCCGTATCCCGGCTTGGCAGCCTCGCCGGTCAGCGTCGTGCCCATGATCGTTCCGGGTGTTGGTGCGTTGTTCGTCATGCCTTTCTCCTGTTGCTCTGCCCGGCTGGGAACCAGCTTGGGCGACCGCCGGCCATCCACCGGTTCCCGCATTACGCCATCGACCGGTCCGCCCGGCGCTGCGCGCCCTTGCCGTTCCTTGCGCGCCGCCGGCATTAATCCGGGTTTCCGAACAAGGCATAGCCGGCCCAAAAGTACGGTTGTGGTGACGTGCGCGGCCCCGCTCCGAGACCGCCCCGAGCGTTTGCCTTAGATTGCGGGGCAGCGAGCAGCCGCAATTGTGCCCGGCGCAGCGCCTCGGCCAGAGACACCGGCCTGGTTCCAGGACGGGCGAACGCCTCACGATAGAAGCCGAGCATGAGGTCGGCGGCGGCCGCATCCTCGACCGGCCACTGGGTGGCGAGCACACTGCGTACGCCCATCTGGGTAAACACGCCTGCCAAACTGGACAGCCCCTGCTCGTCCTGGACTTCGAGCCCGGTGTCACACGCCGACAGAATCAGCAATTTCACGTGCGAGAGGTCTACGCCGGGTGCTCGGAATTCATCCAGCAACATCGTGGAACCATCGCCGAGTATCAGGCGGGACCGGCCGGCCCGTGCCTGGTCGACCACGAAGTGGCTGGCGATGTGCAACAATCCTACCTTCGCGTGCAGCGCCTCGGTGAGCGCCGCCCGCGTGAACTGCTGCCGCAGCAGCACAC
>CAXTNN010000456.1:1750-2409 GCA_964245545.1 uncultured Acetobacteraceae bacterium | reverse complement strand
GCGCTGGACGGCGCCAAGTTGCGCCCTGCCTTGGCGACCTGGTGGCGGCCGCGGTTGCAGCGCATCGCCGACTGGGTGGCGGGCGAGGAGGGGCGGCGGCGAGGGGCAGCCGCGCCCTCGTTCATCGTGTCGGAGCATGACGGCGAGTGGACGTTGGCGACCGAGCCGGGCTTTGTGGTGGCGGGGCGAGCCGACCGCATCGAGTGCCGCACGGACGGCACGTTGGCGATCCTGGACTACAAGACCGGCTCGCCGCCCTCCAACAAAGAGGTGGCGAGCGGGTTGGCGCCGCAACTGCCGCTGGAGGCCGCGATGGCGGAGGCCGGGGCGTTCGGACCCGATTTCACCCTGCCGGTGGCGGAGCTGACCTATTGGCACCTGACTGGCGGCCACGTGGCGGGGCAGGCGCGGCAGGTGCTGGGCAAGGCCGGCGAGCTGCCCGCCGCGGTGGCGCTGGCGCGAGCCAGCCTGGCCGGGTTGGTGGCCGCGTTTGACGACCCGGCGCACCCCTACCTATCGCGCCCGCATCCCGGCCGGGCACCGCGGTTTTCCGACTACGCCCAGCTTGCCCGGGTGGCGGAGTGGGCGGCGGCGGCGGAGGAGGCCGAATGAACGCGCTGCCACCGCTGGCGCTGCCGCAGCAGGCCTCGGCGCGCGCC
>CAXTNN010000456.1:0-1740 GCA_964245545.1 uncultured Acetobacteraceae bacterium | reverse complement strand
ATGCGTTGCAGCGCGAGGCGTCTGACCCGGCGGTGTCGGCCTTTGTCGCCGCGTCCGCCGGGTCGGGCAAGACCAAGCTGCTGATCGACCGGCTGGTGCGGCTGATGCTGGATGGGGCGGACCCGGCGCGCATCCTCTGCCTCACCTACACCAAGGCGGCGGCCGCGGAGATGGCGCTGCGGCTGCAACGCATCCTGGGCGAGTGGGTGACGCTGGATGATGCGGCGTTGATCGAGGCGCTGAAGGATCGGGCGATCACGCCCTCGGCGGAGGTCCTGCAGCGGGCGCGGGCGCTGTTTGCCCAGGTGCTGGACCTGCCGGGCGGCATGCGGATCGAGACCATCCACGCGTTCTGCCAGTCGCTGCTGCGGCGCTTCCCCCTGGAGGCGGCGGTGGCGCCGCATTTCCGGCTGATGGAGGAGGCGGATGGCCAGGCCGAACTGCAGGCGGCGCGCGAGGCTTCGGTGGCGGAGGCGGACGGGGCGGCGCTGCGCATCCTCGCCGGACTGGTGCGGGATGGCGAGTTCGGCAAGCTGCTGGGGGAGCTGCGCGGCCACATGCAGCGGCTGGAGCCGCTGTTTCGACTGCCCGCCCCCGCTCGCCTCCTGCGGCTGCAGAGTGCGGTGGGCGTCGCCGGCGACGAGGCGGCGCTGCTGGACGGGGCGGTCGGCCCATGCGCCCCCGGCTTCGAGGCGGCGTTGCATGACCTCGGCAGCAAGGGCGCGGCGGGGGAACGCTCCACCGCCGCCGCCCTGCGCGCCTGGCTCGACCAGCCGCCGGACCGCCGGCGGGAGGAGTGGGGCAAGTGGGTTGCGCTGGTGCTGACCGCCGAGGGCAAGCCTCGCGAGATTTGCAGAGGCAAGTGGTCCACATCCGAACCCGGCCTGGCGGAGGCGTTCGCCGCCGAGTCGGAGCGCGTGGCGGCCATCGAGGACGGGCGCCGTGCCCTGCTGGTGGCGGAGGCGACCGGCGCGCTGCTGACCCTGGCCGCCCCCGTGTTCGCCCGGCTGCGGAAGCGCAAGCAATTGGCTGGGCTGATGGACTACCAGGACCTGATCGACCACACCCGTGCGCTGCTGATCGACCCGGGCGCCGCCTGGGTGCTCTACAAGCTCGATGGCGGGCTCGACCACGTGCTGCTGGACGAGGTGCAGGACAGCGCGCCCGAGCAGTGGGCGATTGCCGGGGCGCTCACCGCGGAGTTCTTCGCCGGCGCCGGGGCGGAGCGGGGCCGGCGCACCGTGTTCGCGGTGGGGGACCGCAAGCAGTCGATCTACTCGTTCCAGGGTGCCCAACCCACCGCCTTCGACGAGTGGCGCGAGCGGATCGGGCGAAGTGTTACCAGTTCTGGCGGTGACTTCCGGAACACGGTGCTGGACGTGTCGTTCCGCTCAACCACCCCCGTGCTGGATCTGGTGGATGCGGTGTTTGCCGACCCGGCGGCCGCGGCCGGCGTGTTGCGGTCGGACGAGGTGCTCCACCATCAGGCGCATCGGGCGGGGCATGCCGGGCGGGTGGAGCTGTGGCCGGTGACGCCAAGGCCGCAGGAGGACGCGCCGGAGCCCTGGGCGGTGGCACGGCGCAACCATGGGCTCACCACCGCGCCGCAGATGCTGGCGGAATCGCTGGCGCAATGGGTGGCGGACACCATCGGGCGCAGCGAATTGGCCAGCGCGGGGCGGATGGTCGCGGCGGGCGATATCCTGATCCTGGTGCGGCGCCGGGGCGACTTCGCCCGCG
>CAXTNN010000455.1:0-2411 GCA_964245545.1 uncultured Acetobacteraceae bacterium | reverse complement strand
GCCCTCTCCCGTAGGGAGAGGGAGATCCGCGGCACTGCGGGGCTTGTGGAGGCTGGGCTGGCCGCGCTTGAGGACGCCGGGGCGATTGACCAGGTTGCGGAGCGTTACGCCGTTCGGATTCCGGCCGCGTTTGCGGCGCTGATCGAGGCGCCGGACGATCCGATTGGGCGGCAGGTGATCCCGAGCCCGGCGGAGCTGGAGGTGGCGGCACATGAGCGGGGGGACCCGATTGGGGATGATGCGCTTTCGCCCGTGCCGGGCATCGTGCACCGCTATGCCGACCGGGCGCTGCTCAAGCCGCTGCTGGTCTGTCCGGTGTATTGCCGGTTCTGCTTCCGGCGGGAGCATGTCGGGCCCGGGGGCGGGCTGCTTTCCGATGCGGCGCTGACCACGGCGCTGGATTGGCTTGCCGCGCACACGGCGATCCGGGAGGTGATCCTGACCGGGGGGGATCCGCTGCTGCTTTCGCCCCGCCGCCTGCGCAGCATCCTCGGGGCGCTCCAAGCGATGCCTCATGTCGAGACGCTGCGCATCCATACGCGGGTGCCGACGGCGGACCCGGCGCGGCTGGCGGCCATGGCGCCGGTGCTGGAGACGGAAAAGCCGCTGTGGCTGGTGGCGCATGTCAATCATCCGCGCGAGCTGACCGACGCGGCACGCGCCGCCCTGCTTGCCGTGTCGCGCCGCGGCGTGCCGCTGCTCGGCCAGTCCGTGCTGCTGCGTGGCGTCAATGACTCGGTTGAGACGCTGGAGGCGCTGCTGCGGGCCATGCTGGCCGCCCGGATCAAGCCCTACTACCTGCATCAGCTCGACCCGGCGCCTGGAACCGCGCGCTTTCACGTTCCGATCGCCGAGGGGCAGGCCTTGTTGAGGGAGCTGCGCGGCCGGGTCACGGGGCTGGCCTGGCCGACCTATGTGCTGGATATTCCGGGCGGGTTCGGCAAGGTGCCGGTCGGGCCCGAGTACCTTGCTGAAAACACTGTGGTTGATCCGGAAGGGCGGCCGCACCTGCTTGCCGGCTGAGGGGGGTGGGGGTAGACAACCCTGCTCCGAACAGCCCTGGATGAGTAAGCCCATGAAGCAGCAGGCCAACCTGATCCGCGCCGGCCAGGTGATCGAGCACGAGGGCCGCCGCTGGACGGTGCTGAAGCAGCAGATCATCACCCCTGGCAAGGGAGGCGCCTTCATCCAAGTCGAAATGCGCGACATGAAGACGGGCAACAAGACCAACGAGCGCTGGCGCACCGCCGACACGGTGGAGCGGCTGATGACCGACACCAAGGATTACACCTATTCCTACACCGAGGGCGACAATTTGGTGTTGATGGACCCGGAGACGTTCGAGCAGGCCTTTATTCCCACTGAGATCCTGGGGGAGCAGGCGGCCTTTTTGCAGGACAACATGAAGGTCGAGGTCGACATGGTGGAGGGCGACCCGGTGGGGATGAAGCTGCCCGCCAGCGTGGTGCTGACGGTGGAAGAGGCCGATCCGGTGGTGAAGGGCCAGACCGCCGCCTCCTCCTACAAGCCGGCCAAGCTGTCCAACGGGGTGAAGACGCTGGTGCCGCCGTTCATCGAGTCGGGCGAGCGCATCGTGGTGAAGACCGAGGATGGCAGCTACGTCGAGCGGGCGAAGTCCTGAACGGTCGGGGCTGACATGGCCCTCCAGCTCTCCTCCCACATGACGGTGATGCAGAACGCGGTGCAGAAGGCGGCGCGGCGGCTGCTGCGGGACTTTGCCGAGGTCGAGCAGATCCAGGTCAGCATCAAGGGGCCCGGCGATTTCGTCAGCCAGGCCGACCTGCGCTCCGAGCAGACGCTGCGCACCGAGTTGGACCGCGCGCGGCCCGGCTATGCTTTCATGATGGAGGAGTCGGGGCTGAGCGGCAGCGCCAACTGGTCGTGGCGGTGGATCGTCGACCCGCTGGACGGCACCAGCAACTACCTCCACGGCGTGCCGCATTGGTGCATCAGCGTGGCGCTGGAGCGGCGCACCGAGACCGGGTCGGAGGTGATGGCGGGCTGCATCTACAACCCCGTGAACGACGAGATGTTCTGGGCGGAAAAGGGGCTGGGCGCCTTCGTCAACGAGCGGCGGCTGCGCGTCTCCGCCCGGCGTGACATGGGAGAGGCGCTGTTCGGCACCGGCATCCCGTTCGCCTCCGTGCCGGCGCCGCGGCGGCTGGCGTTCGCCCGCGCCCTGGGCGTGCTGATGCCGCAGGTTGCCGGGATCCGCCGCTTCGGCGCCGCGGCACTGGACCTGGCCTGGGTCGCGGCCGGGCGCTTCGACGGCTATTGGGAACTCGGCCCGAAGCCGTGGGACGTGGCGGCCGGGGCGCTGATCGTGCGCGAAGCCGGCGGGTTTGCCACCGACCCGGCCGGCCGCGAGCTGCAGTGGGACGTGCTCGGGA
>CAXTNN010000454.1:0-2414 GCA_964245545.1 uncultured Acetobacteraceae bacterium | reverse complement strand
CGATCACCGCCTCCGGCACCTCGAGATGCATGAGCAGCGCCAGGATCAGCGCCAGCCCGCCCAGCACGGCGTAGGCGCCGCGCCAGCCGAACGACCCCAGCAAGGCTTGCGCCAGCGGCGGCAGCACGGCGGCCCCGATCCCCACACCCATCAGCGCCAGGCCAAGCGCTTGCCCAAGCTTGCGGTCAAACTGGCGCACCAGCACGGCGGAATAGCCAAGCGGCGTCGCCCCGCCCGCGAGCAGGGGTATGGCGGTAAAGATTAGGTAGAGATGCCAAAGGTGGGGCGTCAGCAGGCTCAGCGAGCCAAACAGCAACGCGATCATCACCACGGAGGGCAGCATGACCGCCCGCGGGCCATAGCGGTCGATCAGCCAACCCCAGACCGGCGCCGAGAAGGCGAGCGAGTATTGCGACAGCGTCACCGCGCCCGACAGCTCCGTCCGGCTCCAGCCGAACGTCATGTTCAAAGGCCGGACGAAAACGCCGAACGAGTACAACAGCAGAGTGCCGACGCTGAACATCAGCCCCACTGCCGACGCGGGCACCGCCTGCCAATCGCGGTCAAGCCGCGCCGGGTCGTCCCCTTGTGACACGATGGTCATGGTGTTGGTCCCCCCTTCTGCTGTCCGGCGTTTCCCGGCCTTTGCGCAGCAAGCCTGCTATAAAGCGTGCCACAACCCCTGGGTATCGCAAGTTGAGCGATCTGGGAGAAGATGAGAAGCTTTGTCCAGCGATGCACCAAAGTCATCGCGGGGAGGACAGGTCCGATGCGGCTCAATCAGCTTCAGGAGGTGATCGCCATTGCCGAGCAGGGCAGCATCCGAGGCGCCGCCCGCCAACTGCAGGTCGGCCAGCCGACCCTGACGCGCAGCCTGGCTGGGCTGGAGCGTGAATTGGGCGTGGCACTGTTCGAGCGCCGCGCCCGCGGCGTCGTCCCCACCCCGCTTGGGGAGACGTTCGTGCAACGCGCGCTGGCCATCCTGAACGACATCAGACGGGCGGGCGACGATCTGAAGCAAGCGGGCGGGGCCACCACCGGCACCGTCACGGCCGGGCTCTCCATCGCGGCCCACTTGGCCCTGCTGCCCGGCGCGCTGCCGCCGTTCATCAAGCGCTACCCAGACGTGAAGCTGCATATCGTCGAAGGATTTTACCCCACCGTCGAAGCCAGCCTGCGCAATGGGGCGATGGACTTCTACATGGGCGTCGACCCGGGGCGCAAAGTGTCCTCCGAGCTCACCCGCGAAGTGCTGAGCCCCAACCGGCGGACGGTGCTTTGCCGGGCCGGCCATCCGATGGCGGATGCCACGTCCTTGGCCGAGCTGACGGGGGCAAGCTGGGCCTCCACCTCCATCACCAGCGCCGATCAGGACGAGGTCGGCGCCATCTTCGTCCGCCATGGCCTCCCAGCGCCCAAGCTCGCACTGCGCAGCCAATCCGCCCTCACCATGATGACCTGCCTGCTCAACACCGACCTCCTCGCCATGGTGCCGGTCCAGTGGAACGACTTCGCCCTGGTCCAGGGCATGCTCGCGACCATCACGGTCAAGGAGGAGCTGGCAGCCCTGCCGATGGTGGTCATCCGGCGCGCCGACGTGATGCTGACCCCCGCCGCGACCTTCCTGCTGGATGCGCTGCGCCGCGGCCGCCTGCTGCCAAAGCCAGCCCGCGTGATCGAGCGCAGCCCGCACCGCGTGCCGAGCAGCGCCTGACGCAGCCATGCGCGATGCGGCGCAAGTATCTTCGGGCGAATTTTCACATCTGTCGCCGCATCACCAAACTGGTTAGATGCAGCAGCCGCAAAAACCAACGTGAGGGGAGAAACGATGTCCGAGGTGATCAAGCCCGCGTTCCACCACGTCACCATCAAGACCAGCCGCTTGCAGGCGATGGTGGATTGGTATCAGCTCGTGATCGGGGCCAAGGTGACCTTCCAGGACGCCAACAATGCCTGGACCACCAACGACGAGGCCAATCATCGCGTCGCCTTCCTGTCGGTACCCGGCCTGGACGACGACCCGGAGAAGGCCCGCCACAACGGCATGCACCACAGCGCGTTCGAATACGCCAGCTTCGCCGACCTGATGGCGTCCCACCAGCGGCTGAAAGGCGAGTGCATCCTGCCGGCCTTCTGCCTGGACCACGGCTTGACGATCTCGATCTACTACCGCGACCCCGAAGGCAACTTCGTCGAGCTGCAGGCCGACAGCTTCGGCGACTGGGCGCTGTCGACGGAGTTCATGCGCAACTCGCCCGATTTCCGCAGCAACCCGATCGGCACCTTCTTCGACCCGGACAAGGTCCACCAGGCAATGCTGGCCGGCCGCTCGTTCGAGGAGTTGAAGCCGGCCATCCGTGGCGGAGACTTCATGCCCGCCGCCATCCCCGACATCGGCCTGCCCACCCCGACCA
>CAXTNN010000453.1:0-2416 GCA_964245545.1 uncultured Acetobacteraceae bacterium | reverse complement strand
GTTCCGGACGGCTTTCAGCGGGTCGCCCATCAAGCGGATCGGGCGGGAGCGGTTTGCCCGCAACGTGGCCGTGGCGGTCGGCAACAGCGGGGAGGCGGCGCTTCGCCCCGCGGCCGAGCGCCTGGCGGCGGACGGAAGTGCATTGGTGGCGGAGGCGGGCGCTTGGGCGCTGGCCCGGCTGCCGTGACGCTGGAGAAGCGCAGCATCACGCTGGCCGGGCACCGCACGTCGGTTGCCCTGGAGGCCGAGTTCTGGGCGGCGTTGGAGGCGCTTGCGGCGCGGCAGCCGCAATCACTGGCCAGCTTGGTGGCGCAGGTGGACGCGGCGCGTGGAGCGGAGCGGCCGCTGGCCTCGGCGCTGCGCATTTTTGCTTTGACGGCGAGCCGTTAACGATTTGGCAAACATGACACGGCATCGTGAGTGCACGGCCAACAAACGCCGCCTCAGGAGCAAAACAGCATGTCGACCCTCGAAACCGCCACCGCCACGCCCGCCCCGATCAGCCCGCTGATGCTGGCCGACCGGCTGATCTCCTTGGCGCAGGACGCTGACCGCGCCGGCTACTTGGATTCCGCCACCCGCTTGCTCGGCCTGGCCTATGCCGTGTTCGACGAGCAGCCGCGCGCCCGCAATTAGTTAAGAGGTCCTACCCCCGCCTGCTCGCAAGCCACTGCGCCAAATCTCCGAAATCCGGGGTCCGGCGGGGGGAGTCGGCAGGTCCGCTGAGGCGCAGGCCGATGGCCGGAGCGCCCGGCGCGGCGGGTTGCAGGGCGAAATGGGCGAGCAGCGTGCTCGTCAGCAGGTCGATGGTGCCGTCGCCGCTGACCTGGCCCGATAGTGTCGCCATGTCGAAGCGGGACAGCGCCACCCCGCCATGATCGGCGGTGGCGGCGAGGCTGAGTTGGCTGAACGGGGTTGAGCCGGATGCCAAGGCGGCGGCCAGTTGGCCCTGCAGCGGCGCCGGGTCCGGTGGCGGCGTGGCCGACAGGGCCGTCACGGCCGCGGCAAAGTCCAAGCCCTCCATCGTGCCGTCATGCAGGGTGGCCTGCAGGGTAAAGCCGAGCGTCGCGAGCAAGCCGGCCGGGCTGTAGCCGCTCGCCGACAGGTCGATGGAGGCATCCAGCAGCCCGGCCGAGACGTCAAGCGGGGTTTCAAACAGAGGGCCGGCCAGCGCTACATGGGTCAGCGTGGCGGTGGCGCTGAGCTTGGGTGGCGTGGAGGTGGCAATGGCAAGCTGACCGGTCAGCCGCCCGCCGGACAGGCCAGCGCTCAGCCCGTCAATGCGGAGCCCATCGTGGTTGAGCGAGAGCATGCACGACGCGCTCTCGAGCCCCGGTGATAGGCCGAACAGGACCTGACCGGCCTGAAGCGCGATCCGCCCGGCCCAGCCTTGCCCGGCGGTGAACAGCCATGGGTCAACCGATCGGGCGTAAGGCAGCGGCAAGGGCAGCGTGTCGGCCTTGACCGACCCGGTGACAACAGGCTGCCCCGCCGCCAGCCCGGTGATCGCCAGGTCTCCAGTGGCGCGCAGGGACCCGGCGGTCACGTCGAGGTTGCCGAGGCCGAGGCGGTCGGCGGCCAAGCTCACATCGGCCTGCAGGGAGAGCGACCCGTCACCCAGCCAGGAGACGCTGCCGGGCATACCGAGCAGCTCAAGCAGCCGGGGCGCCCCCGGATGGCGGAACGCCAGCCCGCCGGACCAGTGGCGGCCGGGCAGGTCCAGGGCGCCGTCCAACTGCAGCTCGGCGCCAGACAACGTGGCGGCGGCGTTGAAGTTGAGCGCGCCTGGCTGGCCGGAGGCGGTGGCGTGTAGGGTGGCGGGGCCGCGGAACAGCGGCTCGGCCGCGCGCCAGCTAGGCGGCAAATGGGCTCCGAGCACGGAGGCATGCTCCAAGCGCACATCGAATTTGCCGTCGCTCACCGCCGCGTTGGCCGACACGGTGCCGGACAGGCCGACCGTTAGGTCGGGGGCGGTCAACACCGCCTGCCGAAGCTCCACCGAACCGCCGCCGGTGCGCAGCCCCAGGGTCAGCCGGTCAAACATGTCGCCCTGCCAGATGGGCTGGGTGGCATCCAGCGTGACGTCCGTCCGCACCGCGGCAAGCTCGCTGGCTGCGGACGCAAGCTGCTCCAGCGTCGCCGCCGGGGCGCTGGATGCGGGAGCCGCCGGCGTGGGAAGCCACGGGTCGATGACCGGCTTGGTGAGTTTGAGGTTGAGGGCGATGGCCGCGTCGCTGCCGCCACGCAGAGCCATATCGCCCGCGACGGCGGCGCCGTCCACTTGCCCATTCAAGTTGCCGAACGCCAAGCTGCTGCCCTCGGCGACCACCGTGCCGGAGAGGGTGGCGGACTGCAGCACTCCGGCGGGAATGGCGCCGACGAGGTTTGGCGCTTGCGGCCGCAGCCAGGCCAGCGT
>CAXTNN010000452.1:0-2440 GCA_964245545.1 uncultured Acetobacteraceae bacterium | reverse complement strand
AGGCGGCTTTCACCCCGTCGCCGCGCCCGTCCGCGCCCCCGCACCCATACTGCGCCCCGCCCCGGCTCCCATACGGCACCGGTAAGGCGGCTGGCCGCAGCGGCTACCGCCCGACAATGCCCTCGACCGTCGCCTTCAGCGCGTCCATGCCGAACGGCTTGGTCATGACCATCACACCCTCGTCCAGCAGGTTGCTGCGGGTGGCGTTCTCCTCCTCGTAACCGGTCACGAACAGCACCTTCAGCCCAGGGCGCCGCTGCCTGGCCGCATCGGCCAGTTGCCGCCCGTTCATGCCGCCGGGCAGCCCCACATCAGTCACCATCAAGTCGATACGCGCCTCCGACTCCAGCGCATGCAGGCCGGAGCGGCTGTCATGCGCCTCCATCACCGCATAGCCGGCGTCCGACAACACGTCGGTGACGAACATGCGCGCGGCCGGCTCGTCATCCACCACCAGCACCGACGTCTTGGTGGCGGCTTTGCCCGGCCCGGTGGCCAATTGCTGCTCATCCACCAAGCCAAGGTAGCGCGGCAGGTAAACCTTGACGGTGGTTCCCTCACCGACGGCGCTCTCGATCCGCAGATGGCCGCCGGCCTGCTGCATGAGGCCATGGACCATCGCCAAGCCGAGGCCCGCGCCCTGGCCACTGGGCTTGGTGGTGAAAAATGGGTCGAATGCCTGGGCCCGCACGCTTGGCGTCATCCCCGTGCCGGTGTCGGTGACGGAGAGCACCACGTACTCACCCGGCGGCACATCCTCCGGCGTTGACGCTGGCCGCGACAGGAACACGTTGGCCGTCTCGATCAGGATGGTGCCGCCATCCTGCATGGCGTCCCGCGCGTTGATCACCAGGTCGAGCAGGGCGGTTTCGATCTGGTTCGGGTCGCACAGGCTCGGCCATAATTCGGGGGCGTGGCGCGTTTCGATGCGGATCATCGGGCCGACCGTGCGGCGGAACAGGTCTTCCATCCCACCCACCACGTTGCTGACCCGGCTGGGGCGGGGTTCGTAGGGCCGGCGCTGCGAGAACGTCAGCAACCGGTTGGCCAGCAGCGCTGCACGGTTGGCGGAGGCAAGCGCGGTCTCGATGTAGTTGCCGACCTCGGCCGCCCGCCCTTGCGAGACCCGCACCCGCATCAACTCCAGGCTGCCGCAGATGCCTTGCAGCAAGTTGTTGAAATCATGCGCCACGCCGCCGGTGAGCTTGCCCATCGACTCCATCTTGTGGGATTGGCGCAGGATATCCTCCACCTGGCGCCGCTGCTCCATCTCGGCCTGCAGCCGGGCAGTGGCTGCCGCCAGTTCGTGGTCGCGTTGGGCGCTCTCGGTTTCGCTCGCCTCCAAAGCCAAGCGCAGCCGCCGGGTCTCTTCGTGCGCTTGGCTGCTCCAATGCCGCCGCTGCAGCACTGCGCCCATCAAGCCGGCGCAGGTCTCGAGTGCGGTCATGTCGCGGGCGGTCCAGTCCCGGGCGGTGCGGCTGTCCACCTGCAAGACCACCTGTGCGGTGCTGCCTATGCCGGGCCGCAGCCTGACCGCTGCGCTGGTCTTCACACCGTGATCGGCCAGGTAGGCCGGCTGGGCGAGGCCTGGCTGGCCACCAGCATTGAGCATGCGGGCGGGCTGGCCGGTGTGGAGCACGCTTTCGGCCAAAGAGCCTGCCGGAAGCACGGCCCCAACCACACCAGGCGGCCAGCCAAAGCCGGCGCGCAGCACCGGCGATTGACCTCCCGCGGGCAACTCAAGCAACTGCACGAAATCAGCATTCGTCAGGGCGGCAACGACGCGGCAACCCTCCGCCAAGACCGTGTCCGGCTCGTCCGAGCGCATGACGAACTCGGTGAGGTCGGCCAGTTGAGCCTGCCAATCAAGCATTTCTACACGCTCGCCTGGATCTGCCACGCCCATCGCCCGCTCTCCATTTATGCTTCGAATGATGGTCGGTCTATTACTCTCGATCAGAAAGAGAAGCTGGTAAGACAGCATCAGCAAACCGTTAAATCGCCTCATCGTTCAGGACGTTCGCGTGATCAGCGATTAACATTCACGGATTCGTGATCAAGATGGTTGGGTTTGAGACGCGCCTCGTCTGGCTTTCACCGGTCGACGTTGCGACATCGTCGGGCAATACTGTCTTTGCAGCGAAGACTATTTGGAACCGGCGCTAAAAGAGCGCCGCGTTCTACCGTGAGGCTTACCCATCTTGCTTAATGGAGCGGGGGCTTACCCGTCTGCCCGCGGCACCCAGGGGATCCTGGCAACCTCGATCCCATCATCGGCAAGCCGCTCAGCCTCCTCGGCCGTGGCCTCGCCGTAAATGCCGCGGGCATCGCTTTGGCCATTGTGAATGCGCTGCGCCTCTTCGGCCAAGGCATCGCCCCCATACTCGCACCGCTTCTCCACCCCCGCACGCATCCGTCGCAGGATGGCACGCAGCGCGTC
>CAXTNN010000451.1:0-2443 GCA_964245545.1 uncultured Acetobacteraceae bacterium | reverse complement strand
GACAGCGTGGTGCGCGCCGTGGGCAGGATCGTCGTCTGCGTCGACGCCGCGGCCCAGGGCGCCACCGCCGTCATCCCGGCGGTGGAGAATGGCCATGTGCTGGGCGAGGACGTGGGCGGCCTGGCGGAGCTGCGGCGGCTCGGCGCCCGCTACCTCACCCTCACCCATAACGGCCACAACGCCCTGGCCGACAGCAGCAACCCGCGCCAAGACCTGGGCGACCGCCTCACCCTGCATGGCGGGCTCAGCGCCTTGGGCCGCGAGGCGGTGCAGGCGCTGAACCGCCTCGGCATGCTGGTGGACGTCAGCCATGTGTCCAAGGCCACCATGCTGCAGGCGGCCGAGCTCTCCGTCACTCCCGTGGTGGCAACCCATTCCTGCATGCACGCGATCTGCCCCGTTCCCCGCAACCTCGACGACGAGCAATTGGCGGTGCTGCGCGCCACTGGCGGGGTGGTGCAGATCACCGCCGTCGCCTCTTTCCTGCGGCCCGGCGGCAAGATCGACCGGGTGGGCGTGGCTGATTACGTCGACCATATCGACTATGCCGTGAGCCGCTGCGGCATCGAGCATGTCGGCATCAGCTCGGACTTCGACGGCGGCGGCGCCCTGCTGGATTGGCAGGATGCCTCGCAAAGCCCCAATCTGACGGCAGAGCTGCAGCGCCGCGGCTATGACGCATCCGAGATCGCAGCCCTGTGGGGCGGCAACTTCCTGCGCTTGCTCAGCCAAGCCGAAGCCGCCGCCGAGGCTCCTGCCACGTGATCCCAGCCTTGGCGCCGTGGTTCCTCTGGATCAAGTCCTTCCACGTGATCAGCGTCATCGCCTGGATGGCCGGGCTGTTCTACCTGCCGCGGCTCTACGTTTATCATTGCCAGGTGCCGCGCGGCTCGGAGTCGAGCGAGCGGTTCAAGGTGATGGAACGCCGCCTGCTGAAGCAGATCACCACGCCGGCCATGATCGCGGCCTGGAGCTTCGGCGTCCTGATGGTGCTGACGCCGGGTGCAATTGATTGGAGCGCCCCCTGGTGGCATGTGAAGCTCACCGGCGCCGTGCTGATGACCGGGTTCCATGGCGCGCTGTCGAAATGGCGGCGAGATTTCCTGGAGGACCGCAACCAGCGGCCGCAGCGGTTCTACCGCTATGCCAACGAGGTTCCGACGGTGCTGATGCTGGTCATCGTGGTGATGGCCATTGTGCAGCCGGGCTGAGCTCCCCACTTCCAAGCCTCGCCAAGGTTGACGCCGTGCCGGGACCGTGCATAGGGTGCGCTCCGACGGGGCCAACCAGGCCCAGCGTCTTCCTTCACCCGCCCGGATAGTTGTGATGCGCGGCCTTGCCGCGACGCGACACAACAGACCGGCAGCAGCGTTCTCCCTCTGCTCCCACCTCGCCTGCTCCCACCCAGTCCACTGAGGCTTTTCCCCAATGCACCTTGCCGAACTCAAGGCAAAATCGCCGTCCGACCTGTTGTCATTTGCAGAGTCGTTGCAGATCGAGAACGCGTCCACCCTGCGCAAGCAGGACATGATGTTCGCCATTCTGAAGAACCTGGCCGACAACGAGCAGGCCATCCACGGTGAGGGGACGCTGGAAATCCTGCCTGACGGGTTCGGCTTCCTACGCAGCGCCCAGGCCAACTACCTGCCGGGCCCGGACGACATCTATATCAGCCCGAGCCAAGTCCGCCGCTTCGCCCTGCGCACGGGGGACAGCGTGGAGGGCCAGATCCGCGCCCCCAAGGACGGCGAGCGCTACTTCGCCCTGCTCAAGCCCAACACCATCAACTTCGAGCCGCCCGACGCGGTGAAGCACCGCATCAATTTCGACAACCTCACTCCGCTCTACCCGGACCGCCGGCTCAAGATGGAGGTGGAGAACTTCCAATCCGTGGCCAAGGGACCCGGCAAGGACCTGACGCCCCGGGTGATCGACCTCATCACCCCGATCGGCATGGGCCAGCGCGCCCTGATCGTGGCCCCGCCGCGCACCGGCAAGACGGTGATGCTGCAGAACATGGCCACCGCCATCGCCGAGAACCATCCCGAAGTGTTCCTGCTGGTGTTGCTGATCGACGAGCGGCCAGAGGAAGTCACCGACATGTCCCGCTCGGTAAAGGGCGAGGTGGTGGCCTCCACCTTCGACGAGCCGGCCACCCGGCACGTGCAGGTGACCGAAATGGTGCTGGAAAAAGCCAAGCGCCTGGTTGAGCACAAGCGGGACGTGGTGATCCTGCTCGACAGCATCACCCGCCTGGCCCGCGCCTACAACACCGTGGTGCCGTCCAGCGGCAAGGTGCTGACCGGCGGTGTCGACGCCAATGCCCTGCAACGCCCCAAGCGCTTCTTCGGCGCCGCCCGCAACATCGAGGAAGGCGGCTCGCTCACCATCATCGCCACCGCGCTGATCGACACCGGCAGCCGCATGGACGAGGTGATCTTCG
>CAXTNN010000450.1:2230-2444 GCA_964245545.1 uncultured Acetobacteraceae bacterium | reverse complement strand
GGCCAGGATCGCGCCGCGGGTGCAAGCAGCGTCCGCATTGCCGGGCTGCACGGCGAGCGCTCGGTCGCAGGCAGCCACGGCGGCCGCGCGGTCGCCGAGCCGGTGCAATGCGGCGGCCCGGTTGCAGAGCGCCGGGCCATGGTGCGGAGCGATGGCGAGCGCGGCGTCATAACAGGCAAGGGCTTCGGCGTGGCGCTCAAGCCGAACCAACGCG
>CAXTNN010000450.1:0-2220 GCA_964245545.1 uncultured Acetobacteraceae bacterium | reverse complement strand
GGCCAAGGCAGAGACGGATTGTGGCGACCAGGCCAAGGTGGCGTCGCAAACGGCGACCGTTTGCGGCCACTGACCGGCGGCAAACAGGGCGGCCGCATGCTGGATCTGGCCCTCGGGGAGGCCGGGCGAAAGGGCAAGGGCCTTCTCCACGTCTCGCAGGGCGCCGGGGATGCGGCGGAGCTGGAGGCGCAGGCGGGAGCGGTTCAGCCAGGGCAGGGCCCAGCGCGGGTTGAGCGACAGGGCGTGCGTGTAGTGGTGCTCGGCCTCTTCCAACTGGCCCATGGCGCGCAGGGCATTGCCGCAGCTATTCCACGGGTCGGCCTCGTACTCGTCCTGCTGGCGCAACGCGTCGTAGCAGGCGAGGGCTGGCAGCGGGCGCCCCAGCGCCATAAGGGCGTTGCCGTGATTGCCCAAGGCATTGCGGTGCGCCGGCTCCTCCAACAGGGCCCGTTCGGAGCAGGCGAGCGCCTCGGCCGCGCGGCCCAGGCCTAACAGGGCGGCGGCACGGTTGGACAGCACATCCGCGTCCGCGGGGTGGGCGGACAGGATCTGCTGATAAAGCTCCGCCGCTTCGGCCAGGTGGCCGCCGCGGTGCCGGGCCACCGCCTCCCCCATCAAATCCATCGGCGACCCTCCTGGCGCTTGCCCGATGGTGACGCGGAAAGGTTGAGGCCGGGTTAACGCCGGCGGTACCGAACTTGCAGCGCCGCTCGCACCCGCGCGAGGAACACGATGGCTGCAGCGAAAATGCATCTGGGCTTCGATTTCTCGTACGCCCATTTGGGCGGCCGATGGCGTTTGCCAGGCGCTTGGCCAGGCCGGGTGTTTCCGGATGTCGCGATGTACGAGGAGGTGGCGCGCACCGCCGAACGCGGCCGGCTGGACTTTGTGTTCTCCGGCGACGGCACCGGGGTGCCGGACACGTGGCGTGGGTCGCGCGATGCGGCGGTGCAATGGGGCATGAACTGGCCGCGCCAGGATCTCAACCCGATCATGGTCGCGATGTCGCGCGTGACCCAGCGCTTGGGCTTCGGCCTAACCTACTCATCCACCTTCATGCATCCTTATTATATGGCGCGCCTGATGAACTCGCTGGACCATGTGACCGGCGGGCGCATCGCCATGAACGTGGTGACGTCCACGCGGCGCTCCGATGCGGCCAATTTCGGCTTTGACGAGCTGATGGAGCACGGCGCGCGCTACGACCGCATGGAGGAGTTCATCGCCGTCTGCCGCATGCTGTGGGACGCCACGGAGGCGGATGCGATGCTGTGGAACGACGCCACCGGCCACGTGGGGGACCCGGCGAAGGTGCACGGCGTGTCGCATCGCGGGCGGTTTTTCAAGGTGGAGGGGCCGCTCAACACGCCGCCCTCGCCGCAGGGGCGGCCGGTGCTGATCCAGGCGGGCGGCTCGCCGCGGGGCATCCGCGCTTCGGCCTACGTGGCGGACCATGTGTTCGGCGCCGACATGGCATTGGCGGCGCAGGTGCAGCAGCGCCAGGCGCTGGATGAGGCTTTGGTGACCCTCGGGCGGGACCCCGCCGGCGTCGGGATCCTATGGCAAACGCCCATCGTGGTGCGCGAAACCGAGCGGGAGGCGCATGCGCAACGGGACCTGCTGCTGACCGCCATCCCGCCCGAAGCGGCGGGCGTGTACCTCTCCTACAATGCCGGATATGACTTCTCAACGCTGCCGGAGGCGTTCACCCTGGCCGAGCTACAGGCCGAGATCGTTGCCAGCCAGGCGTCTCCGGTGGGCTTTGTGCACCACTTGGCGCAGAAGCTCGGCGCCGACAGCCGCATCACCCGCGCCGAGTTCTTCGAGCATGGGCTGCGCGAGGCGACGAGCTATGACACCACGATTGCGGGCACGCCGGAGCAGTTGGCCGACGTGCTGGAGGACTCCTTTGCGGCGACCGGCAGCCGCGGCGGCTTCATGTTCGGCCATATCGTGACCTTGCCGAGCGACTTGGACGCGATCGTCGATTTGCTGGTGCCGGAGCTACAGCGGCGCGGCCGCTTCCGGCGCGAGTATGGCTATGCCACGCTGAAGGAGAATTTGCTCGATAGCTGACCGGCGCACGAGAAGAGCGAGCCCCCGTTGACCTAAAAGTCGGTGCAGCGGCCCTTTTGTTCCCAGTCGCCATAACGGGTGGGTTCCGGGCCGGCTGGGCCGCCGATCTCCTTTTCCGGCTCGGGCTTCGGTGCGGGCGGTGCC
>CAXTNN010000449.1:0-2449 GCA_964245545.1 uncultured Acetobacteraceae bacterium | reverse complement strand
AGCCAGCAGCGACGTCATCAGCGCCATCCGCGTGGTCGGCAACGAGCGCATCGAATCCGGCACCATCCTGTCCTACATGCTGGTCGCACCCGGCGACCCGGCCAATCCGGACCTGATCGACCGCAGCCTCAAGACTCTGTACGCCACCGGGCTGTTCAGCGACGTCTCCATCAACCGCGACGGCGCCGACTTGGTGGTGAAGGTGGTGGAAAACCCGCTGGTCAACCGGGTGGCGTTTGAAGGCAACCACGCCCTTGGCGACGACGCACTGCGCGCTGCGCTCGAGCTTCGGCCCCGCTCGGTGTTCACCCCCGAGATCGCCCGCTCCGACCGCCAGAAGCTGCTCGACCTCTATGCCAAGAAGGGCCGCTATGGCGCGACCGTCGAGCCCAAGATCATCCGCCTGCCGCAAAACCGGGTGGATGTGGTGTTCGAGATCAACGACGGCGTCGCCACCCTGGTCAGCCGCATCACCTTTGTCGGCAACCACGCGTTCGGCGAATCCCGGTTGCGCGAGATCATCGAGTCGCGCGAGTCCGCCTGGTATCGCTTCCTCTCCAGCAGCGACACGTACGACCCGGCGCGCGTCGAGTATGACCGTGAGCTGCTGCGCCGCTTCTACCTCAAGAACGGCTACGCCGATTTCGACGTGAGGGACGCCACTGCGGAGTTGTCGCCCGACCGCTCGTCATTCTTTGTCACCTTCACGCTGAACGAGGGCGCGCAGTACCGCGTCTCCTCCATCACGGTTAATTCGAGCCTGCCCGCTCTCAGCAGCGAGATGCTGATGCCGTTCGTCCAGCAGCAAAAGGGTGAAGTCTACGACGGTGACGCCATCGAGCGCTCCGTCAATGCAATGCAGGACGCAGCCCAGGCCCGTGGCATCAATTTCGTGCTGGTCCGGCCCCGGATTGCCCGCAACCGCGAAAAGCACACGCTCGACCTGGTGTTCGACGTCACGGAAGGGCCGCGCGTCTACGTCGAGCGCATCGACATCGAGGGCAACACCCGCACCAAGGACAAGGTGATCCGCCGCGAGATGCAGCTTGCGGAAGGCGACGCCTACAGCCCGGTGTCAATCCGCCGCTCCCGGCAGCGGCTGACCGAGCTGGGCTACTTCAACACCGTCAACATCACCCAGGCGCCAGGCAGCACGGCGGACAAGACTGTGGTGAACGTGGCGGTGGACGAAAAATCAACCGGCGAGTTGAGCTTCGGCGGCGGCTTCTCCACCGATGCCGGCGCCCTCATCAGCGCGGGGCTACGCGAGAAGAACCTGATCGGCACCGGCGTCGACTCCTCGCTTACCGGCACGCTGGCGCAACGGCGGTCGGAAATCGACCTATCCGCCACCGACCCATATTTCCTCGACCGCAACCTGGTGGCGGGGTTCGATATCTTCCACGTCAGCAACAACAACCAGAACATTTCCAACTACAACGAGTCGCGCACCGGCCTGTCGCTGCGCACCGGCTACCAGATCAACCCGCATCTGAGCCAAGCCATCACCTACTCCATCGTGCAGCGCACGGTGAGCGACGTGAACGAGGGCGCCAGCCTCTACATTCTGAACTCGGCTGGCACCACGCTGCTGTCCCAGATCGGCCAGACCCTGACCCTGGACTACCGCGATAGCCGGGTGGACCCGCATGCCGGCTTCGTGCTGCGCTGGGGCCTGGACGTGGCGGGGCTCGGCGGCACGGCGCATTACGTGCGCAACAAGGTGGATGGCACCTACTTCATCCCGCTGGACCGCTTCACCGGCAACAGCGATTGGGGCATCGCCATCTCGGCCAGCGGCGGCTACCTGGAGGACCTGGGCAACCGTCAGGAGGACCTGATCGACCGCTTCTTCCTGGGCGGCGACAACCTGCGCGGCTTCCAATCGGGGGGCGCCGGCCCGCACACCGTCCCCCGGACGGACTTGGACAGTCAAGACCCCGCCACGCTGGGCCAAGGCAGCATCGTCTATGGCAGCGACAGCGTGGGCGGGCGGCTGATCTACACGCAGTCAACCGAACTGCGCTTCCCGCTGCCGGTATCGGCCGATCTTGGTCTCTCCGGCCGCGCCTTCGTCGACACGGGCGGCTTGGCGCAGGTCAAGCAGCAGGGCGCCCTGTTCGCCTACAACTTCTACGACCAGCCGGTGCCGGGCGGCGTGGTCCAGCAGCTTAACCATCCCAACAGCCTGTCGCCCCGCGTCGGCGCCGGCGTGGGCGTGTCGTGGAGGACGCCGTTCGGGCTGATCAACCTTGACTTGGCGGACCCAGTCGTGAAGCAGAAGTACGACCAGACCCAAGTCTTCCGGTTTGGCTTCGGCACACGGTTCTAAGGTGAGCAAAATGATGGCATTCAGCCCCGGCAGATCATCGGTGGCGGCGGCGTTGGCCTTGGCCGCAGTGCTGGCGCAGCCCGGGAGTGCAAGTCCGCTTCAGCTGCCTCCTGAAAT
>CAXTNN010000448.1:0-2469 GCA_964245545.1 uncultured Acetobacteraceae bacterium | reverse complement strand
CCCCTCACCCCACCCTCTCCCAGCGGGAGAGGGCTTTCTGCCTGGCGGGACAAGTTATCTGCCAAGCCCTCAAGTACAGCTTCGCTGGACAGATCCAGCCCTGCCGAGTTCAGCCTTGTGGCACCAAACATCGCGCAGGGGAGCGGGATGTGGGGGTGGGGAGTGCCGAAGCCGGGTGCGGTTGCCGGGTCGGCGGCCAGAGTGGCGACGGGGACTGCCGGGTCCTGGATGCGGTTGACAAACGAGCTGTTGGCGCCGTTCTCGAGCAGGCGGCGCACCAGGTAGGCCAGCAGCGTCTCGTGGGAGCCGACGGGGGCATAGATGCGGCAGGGACGGCCGAGCTTGGACGGGCCGACCACCTCCTCATACAGCGGCTCCCCCATGCCGTGCAGGCACTGGAACTCATATTGGCCGGGGGTGAAATCGGGCCCGGCCATCGCGTGGATGGCGGCCACGGTGTAGGCGTTGTGGGTGGCGAATTGGGGGAACACCGCATCCGGCGCCTCCAGCAGGGCGCGGGCGCAGGCGAGGTAGGACACGTCGGTGTGCGCCTTGCGGGTGAACACGGGGTAGTCCGCCAGCCCGTCCACCTGGGCGCGCTTGATCTCGCTGTCCCAGTAGGCGCCTTTGACCAGCCGCACCATCAGGCGGCGATTGGTGCGGCGGGCGAGCGCGATCAGCCAGGCCACCACGGCGAAGGCGCGCTTGCCATAGGCCTGGACGACAAAGCCGACGCCGTCCCACCCAGCCAGCGCCGGATCTGTGCAAAGCGCCTCGAGCAGGTCGAGCGAGAGGTCGAGCCGGTCGGCTTCCTCGGCATCGATGTTGAGGCCGATGTCGTAGCGGCGGGCCAGCAGGGCGAGGGATTGCAGCCGCGGCAGCAACTCGGCCATCACACGGCCGCGCTGGGAGCGGGTGTAGCGCGGGTGCAGCGCTGACAGCTTCACCGAAATGCCCGGCCCGGCGAGCCACCCACGCCCGGCGGCGGCCTCGCCGATGGCATGGATGGCAGCCTCGTAATCGCCCCCGTAGCGGGCAGCATCCGCGGCGGTGACGGCGGCCTCGCCCAGCATGTCATAGGAGTAGCGGAAGCCCCTTGCTTCCAAACGGCGGCTGTTGGCCAGCGCCTGGGCGATGGTCTGCCCGGTGACGAATTGCTCGCCCATCATGCGCATCGCCATGTCCACGGCACGGCGGATCAGCGTCTCGCCGCCGCGCGTGATCAGGCGGTGCAGCGCGTGGGACAGCCCGGTTTCGTCGGCGGTGGCGGTGAGCTTGCCGGTGACCACCAGGCCCCAGGTGGCGGCGTTGACGAACAGGGAAGGGGAATGGCCGACATGGGCGCGCCAGTCGCCGGCCCCGATCTTGTCGCGGATCAGCGCGTCCTGGGTGGCGCGGTCGGGGATGCGCAGCAGGGCTTCGGCGAGGCACATGAGCGCCACGCCCTCCTGGCTGGAAAGGTCGTATTCCCGAACCAGCCCCTGCACCGGGCCGCGCGTGCCCTTGGCGCGCAGGGTGGTGATGAGCCGGGTGGCGAGAGCCTCCGCAGCATCGCGCTGCGCGGGCTGCAGCCGGGCCGCCGCCAACAGCGGCGGCAGGCAATCGGGCTCGGAGCGGCGGTAGGCGGCGGTGATGGCGTCGCGCAGCACAAACGCTCTCTCAGCTTATGACGATCTTGGGCCCAGCCACAGGTCCCGCCTGCAGCTTGAGCCAGACGCGCTGCGCCAGCCCAGCGAACGCCTGGCCGGCCGGGCTGTCCGGAGCGCTGGCGGCAACTGGTTCGCCCGCGTCTGCCGCCTCGCGGATGGCGAGCAGCAGCGGGATCTCGCCGAGGAACTCCACCCCGAGCCGGTCGGCTTCGCGCCGGGCGCCGCCATGGCCGAACAGCTCGGCGCGGTGGCCGCATTGGGGGCAGCAGAAGAAGCTCATATTTTCCACCAGGCCCAGCACCGGCACGCCCGTCTTCTCGAACATGCGCACGCCGCGGCGGGCGTCCATCAGCGCCACGTCCTGCGGGGTGGAGACGATCACGGCGCCGGCAAGCTTGAGCTTCTGCGCAATGGTGAGCTGCGCGTCCCCGGTGCCGGGTGGCATGTCCAGCACCATCACGTCGAGCGAGCCCCAATCCACCTGGCCCAGCAACTGCTGCAGCGCGCCCATCACCATGGGGCCGCGCCACATCATGGCGGTTTCCTGGTCGACCAGGAGGCCGATCGACATGGCGCTGACCCCCCAGGCGGTGAGCGGGAGCATGCGGTCGCCGCGCACATAGGGCCGCTCGTTCAGCCCGAGCATGATGGGCAGGCTGGGGCCGTAGATGTCGGCGTCCAGCAGGCCCACCCGGTGGCCGGCGCGGGCCAGCGCCACCGCCAGGTTCACCGCCACCGTGGACTTGCCGACGGCGCCTTTGCCCGCAGCGACGGCGATGACGTGGCGCACCCCCGGCAGCAGGCCGCTCGCGGCCGGGTC
>CAXTNN010000447.1:380-2477 GCA_964245545.1 uncultured Acetobacteraceae bacterium | reverse complement strand
GCGAAGTTGCCGCGTTTCGCCTCGCTGCGATCGGATGATGTCAACATGCGGGCTGGACCCGGAACCCGCTACCGGATCGACTGGGTTTACAAGCGGCGCGACTTGCCGGTGGAAATCGAGCGGGAGTTCGAGGTGTGGCGGCTGGTGGTTGACTCGCAGGGCGTGAAAGGCTGGGTGCACCAGGCCACGCTGACCGGCCGCCGCACCTTCGTCGTCACGGGGGGCGAACAGGAAGTGCGGTCCGACCCGCGCGATGCGGCCAGCCCGGTGGCGCGGGTCAAGCCCGGGGTGATCGGCCGGTTGCGCGGGTGCGAAGCCAGCGCCGCCTGGTGCCAGGTGCAGGTCGCCGATTACCACGGCTGGCTAAAACGCACGGCGCTATGGGGCATCCTGCCTGGGGAAGCGGTTCAAAACTGACCAGCCGGGACCGAGGAGCTTGTGTCCCGGCGAGCCAGCCTACTCCGCGGCCGCTCCCGGCTGCCGCACCAGGGCGTCCCTAATCTCTTCCAGCAAAACCTCGCTGCGGGTTGGGGCGGCGGTTGGTTCCACCGCCTCCTTGCGCTGGAAGGCGCTGAGCAGCTTCACCACCCAGAAGATCGCGAACGCCACGATCAAGAACTGGATTACGGCGTTGAGGAACAGGCCGACATTCAGCGTCACAGCCCCTGCCCGCTGCGCGGCGTCCAGCGTCGGCTGCGCCGGGCCCTTGAGGGTGACGAACACGTTGGTGAAATCCACCCCGCCCACGATCAGCCCGATCAACGGCGTGAAGATGTCTTTCACCAGGCTGGACACGATGCTGGTGAAGGCGGCGCCGATGATAATGCCGACCGCCAGGTCCACCACGTTGCCGCGCATGATGAAGGCCTTGAACTCGGCAATCCAACCCGGCGTGTGGATCCGTATGACTGGCGGCATCTCGTTTCTCCTCCGTCCCGATGCTCCAGTTTTAAGGTAGTTTTGGCGGCGCTGTCACGCCGGGGCGGACTGACGCAAAAAGCCGCACAGACCTGTCTGTCTGCCTATGAAGCAGGCGCTGGCCCTTCCCAGTCATCGCTCCGGGCGTGGCATGTTGCTTGCTGCCGATTCGGTCTCAGCCGAAGCAGATGGAGCCATTGCGATGAACGAAGCCAAAACCGCGCTGGGCCACAAGATCATCGCCGCGAAGAAGGCCCGCGGCTGGACCTGGCCGCAAGTGGCGGAAAAGCTGGGCCATTCCCCGGTCTGGGTCTGCGCCGCCTGCTTGGGGCAGATGTCGATGACGGCCGAGACCGCCGAAAAGGCCGGCGTGCTGTTCGACCTAAATCCCGCCGAGATCGACCTGCTCACTCAGGCGCCCTATCGCGGCTCGCTGCCCACCGAAGTGCCGACCGACCCGCTGATCTACCGCTTCTACGAGCTGGTGAGCGTGTATGGCACGACGTGGAAGGAGCTGATCCATGAGGAGTTTGGCGACGGCATCATGTCCGCCATCGACTTCGACATGACGCTGGAGCGACAGCCCGACCAGAAGGGCGACCGGGTGAAGATCGGTATGAGCGGCAAGTTCTTGGCCTATAAGCGGTATTGACGCTGCTTGAACTCAATCCGTTCAGCCCCTGTCGGTCGTTCGACGATCCTTTGGGCAGCTCGCGATAGCACCATGCGGTCGTGCACCAAACCCAGGATTTCGACAGCCCCGTCTGACCCGGCTCGGTAGACGATGAGGTGGCGAGGGTTTCCAACACGGCGTACTGGTTCAGCACGCTGGCGAAGGAGCCGGATCGGGTAGGCGAGAACACCGCGCAGCCGGGCGACCTCGACGGAACCAATCATGCGCGGGTTATCGCCCAGCGCGGTCATGGCCGTCAGGATGAGTTGGCCATACCGTTCGGCTGCTTGCAGGCCGTGGTCACGGGCGCTGTCGAGCAGGAGGGTATCAATGTGGAGTTCCGCCGTCCTGGTAAGCCGGTAGACCAATCAGTCGCCGGTTGAACGGCGAGCCCGCAGCCGTGCCAACATGCGGTCGTGGATGCGCCGTTCATCTGCCGGCGTCGCCACGGTAACGTAGCGGCCGGCTTCGATGTCGGCCAAACCAGCCTCGAATGCCTGGCGAGG
>CAXTNN010000447.1:0-370 GCA_964245545.1 uncultured Acetobacteraceae bacterium | reverse complement strand
GGCTCGTCCTCCTCGCCATCGGTCTCGTTGACCAGGGGCCTGACCGCCTCCTCAAGGAACGCCATAGGGCTGGCAGCCTTGCCTTCGGCCACCTGCCGCTCGATTACGCGCTGAAGCTCGTCGGGTAGCTGGATTACGCCCATACGGAACCTCCGTACGTCCAATGTAGCATTTACCTTACAGAAACGAAACCGGGTCCACGTCCACATCCACGCGGACGCCGCGCGGCACCTTCACCCGGGCCAGCCACTCCCGCAGCAGCGGCTGCACCGCCACGTCGCGGCGCGCCTTGAGCAGCAGGCGCCGCCGGTGCCGGCCGCGCAGGATGGCCAGCGGCGCCGGGGCGGGGCCCAAGACGGTCACGCCCTCG
>CAXTNN010000446.1:0-2493 GCA_964245545.1 uncultured Acetobacteraceae bacterium | reverse complement strand
ATCGGCGAGGGCGCCCACAGCGCCGGCCCGGCCCGGACGGTGGCCATGCTGGCGGGTGCGTTGGCGGTAGGCGCGGCCCTGGTGTGGCGGCAGTCGGGCCAAGCCGCCCCCATCCTGCCGGTAGACCTCTATCGCCGGCCGTTGTTTGCGCTGTCCTCCGTCACCTCCATGTGCTCGTTCGCCGCACAGGGCCTGGCCTTCGTGGCGCTGCCGTTCTACTTCCAGAACGTGCTTGGCCGCAGCGCCGTCGAAACCGGCCTGCTGCTCACGCCCTGGCCGGTGGTGACGGGGCTGCTCGCCCCCGTGGCCGGCCCGCTATCGGACCGCTATCCGCCCGCCGTGCTCTGCGGCATCGGCATGGTGGTGCTATGCGTGGGCCTGGCGCTGATGGCGGGCCTGCCGCCGCACCCGGGTACGGCCAACATCGTCTGGCGCATGATGATCTGCGGCGGCGGGTTCGGCTTCTTTCAGTCGCCCAACCTGCGCGCGATCATGTCCGCGGCGCCGCAGGAGCGCAGCGGTTCGGCCAGCGGCATCGTGGCCACCTCGCGGCTGCTCGGCCAAGCCACGGGGGCGGCGCTGGTGGCGCTCTGCTTTGGGATTTCTGCCGCCCACGGCCCGGCGCTGGCGCTGATCCTCGCCGCCTGTTTCGCCGGCAGCGCCGCCCTGGCGAGCTTCTCCCGTCTGGTGGCACGGTGAGGGCGGTGGCGAGAGGCTGCATGCTGCTGTGTCTGCTGCTGGCTGGCTGCGCCGGGTTCGACCCGCCGGTCGGCGGCAATCACCAGTCGGCGAAATACCAGGCCGATCTCGGCAAGTGCCATGCCCAGGCCGAGAAGCGGGCGTCGCAGATTGCCAACGCCACGCCGTCCTCCGCCGTGCGGGCGCTGTTCACGTCCGACCAGCCCGAGCATGAGGACGAGACCACCTGCATGGTCGCCCGCGGCTATCCGCGGCTTTAGGGCCGAGGTCGAGCGATCAGAGGACGCCGTCCCGGCCCATGGCGAGGAATTTCTCCCGGCGGCGCGCGATCAGCATCGGGCCGTCCTGCCCGTCCAGGCTGGCCAGCGCCAGGCGCACCGCCTCGCCCACGGCAGCGATGATGGCCGCCGGGTCGCGATGGGCGCCGCCGATCGGCTCGCCGATCACCGTATCCACCAGCCGCAAGCTGCGCAGGTCTTCAGCGGTCAGCCGCAGTGCCTCCGCCGCCACCGCCGCCTGGCCGGCATCGCGCCAAAGGATGGAGGCGCAGCCTTCCGGCGAGATGACCGAGTAGATGGCGTGTTCGAGCATCAGCACGCGGTCTCCCGCCGCCAGGGCGATGGCGCCGCCGGAGCCGCCTTCGCCGATGACGGTGGCGATGATCGGCACGGGCGCTTTCAGGCAGGCCTCGATGGAGCGGGCGATCGCCTCCGCCTGGCCGCGCGCCTCCGCTTCCACCCCGGGGAATGCGCCCGCGGTGTCGACGAAGGTGAGCACGGGCAGGTTGAATTGCCCGGCCATCTCCAACAAGCGGCGCGCCTTGCGATAGCCCTCCGGCTTGGCCATGCCGAAATTATGCCGCACCCGCCCCTCGGTATCCTCGCCCTTCTCGGTGCCGATCACCACTACGGGGCGCCCGCCAAACCGCCCCAGCCCGCCCACGATCGCCGCGTCCTCGGCAAAGGCACGGTCTCCGGCCAGGGAAGTAAAGTCGGTGATCAGAGCGCGCAGGTAGGCCAGCGCCTTGGGCCGGTCGGGGTGCCGGGCGACCTGGGTTTTCTGCCATGGCGTGAGCTTGGCGTAGGTGGCGCGAAGCTGCTTGTCCGCCTTGTCGGTGAGGCGGGCGATCTCCTCGGCGATGTTGATGCCGCCGGGTTCCTGAAGGTGGCGGAGTTCTTCGATCTTGCCTTCCAGCTCGGCAATCGGCTTCTCGAAATCCAAAAACGGGCGCATGGCGGGGTGCTGTAGCCGCTGCAGTTGCGCAAGGCCAGGGGCGCTCGCGCGGGTGGGCGGCTCAGCCCTGCGTTTGGCCCTCCGGCCCTTCTGCCAGATCGGCTTGCCAGCGCTTCAGCCGCACGTGGCGCGCGTCCTCCAGGCAGATTTCGCAATAGATGGCGTCCGTTGCCGCATGGTAGCCGGTGTCCCCGTCGCCGAACCCGCATTCCGGGCACTGGTAGTGCCAAAGCGGGACGGCGGTCTGCCGGGTGGTCATCTTGGGCATGCGCCTGCTCCCCTCATCGCGACTCGGGCGGCAACCATTCTAGGGGTGCGGGCCTCGCAGCCGCCTCTCACTGTGTCGTGTGGCAGGCCGGGCGGCGGCCAACCAAGGCGAAAGGTGAACGTTGGCGCCCGAACGAATGCACGTTAGGAGACCTGCCGGTGTCACAATCCTCTGCGGACGCCAACGCGGTGGCCAGGGCGGTCCAGACAACCACCAAAACCCCAGCCGCGAAGACTGTCGTGATCACCGGCGCCGGGTCTGGGATCGGCTTGGCCGCGGCGGTGGAGTTTGCC
>CAXTNN010000445.1:0-2496 GCA_964245545.1 uncultured Acetobacteraceae bacterium | reverse complement strand
CGCTGAGGAATAGGTTCTGGGAGAAACAAAAAGCCCCGCGCGAGCGGGGTTTTTCGTTTCCAGGCCCATTTTCAGAAATGTTCGTTCAGCCTTTGCCTTGAGCGCTGGCGATCTTTTCTTCGGCGCGGCGGGTCTCGGCGTTGGCCTCGTCGTACTTTTCCTGATCGTCACCCGCCTGGTTCCATAGTTCCTGCGCGTGCTGCAGCTCCGCCTGTGCCTGGCCCTGATCGGATGGGGCGCGGGCGGCGCCACTTACGGCACCGGATATGCCCAGGCGAGCGGTATGGTCAGCGGCCAGCACACGCTGCCGCTGAGCTTCACCGTGCTGAAGTTCCTCGCCACGGTGGTGTCGTATGTCAGCGGCATTCCCGGCGGCATCTTCGCGCCCTCGCTGGCCGTGGGCGCGGGCTTAGGAGACGCCATATCGCAGGTGCTGCCCGCGGCGCCCTCCGGGACGGTGGTCCTGCTCGGCATGGTGGCGTATTTCAGCGGCGTGGTGCAGGCGCCGATCACGGCCACCATCATCGTGATGGAGATGACCAACGATGGTCAGGTGACGGTGCCGCTGATGGCGACCTCGCTGCTGGCCTACGCCGCGTCGCGCCTGGTATGCCGCACACCTTTGTACGCAGCGCTGGCGGAGTATTTCCTGGCTTCGGCTGATCCTAATCCGCCGCCAGGTGCTCCTGGAGCCGCGGCATGAGTTCTACCAGGTTGCAGGGGCGATGGCGGCTGTCGAGCTGAAACAGCAGGATGTCGTCCCAGCCGTCTTTCACCGCGCCGGTGCTGCCCGGCAAGGCGAACAGATAGGTGCCGCCGCCAACGCCGCCAATGGCACGCGACTGCATGGTGGAGGTGCCGATCTTCTGGTAGCTCAGCATGCGGAACAGCTCGCCGAAGCCCTCGATGCGCTTGTCCATCACTCGCTCGAAGGCCTCGGGAGTGACATCGCGGCCGGTGATCCCGGTGCCGCCGGTGGTGATCACCACATCCACCGCCGGGTCGGCGATCCATTGGCGCAGCCTGCGCTCGATCGTATCGGCGTCGTCACGTTCCAGCGCGCGGGCTGCCAGCACGTGACCGGCAGCCTTGACACGCTCGACCAATGTGTCGCCGGAGCTGTCGTTGGCCAGGCTGCGGGTGTCGGAGACGGTGAGCACGGCGATGTTGACGGGGAGGAAGCGGCGGCTCGGGTCGATGCCCATAGGAAACTCCTCAGTTCACCCGCAACGCCGCCTCCCGTTTCGTTGGTTCCACGCCGAAGGTCGGCCAAAGGCCCGCGGCCAACTGATCAAGGCTTGGGGCAGGTAGGTGCAAGCGAGCAGCGTAGATCCAGCTATAGGTCAGGGCGCGCGGAACAAACCCGCGCGTCTCATCATTGGGGATGCTCTCGATAAACAGCAATGGGTCATCCGACGATGGGATGCTGTCCGCCATGCGCGCGAAGGAGGTTGGCCCGGCGTTGTAGCTGCCAAGCAAGCGGATGAGGTTGCCCTGCACGCCGGGCAAGTTGGCCAGGTAGAGCACGTAGCTCTGCCCCACATCGAGGTTGGTCGCTGGGTCATAGAGCCGGCGGGCGTAGCTGGCGGGCGAGGCCTTGCCGGTGAGATAGCTGGCGGTGAGCGGCATCACCTGCATCAGCCCGCGCGCGCCGGCGCCGGACAGGGCGTCGGGGTCGAAGTTCGATTCCAAGCGGGCCAGGGCATAGACCAAGGCCGGGTCGAGCCGGAAGCCGCTGGCGGGGCGCAGGGCGGGGAGGGGAAAGCGAGCCTCGTCATGCGCGCGGCCCTCGGCGGCCTCGATCAGCCCGGCAATCTGGGCGGCCAAGTCCGTCAGCCCGGCGGCCTCGGCCACGCGCAGGACGGCGCCGCTGAGCCCCGGGTCGGCGGAGACTTGCGGCCAAAGGCAGCGCAATTCCGCCTCGGCGCGGCGGGGTTGGCCCACTTGCAGCAGGGCGAAGGTGCGGCGGCCATACGGGTTGGCCATCAGCGCGTCCACGTCGGCGGCGCCCAGCGTTTCGCGTCCGCCTTGCGCATCGGCGTTCATCCGCAGGGTGCGGCGGGCGAGCAGGCCGTAGAACGTGTGCTTGGCCTCGGATGCCTGCTTCAGCCAGACGGCGGCGCCCGCGCTGTCATGCATACGGGCGTGGGCGCGGGCGGCCCAGAAGGCAGCGCCGGAGCGCAAGGCGGTGGAGGCGAAGGGCGCGCGGCTGGCAGCCTCGAACAAAGCCGGCGCCTCGTCCGCACGGCCCAGGCGCCAGGCGGCCAGGCCGGCCACGTAGCCGGCGAGGCCGACGGCGCCGCCGGTGCGGTGTAAGGCATCCTGCGCCACGCGAAGCGCTTCCGCATCGCGGCCTTGGGTGAACAGGGTCTGGGCGATCTCGGCGCGGAGCTGGCCGCCATACAACGCGGGAAGGCCTTTGGTTTGGCGCAGCAGGCTCTCCGCGCTGTCCGCATGGCCAGCCCGGGCGCGCTCGTGCACGGTGCTGTCCAGCAA
>CAXTNN010000444.1:0-2497 GCA_964245545.1 uncultured Acetobacteraceae bacterium | reverse complement strand
GCGTCCGTCATCGTCGAGCAGGGCGGCCAAGTGGGCGGCAATTGCCTCGGCCGTGTCGCCGACCAGCGCTTCCTCGCCGTGGCGCAGGCGGATGCCTTCGTTGCCGATGGTCGTGGTGACCACCGGCAGCCCGGCGGCCAGGCTGGCGACGATCTTGCCCTTGACCCCCGCTCCGAAGCGCAGCGGGTTTACCGACACGCGCGCCTCGGCATAGAGCGGAGCGAGGTCGGCCACGTACCCCAGCACGGCCACCCGTGGTTCCGCCAGCGCCAAGAGCTCCTCCGGCGGCTCCGCCCCGACGATGGTGACGGACGCCTCCGGATGCGTGCGCCAAAGCGTGGGCATGATGTCGCGCAGCAGCCACAATGCGGCGTCGACATTGGGCTGATGGTTGAAGCCGCCGACGAACAGCAGCTTACGCCGGCCGGCGAATTGACCTGGCTCGGCGCAAACTTCATCGCCCTTGTAGAAGAACAGCGGCAGCACGGTCACGCTCGCGAGCGGCTCCATGCTGCGGATGGTTTCGGCCTCGTCTTCGCTAAACGAGAGCAGGTGGTCCGCCTTGGCAAAGATGTCCCGTTCGAGCGCCTCGACCCGGGTGGCTTCTTCCAGCGCCACCGGGTCGCCTTCCAAGTCGAACCGGCGGCGTTCGCGTTGGAAGTGCAAGTCGCAGGTCAGATACAGGATGGGTGCGCCGGTATGGCGCAGAAGCTCGTCCAGCCGCGGCGCCGTCACATAAGGGCGCGTTGCCCACACGTAGTCCACATGGCGCCCGTTCTCAGCCAGCCACTCCGACATGTTCACCGGGCGGTGCAGCACCTCCACCCCGGCTTGTTGCAGCCGCTCCGTGTGGGGAGATGGCGCATGGCCATCGTGCGGAAAGAAGATCACCCGCAATCCGAGGCTGGCAAACAGTTCCAGGTAGAGGCCGGTGGCGACCGCGCCGGCATTGCGGTCGTTCGGCACCTGATCGTCCAGCATCAGCAGCGCGGGGCGGCTGCCACGCTCCCGGAGCAGAAACGGGTGAGTTCCCGCTGGCGGCTGACGAGCCAGCGCCGTTTTCCATTTGCGGCAAAACGTCGCGTGGTTGCGCGACGAGTGGACATCGCGCTGCGCGCGGCCGTAGCTGCTGCCGTCGAGATGCACCACGGCGCTGGCAGGCTGGTACATCACCTTCATTCCGCGCTCGCGCAGGGTAAAGGCGAGGTCGAACTCCTCGTAATAGGCGGGGGCATAGCGGGTATCGAACCCGCCGGCGGCGCTGAACACCTGCCGCGGCACCAGGAAGGCGGCGCCAACCACCACGTCGACCTCCCGCACGTAGTTGAACTCGGGCCGGGACGGATCCTCTCCGGCGCCGAACGGGCGGCCCCAGCCATCGTCAAGCATGGCGCCGCCGGCCTCCTGGATCGTGCCGTCGGGGTTGATCAGCTTGCAGCCGACCATACCGATTGCCGGGTCGGAGTCTGCCAGCCGGACCAGCGGCCGCAGCCAGCCCGCCTGCACCACGGTATCGTTGTTCAGGAACACCAGATGGCGGCCGCGGGCGAGGCGGAAGGCCGCGTTGCAGTTGCCGAGAAAGCCGAGGTTCCACGGATTGACCTGCGTCCGCAACCCCTGCACCCAGGCAAGGCTGGGCGCGATCGGGGCATGGGGCCGGTCGTCAGCCACAATCACCTCGTAGCGCACGTCGCCACTGCGGCGAGCGAGCGCGTAGAGGCAGCGCAGCGTGTCCAGCATGCGGCCGTAGACGGGAATGATGACCGTGACCTCGGGCGCCGGACCAGGGGGCGGCAGACTCAGCGCCGTGTCGTCGGGACCGGCCTCCAAGAATAGCGGATGCGGCGCCAACCCGGCGGCAGCCCCCTGCCGCAGCCAATGCGCCAACGGATTGATGCTGGCGTCGCCGCCAAGGTGGGTGTTGCGGTACCACCCCGTGTCGAACAGGGCGTGGGGGTCCCGGCCCTCGGCCGCGCCGGCGTGCAGGTAGTGCGTCACCGGGTCCGTTCCCGCGGCGGCGACGTCTGGATTGTCCGCCAGGTAGCCGGCCACGTCGAAGAACCGCACCGGGCAGCGCACATCTCCGGCGGCGCGGCCGATGTAGTGCCGCAGCGCCTGGCCGGATGCCTCTGGCGCTTGTGCGCGATAGTAACGGGCGTCGAACAGGGGGTTCGGGTCCTCGTCCGCCAGCATGCCGCGGGTCAGGTAGTCGGCAAACGGGTTGGCCTCGCCGAGCGCGGGATGCTGCGCTGCGTACCAGTCGGTGTCGAACAGCGGATGCGGGTCGTGGCCCCGCGCGGCCCCGAGCCAAAGATAGTGGGCGACCGGGTCGGTGCCCGGTTGGCCAGCCAGGTAGTGGGTGGCGTACCAGGCGTGATCGAACAAGGGGTGGCCCGCCAGCACCGCCATATCCGCCCGGCGCTGACGCCGCAGCGCCAGCCGCGCCCGCAGCCGCCCGCGCCGGAGCAGGCGCAGCGCGGCAATGGCTCGCAGAGCG
>CAXTNN010000443.1:0-2532 GCA_964245545.1 uncultured Acetobacteraceae bacterium | reverse complement strand
GGGCGGTGCAAAGCCGGCCGGCCAACGCGCGGGCGGCGCCGGGGTCGGCAAGCGCACCGGGAACGCCCACGCCCACCATGTCCAGGGCCGCAAGTCCAGCCGCTTGAAGCAGCGGCGCAGCCACTTGCCGGATGGCGGACAGGGCCTGCGCGGGTCCCTCCGGTGCGGCCAGGCCGGGTGCGCCTGGCCCCTCGGCCGCCGTGACGGCGGCTGCCGCCCAGAGCCGGGCACGGCAGGTGGTTTTCCCCAGGTCGACCGCGAGCAAGCTGGCGCTCACACCGTCTCGGTCACTTTGCGCAGGCCGCGCGGAGCATCCGGGTTCTCGCCGCGCGCGGTCGCCAGATGCAGGGCGAGCCATTGCAGGGGCAGGATCTCGATCAAGGGCGACAATTCTGGCGCAATGCCGTCCGGGAGGGCAAAGCCGGCGTCCGCAGCCGCCATCGCCTCGGCGCTGCCGACCACGAACAGGTCCGCCCGGGCCTGCCGGATGCGGGGCAGCACGGGGCCCATGGCCGCGCCAGCGACGCCGGCCGGAACCAGGGCCAGTACAGGGATTTGCGGATCCAGCAGCGCCACCGGGCCGTGCAGCAGGTCGGCGCCGGAGAACGCCTGGGCGGAGACGTAGCTGGTTTCCATCAGCTTCAACGCCGCCTCCCGCGCGGTAGGATAGGCGTAGCCGCGGCCGGTGACGACCATGCGCTGGGCAAAGCGATAGCGCAGGGCATGGGCCGGCATGGCTTGTTCGGCCCGCAGGATCACCTCTTGGCCGGCCGCCGCCATGCCGCCGGCCGCCGCCCCCGTCCCGCCGCGCATGTGGTCGAGCAATAGATACAGCGCGAGCAATTGCGCGGTGTAGGACTTGGTGGCCGCCACCGCCCGCTCCGGCCCAGCGCCCAGCGGGAGGTGGAGCTGTGCGGCCTGCGCCAGCGCGGACGCCGGATTGTTGGTGATGGCGAGGGTAAAGGCGCCCCCACGCCGCGCCGCCTGCACGGTTTGCACCAGGTCCGGCGAGCCGCCGGATTGGCTGATGGCGAGCAACAGCACGTCCCGGAAGTCTGGCCGGGCGGCATAGGCGGTCAGAGTGGAGGGGGAGACCAGGCCGGCGGGCAGGCCGTGCACGATTTCGATCAGGTATTTGGCATACAGCGCGGCGTGGTCGGAGCTGCCCCGCGCCGCCAGCAGCACGAAGCGGGGCGGCCGGGCCAAGACGGCGCGTGCGGCTGCGGCAAACTCTGGCTGGCGCTGCAGGAGCCGGGCCCAGACCTCCGGCTGTTCGCGCATCTCGGCCCGCATGCACGCCCCCGGTGCCATGTCGGCGCGCAATGCGGGCTGTCCTAACTAGGCGCGGAGCGTTTCCTCCAGAAGGGTGAATACCCGCTTGAAGTGCAACGTGTCGGCGGCCGGGTGGTAGGCAGAGATGTCCTTGGCGGTGAAGCCGTGCATCGCGTCGCGGTACAGCTCGGTGCTGAAATGCACCCCCGCCTTCGCCAGCGCCCCATCCATGCGGGCGATCTGGTCGGGGGGAAGGTGCTCGTCCTTGTCAGCATGGCCGAAATAGACGCGGCCCTTGATCGCGCCCACCAGTTCCACCAGCCCGCCCGACCCGTTCTCGGGGGCAAGCTGGGCGGAGTGGAAGCCGGCGGCGGCGGCGATTTGGTCCGGGTGGAGCGCGGCCATACGGACGGCGAACCCGCCGGTGAGGCAGTAGCCAATCACGGCACACGGCCCTGCCGCAAACGCCGAATCGGCCGCTATGGCGCCCAGCCAAGCCGCGAAATCTTTCGCCTGGGCTGCGGGGGTAAGCTGGCCGGCATAGCCCCGCACCATGGGCATCATGTCCGGGTCGCGGAAGGACTTGCCCTCTGGCACCGCCTGCCCTTGCACGCTGCGGTAATAGATGTTCGGCAGCAGCACTGCGTAACCGGCATCGGCGATGGTCTGCGCCTTCTCGTCATAGGACGGGCGCAGGCCGCCGATATCCGTGAGCACGACAACGCCGGGCAGCGGCCCATCGGATCCGGCGGGTGTGAACACCCGGGCGTCGATAGTGCCATTCGGGGCGGGGATGGTGATGGCGCGCATTATGGGTTCATCCTGATGGAGGGAGAGCGGGCGAGGATTTCGCGGAAGAAGCCGACATGCCAGCGCGCATAGCCGTGCTGGACCACCCCCAGCCGCTCCCGCACCGCGCGATGCGCCGCAGGGAGGCGATGGAACGGGATGGAGGGGTAGAGATGGTGCTCGGTGTGGTAGCTCATGTTCCACATCAGCAGCCGCATGGCGGCGTTGGTCAGCGTAGTGCGGGTGTTGACCAGCCCGTTCGGCGCCTCGTCGCAGCCCGTGTGCTCAGTGAGCAGATACAGCCGGAGAAACACCTGGCCCACGATCTGCGGGACGACCCAAAACGCCAGCGGCACCCACCAGCCCCAGACCAGCGCCGACCCGGCCGCGAGGGCGGCGGCAAACAGGGTCATGGCGCGCACGCTGGTGACCACCTCGCAGCGGTCGGCGGCGGGGATGTAGGGGTAGGCG
>CAXTNN010000442.1:0-2550 GCA_964245545.1 uncultured Acetobacteraceae bacterium | reverse complement strand
CTTCCACACGCGCAGGGCGTCACCGGGCTTGGTGAGCGGCGGCCCCAGCGCCGCCATCACGAACGGCGCCCAGCTCCAACCGGACGCGGCCATGCGGGCGGCGAGCGCGGGGGCGCCGGCGTTGGCGGGCGTATCGCGCGCTCCAGCAAGGCGGCCGAGCAGCGTTTCCACCAGGACGGGCAGAAAGGCCGCTGCGTCTTCCATGCTGTCCGGCGGGTCGAGGCCAAGCGCCAGGGCCAGGCCGCGCGGGGTAGGGGCGGCGTGGCAGGCCGGGCGGACAAAGGCGAACAGCTCCAGCACGTCCAGGCAGGCGCGGGGCCGCAGCTTGAGCCGCCGGAGGGTGACAGGCGCATGCACCAGCAGCGGCGGCGCCTCCCCCAGCAGCGCCGCCACCTCATGCGTGCTGCCACAGACCAGCTCGCCGTCGCCGGTGAGCACGCTGGCTCGCCCATGCCCGGCGACAACGGCAGCGCTTTGCGGCAGGGCCAAGGAGGACGACATTCGTGCTATATGTCCCCTGGCTGGGGCGTTTCGAGCAAGGGTGACAGGCGATGGGAGATTTGACGCTGACGGGACTGGATGAGGCAATACTAGGCCGGCTCAGCAAGCAGGCGAATGACCACGGCAGGAGCATTGAGGCCGAGGCCGCGGATATTCTCTCGCATCACCTAGGACAGCAGCCTGCTATGGCGGCAACGGTCTCGATTTGGGAGAAGCTAGCAGAGACGCGGCGGCAGACAGGTCCGCTACCGGTCAACACCGTGGATCTTCTGCGGGAAGACCGCGACGCCAGAGAAGCCGATGAATGCGGCTGATCGTTGATGCCAGCGTCGCGATAAAATGGGTGTTTCAGGAAGCTGATTCGAATGAAGCGCAGAGCATCCGCCGCTTCGAGTTGGGCTCCGTCGAGCTGATGTGGAGCGAGTGCTCAAACGTCTTGTGGAGGTTGGTTCGGAAGAACCACATCAGCGATCACGAGGCATCAACCAAGTTGGACCTGCTGCTCGCGGTCGGGTTGACCATCTACCTCACCGCTAGCGTCATCCGTCGTGCCCTGGCGATTGCCTGCGAGCTGGACCATCCGGCTTACGATTGCCTCTACCTGGCTGCCGCCGAGCAGGAGAAGGCGCGCTTCGTCACCGTGGAAGAGAAGCTGCTGCGCAAGCTCGCCACCGCCCCTGCCCGCTTCGCCGCACTGGCCATTCCCCTGGCCAGCGCCGCTGCCAATTGACCCGGCAGACCGCACTTCCTAGCCTGCGCTGCCATGGCTGATACAGTTTGCAATGCCCCGCTGCCGAAAGCCTGGCCCTTTGAAGAAGCGGCCAAGGTTGCCGCCCGGCTCGACGCCAGCGGCAAGGCTTGCGCCCTGTTCGAGACCGGCTACGGCCCGTCCGGCCTGCCGCATATCGGCACCTTCGGCGAAGTGGCCCGCACCACCTGGGTCCGCCGCGCCTTCACCGCGCTCACCGGCAAGCCCACCCGCCTACTCGCCTTCAGCGACGACATGGACGCGCTGCGCAAGGTGCCCGACAACGTGCCGAACGGCGCCATGCTGCGGGAGTATCTGGGCCAGCCGCTCACCCGCATCCCCGACCCGTTCGGCACCCATGCCAGCTTCGGCGCGCACAACAACGCCCGGCTGCGCGCCTTCCTCGACAGCTTCGGCTTCGACTACGAGTTCGCCTCCGCCACCGACTACTACACCGCGGGCCGGTTCGACGCGGCGCTGCGCGAGGTGCTCGCCAAACACGACCAGATCCGCGCCATCATCCTGCCGACGCTGGGGCTGGAGCGCCGCGCCACCTATTCGCCCATCCTGCCGCTGCACCCCGCGACCGGGCAGGTGATGCAGGTGCCGATCGAAGCGGTCGACGTGGATGGCGCCACCGTCACCTGGACCGATGCGGCCGGCGAGCGCTTCACCACGCCCGTCACCGGGGGCGCCTGCAAGCTGCAGTGGAAGGCCGATTGGGCCATGCGCTGGCACGCGCTCGGCGTCGACTACGAGATGAGCGGCAAGGACCTGATCGACAGCGTGAAGCTTTCCAGCCGCATCTGCGCCGCCCTGGGCAGCACGCCGCCCGTGGGCTTCACCTACGAGCTGTTCCTGGACGAGCACGCGCAGAAGATCAGCAAGAGCCGCGGCAACGGCCTCTCGGTGGAGGAGTGGCTGCGCTATGCACCGCCGGAGAGCCTGGGCCAGTTCATGTATCACCAGCCGCAGCGCGCCAAGCGGTTGTTCTTCGACGCCATCCCGCGCGCGGTGGACGACTACATCGCCGGCGTGGTCAAGGGCGGCGACGACCCGGCCAACCCGGCCTGGCACATCGGCGGCGGGCGCATCCCCAACGAGGGCGGCAGCCCAATCCCGTTCACCATGCTGCTGAACCTGGCCAGCGTCGTGAATGCGGAGACGCCCGACATGCTGTGGGGCTTCATCCACCGCTACCATCCCGGCGCCGGGCCCGAGGCCACCCCGTTCCTGGCGCGGCTGGTGGACCATGCCGTGGCGTACTACCGCGATTTCATCCGCCCGACCCGGCGCTACCG
>CAXTNN010000441.1:0-2557 GCA_964245545.1 uncultured Acetobacteraceae bacterium | reverse complement strand
GGACAATCGAGTCGACGTGGCAAACGTTGACCGCGCGCTTGGACGACATTGGTGGTGGGCTGAAGCCCACCCTACTTGCTAACACAAATCGCTCACGACAGCGGCGCATTGTTCCGGGTAGGCTGTGCCGGAGGGCCAACAAGAAGCGTGGAGCAGCGCACGATGCCGACCCCGTCTTACGTCCATGGTGCTAGCCCCCGCCCGCTGCTTCCGTTCACCATTGGGGAGCAGCTTGACCGTACGGCGGCCGCCTTCCCCGGCCAGGATGCGCTGGTCGTACCCCATCAAGGCATCCGCTGGACCTGGCAGGAGCTGCTGCGCCGGGTGGACGACCTCGCCGCCGGCCTGCTCGCGCATGGCCTGGAGCCGGGCGACCGCATCGGCATCTGGTCGCCCAATTGCGCGGAATGGACGCTGCTGCAATTCGCCGCCGCCAAGGCTGGGCTGGTGCTGGTCAACGTCAATCCCGCCTACCGCGAGGGGGAGCTCGATTATGCGCTGAACAAGGTCGGGTGCCGGGCGCTGGTCATGGCGGCCGCGTTCAAGTCGAGCGATTACGTCCGCATCCTCGCCGGCCTGGTGCCGGAGCTGGCATCCTCGCCGGCCGCGGCGAAGCTTGCGGCCGCCCGGGTGCCGAGCCTTCAATCGGTATTCCTGCTCGGCGCCGGGTCCGCCCCCGGGTGCCTGCAGTTCGATAGCCTTGGCACCGCCGTCACCACCGCCGACCGCGCCCGCTTGGCCGAAGTGGCGGCCGCGGTGCAGTTCGACAGCCCGGTGAACATCCAGTTCACCAGCGGCACCACCGGGCGGCCGAAAGCCGCCACCCTGTCGCACCACAACATCCTCAACAACGGCTTCTTCACCGGCGAGCAGATGCGCCTGTCCGAGCGGGACCGGCTCTGCATCCCGGTGCCGCTGTATCACTGCTTTGGCAGCGTGCTGGGCAACCTGGCCTGCCTCACCCATGGCACCACCATGGTCTTTCCCAGCGAGGGGTTCGACCCGCTGGCCGTGCTTGAAACCGTGGCGGCCGAGCGCTGCACCGCCCTGTTCGGCGTGCCCACCATGTTCATCGCCGAGCTGGAACACCCTGAGTTCGACCGCTTCGACCTCTCGACCCTGCGCACCGGCGTCATGGCCGGCTCCATCTGCCCCATCGAGGTGATGCGCCGCGTCATCGACCGGATGCACCTGTCCGAAATCACCATCGTCTACGGCATGACTGAAACCAGTCCCGGCAGCTTCCAGTGCCAGCCTGACGACCCGGTGGAGCGCCGGGTTGCCACGGTCGGGCGCATCCTGCCCCATGTGGAGGCAAAGATCATCGACGCCGCCGGCCGCATCGTTCCGCGCGGGGAAACCGGCGAGCTCTGCGTCCGCGGCTACGTGGTCATGCTTGGCTACTGGGACGATGACGAGAAGACGCGGGACGTCATCGACCCGGCACGCTGGATGCACACGGGGGACCTGGCCACCTTGGACGAAGACGGCTTCTGCCGCATCGTTGGCCGGCTGAAGGACATGGTGATCCGCGGCGGCGAGAACATCTATCCGCGCGAGGTGGAGGACTTCCTCTACGGCCACCCCGCCGTGCAGGATGTGCAGGTGGTCGGCGTGCCGGACCCGCGGTTCGGCGAAGAGCTCTGCGCCTGGATCCGCCTACGCGACCCTGAGTTCAGCAACGGGGGAGTGAGCGAGGAGGATATCCGCGCCTTCTGCCGCGACCGCATCGCCCACTACAAGGTCCCGAAGCACATCCGCTTCGTCGATGAGTTTCCGATGACGGTCACCGGCAAGGTGCAGAAGTTCCTGATCCGCCAACAGATGGTCGCCGAACTGGCCGCGCAGCCGGCCGCACCGGGTCAGGCGGCCTGAACGGCCCGGCGGCCCCCCTTTTGCATCGGCGCGGCTGCCTCCGCGAAGGAAAGCTGATCCACGATGCCGGCGCGACCGTTTCACCTCTCCTGGTTCCTCTCCCAGGGCTACGGCCCGAAAACCTGGCGCGGCCCCTGGCCCGGCAGCGACACCGCACGCTGGATGATGCCAGACCTGTTCCTCGACCTGGCCCGCGGCATGGAGCGCGCCTGCTTCGACTACCTCATCATCGAGGATTCCTCGATGGTGCCCTACACCTATGGCGGCAGCCACGACACCTACCTGCAATACGCCGCCAGCACCCCCAAGCTCGACCCGGCGGTGCTGGTGCCCTACCTGGCCCAGGCCACCAGATATCTCGGCCTGGTCCCCACCCTCTCCACCTCGGAATACCCGCCCTTCCTGCTCGCCCGCCTGGTCAACTCGCTGGACCACGTGACGGAAGGCCGCATCGGCTGGAACTGCGTCACCGGCAGCAATGACGGCGCGGCGCAGAATTACGGCAACGAGCAGCAGCATCCGCATGACGAACGCTACGACCGGGCGGACGAGGTGCTCGAAGCCTGCTTCGCGCTATGGAATAGCTGGGACGCCGACGCCTTCGTGCTCGACAAGCAGGCGGGCATCCTCGCCGATCCGTCCAAGCTGCACTACGCCAACTACGAGGGGCGCTGGGTCAGGA
>CAXTNN010000440.1:0-2567 GCA_964245545.1 uncultured Acetobacteraceae bacterium | reverse complement strand
TGGTCATGGGCGGCGGCGGAATGGGCGGCATGGGCGGCGGCGGCATCGGCGGCCTGGTGTCCATGTTCGAAGGCGCCGGCCTCGGCCACATCGCGCAATCCTGGGTGGGCAACGGCCCGAACCAGTCCGTCTCGCCGAGCCAGTTGCAGTCGGTATTCGGGCAGGGCCAGGTGCAAAACATGGCCAGCCAGGCGGGCATGGAGCCGCAGGACTTTCTGTCGCAACTCTCGCAGCACCTGCCGAATGCGGTGCACGCGGCCACTCCGAACGGCCAGCTTCCCGATGAAGGCTCCGTGTCGGTTTAGCCCGATGCGCCTTGCCGCCGCTGTCCTCGCCGCCAGCTTGCTGGTGGCGGGGGTGGCTCGGGCCGACAACCAGATGGGCTACCACCTGCTGGCGCCTGACCAGGCTGCGAGCTTGCCGCACAACGGCGGCGCGCTCGGCATGGAAATACGGCGCGGCCAGGTGATCAACGACACGGGGATGACGTTCGAGCTGCTGCAGGTGCAAGCGGTGCATCCGAGGTCGGCGGGCGCACAAGCCGGGTTCAAGCCGGGCGACCAGATCATTGCCGTCGATGGTACCGTGTTCTCCAGCCTGCATGCCTTCGCCGCCTATGTCGGGTCGTTGCCGCCGGGCCAGCAGATTACCGTCGACTACCTGCCGGTCGGTGGGGGGCCGCAGCAGGCCCAACGCATCGGTGTCACCGTTGGCAATGGAGCGGTCGCAGCACCGGCGGCGCACACGGGCGGCCTGAGCACCGGGGAGAAACTGGCGATCGGGGCGGGCGCGGTGGCGTTGTTCGGCTGTTACGAGGCTGGCTGCTTCTCGCACGCGAGCCGGTAGAGCACCTGCCGCCGCTCTGGCACGTGGGCGGCGATCTGGGGATGGTCATAGTCGTCGGATGGGTTGCGCGTCATGCCCAGCTTCTCCATCACCTGCCGTGAGTTGCGGTTCTCCACGCAGGTGTTGGCGACGATTTCGGCCAGCCCAAGCGTCTTGAACCCCCATTGCAGCCAGGCGCGCGCCGCTTCCGGCGCATAGCCGCGGCCCCAAAACGGCCGGGCCAGGCGCCAGCCCACCTCGACGGCCGGAGTGAAGTGCGCCTCGTAGGGCACGTGCATTAAACCGACTACGCCGACAAACGCGCCGCTGGCCCGCTCCTCTGCTGCTAAAAAGCCGAAGCCATGGTCCCGGTAATGCGCCATCTGACGCTCGATCCAGGGGCCCACCGCCTCACGCGTTGCCGGGTTCACCAGGTATCGCATCACCTGCGGGTCCGCCGACATGGCCGCGAATGGCGCGTGATCAGACGGCTGCCACGGCCGCAGCAGCAGGCGGGCCGTTTCGAGCATTATGGCCTTGCGGTGCGGATCAGTTCGCGCATGTGGGCGATGACAGCAGGCAGCCCGTCCAGGATCGCCTGGCCAATGAGAAAATGCCCGATGTTGAGCTCCATGACCTCCGGCAGCGCCGCGACCGGCTGCACGTTGGCGTAGCTCAACCCATGCCCGGCATGGCACTCCAGCCCCAACCCCGCCGTGCTGGCCGCGGCGCTGCGCAGGCGTTGCAGCTCGCCGGGCCGGCCCTCGGCGTAGGCGCCGGTGTGCAGCTCCACCACGTCGGCCTGCAGCTCGGCAGCGGCGTCAAGCTGGTGCGGGTCGGGGTCGATGAACAGCGACACGCGGATGCCGGCTGCGCGCAGCGCCGCCACCATCGGGCGCAGCGCCTCCAATTGGCCCGCCGCGTTCAACCCGCCTTCGGTGGTCACCTCGGCCCGGCGCTCCGGCACGATGCAGGCGGCATGCGGGCGCATCTGCACCGCCAGCGCCACCATCTCCGCCGTCGCCGCCATCTCGAAGTTCAGCGGCACCGTGATGCGCTGGCGCAGCCGGGCGATGTCGTCGTCGCGGATGTGGCGCCGGTCCTCCCGCAGATGCGCCGTAATCCCGTCCGCACCGGCGGCGATCGCCACCATTGCCGCCTCCACCGGGTCGGGATGCGCGCCGCCGCGGGCGTTGCGTACAGTGGCGACGTGGTCGATGTTTACCCCGAGCCGGATCATGCCGCCGCCCGCCGCCCGGCTAGGTCCGCGGCCATGCGCAGCGCCGCCACCAGGCTGCACGGATCGGCGCGGCCCTGCCCGGCGATGTCGAACGCCGTGCCGTGGTCGGGAGACGTGCGGATAATCGGCAACCCCAGCGTCACGTTCACCCCCCCGGCAATGTCCAGCGTCTTGAGCGGGATCAGGCCCTGATCGTGGTACATGCACACCGCGGCATCGTAGTGCGGCCGGGCGGTGGCGGTGAATAGTGTGTCGGGCGGAAACGGCCCGGCAGCGTCGATCCCCTCGCGCTGCAGCGCCGCCACCGCGGGTGCGATCACCTCACCCTCCTCCGACCCCATGGCGCCGCCCTCCCCCGCATGCGGGTTGAGCCCGGCAACCGCCAGCCGCGGCCGAGCGATGCCGAAATCCCGCCGCAGCGCTGCCGCTGTCGCGCGCGCGGTGGCCAGGATGGCCGGCATCGTCACCCGCTCCAACGCTGCGCGCAGCGGGAGATGGATGG
>CAXTNN010000439.1:0-2573 GCA_964245545.1 uncultured Acetobacteraceae bacterium | reverse complement strand
TCACCGCCTCGGCGCAACTGGCCGGCAAGGCGGCCGATGTGGACGTGCGGCTGGCTGCCGGGTCGGCGAACCTGGCCGTGACCGGCCGCGGTCCGCTGGGCGCCGGCGCCCTGGCGCTGCGGGCCAACGGCGGGCTCGACCTGGCCTTGCTCGACCCCATCCTGGCCGCCCAGGGCCGCCGCGCCGAGGGCCGGCTGGCGATCAATGCATCGGTCGGCGGCACGGCGGCAGCGCCGGAGCTCAACGGCACCGTCACCCTGGCAAACGGCGAGGTGCAGGATTTCGGCCAGGGCGTGCGGGTCAGCGCCATCAACGCCACCATCCAGGCCAGCGGCCAGACCGTCCGGATCGCCAGCTTCACCGGGCAGGCCGGCCCCGGCACGATCGGCGCCAGCGGCACGGTGGGCATCGGCGGCACCATGCCAGTCGACCTGGCGCTTACCATGCGCAAGGCGCGCCCGCTGTCCAGCGACAAGCTCACCGCCACCCTCGACGCCGACCTTGCCGTGCGCGGCGACCTGAGCGGAGGTGGCGGCGCGCTTACCGCCTCGGGCACCATCAGCATCGACAGCGCCACCATCAACATCCCGGAGCACCTGCCGAGCTCGGTTGCCGTGTTGCCGGTGCGCATCGCGGGCCAGCCGCCGCCACCGCCGCCTAAGCCCGGCCCCGACATCCGGCTCGACCTCACGCTGGACGCGCCGGGCCAGATCTTTGTCCGCGGCCGCGGGCTGAACGCCGTGTTGGGCGGCAGCCTGCGCATCGCCGGCAGCACCGCCGCGCCGCAGGTGACCGGCGCGTTTCGCCTGCGCAACGGCACCTTCAGCCTGGCCGGCACCACCCTCACCTTCAGCCGCGGCACGGTGGGCTTCGCCGGCGCGGGGGTGAACCACACCATCGACCCGTCGCTCGATTTCGAGGCGGACTCCCCCACCACCACTGGCACGGCCTCGCTGCTCGTCACCGGGTTCGCCAGCGCGCCGAAGCTCACGCTCACCTCCTCGCCGCCTTTGCCGCAGGACGAGGTGCTGGCTGAACTGCTGTTCGGCCGCAGCGCGTCCAGTCTGAGCCCGTTCCAGTATGCCTCGATCGCCGCGGCGCTGGCCGATCTCTCCGGCACCACCAGCGGCGCCTCCAACCCGCTTGACCGGGTGCGCAGCGGCTTGGGGCTGGACCGGCTGAGCGTCGGCAGCAGCACCAACGCCAATGGCAGCCTGAGCAGCAACAACTCCGCCACCATCGAGGCCGGCAAATACGTCGCCAACGGCGTCTATGTCGGCGCCAAGCAGGGCACCACGGGCTCGCAGACCCAGGCGGTGGTGCAGGTCGACATCTATAAAGGGTTGAAGGTGGAAACCGATGTCGGCAGCGGCGCGGGCGGCAACAGCATCGGGCTGACTTACCAGTTCCAGTATTAACGCCGCGCGCATCACCGCGCGGTAATTCTGGCGTAGAAGAGTGCAAGTCCACGCCATTAGCGCGTGAACAGAGCGTTGCCGCTTGGCAGCACCGTTGCAATCCGCCGCATAGTCGTTACCAGGTCGCAGCTTGTTGATTGCAGCAGTGCTCGCGACTGGAAAGCCGCATCATGCCTGATCCCAATCCACGGCGGCGCGCTTCCTTTCTCCTCGTGGTCAGCCTCGCCACGACGCTGTTGCTGCCTGCCGCCGCGCAACCCGCTGCCGCAGGCCGCGCCGAAGCCGTCGTCCGTTTGCCGGACCTGGTGAGCGCGCCGCCGGACCCGGCGGTGATCCCTCCGGTGGCGGTCGCCACCGCCGTGTCCCAAGCGGTGATGAACCCGCCGCTGCCGCCACCACCACCCCCCGCGTCCGCCACGCTGGCGTTACCCACCAGCTTCACCCCGTTCCCCGCCGCGCAACCGGGCCGCACCCGCACCTTGGTGCGGACGCTGCACCAGCTCGGCGCCGCGGGTCCATTCAACCTGCGCGGCACCAGCCCGGTGCAGGGCGTCCAATTCGGCATCCGGTCCGACGAGGTGGTGACCGGCGCCACCCTGGTGCTGTCCGGCGCCCTATCGCCCGCCATGATCCCGGCGTTCAGCAACGACACGATCACCCTGAACGACCAGTATGTCGGCACCATCCCGCTCGACCCGCAGCAGCCTCAGTTCACCAACCTTGCCTTTGCCATCGAGCCGGTGCTGTTCACCGATAGCAACCGGCTGAACGTCCGCTTCACCGGCCGCTCCACCCCCGGGTGCAACGACCCGCTCTCCCCCCTGCTCTGGTCGGCCATCTCCGACACCTCGACCCTCGCCCTCACCCTTGAGCGCCTGCCGCCGCAGCGGGATCTCGCGCGCCTGCCGCTGCCGTTCTTTGACCCGCATGACCCCGCTCCGCTGACCTTGCCGGTGATCCTGCCCGTTGCAGCCTCCAACGACGCGCTTGCCGCTGCCGGCATCACCGCCTCCTGGTTCGGCGCGCAGGCGGAGGCTGGCGGGGCCAGCTTCCCCGTCACCAGCCAGGCGCCCCGCGAGGGCAACGCCATCCTGGTGGTGACGGGGCTGGACGGGCCGGCCGACATCGTCTTGCCGTCGATGAGCGGGCCCACCC
>CAXTNN010000438.1:0-2596 GCA_964245545.1 uncultured Acetobacteraceae bacterium | reverse complement strand
CCTTCGATCCCGCCCCCGCCGCAGCCATGCTGGCCGACGCCTGGCGCAGCGGAGCCTTGCTGACAGAGCTGCCCGAAGCCATCCGGCCAGCCACCATGTCGCAGGGCTACGACGTCCAGGACCGCATGATCGAGGAGCTGGGCCAGGTCGTCGTGGGCTGGAAGCTGAGCGTGGGCAGCACGGCGTTGAAGCGGCAGTCTGGTGTGGGGCGCTCCATCGCCGGCCGTGTCCTCCGGTCCCACCTCCACCAACCCGGGGACACCGTGGAACTGCCCAACGGTGCCCAGGTGACGGTGGAGTTCGAGATCGCCTACGTCCTGGGCCGGGACGTGCTGCCGGACCAGCCGCCTTTCCACGTCCTTGAAGCGGTCGCCGAAACGCGCGTGACGTTCGAATTGGTCCTGTCGCGCTTCACCGACCGCCGTGCGGTCGGCTGGCCGAGCTTCGCGGGGGACAACGGGGCGTTCCAGGCGCTCGTCGTCGGCGGAGTGCTTGAGCCAAGCGACATCCCGAGCCTGAACGAGACCCTCATCGTGTCGGTGGACGGCGCGGAAATGGCCAGGAGTGCCACCGGGGACGACGTGACCGACCCGGAAACGGCGCTGGCAGACTTGGTGGCCCTGGGGCGCGAGAGGCGCATGGTGCTGCCGCGGGGCTGCATCGTGTCCACCGGCACCGTGTCCAAGCCGTTCAACCTGGCAGCGCCCGCGGCCAGGGTCAGCGCACGGTTCCTGGGCAGGAGCTTAGCTTCTCGACCCTGGTGCGCCCTGGCGGCGCCAGGCCGGATTAGGAGGCAGCCATGGACACCCAGACCCGCATCGCGCCAGAACGGCTGCTCGACTTCGCCACGGCCGTTTACGTCCGCACCGGGATGTCGGAGGAGGACGCAAGACTCGCGGCCGACACGCTGGTCCAGGCTGACCTGTGGGGGCACCAGTCGCACGGGGTGATGCGGCTGCCATGGTACGTGGCCCGGCTGCGGGCGGGCGTGTGCGACCCAGCCGCCCAGCCAAAGGCCGTGGTGGACGCCGGCGCCATCGCCGTGCTCGACGGGGGAGACGGCATGGGCCAGGTGCTGACCGCCCACGCCATGCAGGACGCGATACGCCGGGCGAAGGCGCACGGCATCGGCGCGGTGGCGCTGCGGAACTCCAACCACTTCGGAACCGCGATGTATTTCACGCTCATGGCCGCCCGCGCGGGCTGCGTGGGGTTCCTGTCCACCAATGCCAGCCCGGCGATGGCCCCCTGGGGCGGGCGGCGCAAGGCGGTGGGCACCAATCCCTGGTCCTGGGCCGCGCCCGCCGGCAGCCATCCGCCGATGGTCCTCGACATCGCCAACACCGGCGTCGCCCGGGGCAAGATCTACCTGGCCCGGCAGAAGGGCCAATCCATCCCAGAAGGCTGGGCCATCAACGCCGCAGGCGCTCCGACGACCGACCCGGCCGAGGCCATCGAGGGCATCATCCTGCCCATGGCAGGGCACAAGGGCTACGCCATCGCCGTGGTGATGGACATGCTCTCGGGCGTGCTGACCGGCAGCGCCTTCGGCACCGGCGTGCATGGGCCATACCAGACGGAGCACCGCAGCGGCGCCGGGCAGTTCATGATCGCGCTGGACATCGGGGCCATCCAGCCCCTGGCCGAGTTCGGGGCGCGCATGGACCGCCTCATCGCCGAGCTGAAATCAGTGCCGCTGGCCCAGGGCTTCGAGGAGGTGGTCTACCCCGGCGAGATCGAGGCCCGCAACGACGTCCGCAGCCGGGCGGACGGCCTCCTGCTGCCGCCGGATACCCTGGCCGGCCTGAGCAAGCTGGCCAACGAGACTGGGCTGACCTCCCGACTGCCGTTCGCTTCCATCGGCTGAGGATGGCAGCACTTGAGGACAACGCGAACGCACCGGACATGACGTTCCGACTCCCCGACGGCGCCCCTGTTATCCGGACGGTTGCCATGCCTGCCGACACCAACCCGGCCGGCGACATCTTCGGCGGCTGGCTCATGGCCCAGATGGACCTTGCGGCCGGCAACGTCGCCGCACGCCGGGCGCGGGGGCGATGCGCCACCGTCGCCGTGGAGTCGATGACGTTCCACGGCCCCGTCTTCGTGGGCGACGAGGTCAGCCTGTTCGCAACCATCACCGGAACCGGCCGCAGCTCGATCCGGATCAAGGTGGAAGCGTGGCGCCGCGACCGGACAGGCGATGACGTGAGCAAGGTCACCCAAGCGGCTTTCACTTTCGTCGCCATCGACGAAACCCGCCGATCCCGGACCCTCCCCGCACCAGGACGCGACAACCTGGCAGCTTCGGACGCCACCGGTCTCCCCGCCGGCCGCGAACCCGGTCAGTGAACCGGGGTGAACGTGGTCCGAACCTCTTGTGACCACTTTTTACACGTATCCTGAACCTGACCCCTAGATAAGCGCCGCCTGCTTGTGCGGGAAATACTGGTACATCGTGCCGACCGACACGCCCGCCCTTTGGGCCACGCGGGTCGTGGTCAGCCGCTGCGGACCGGTGGCCCCCAAAGCTGCACGGTCGCCTCGAAAATGGCGTCCAGCGTTGCCGCGGCACGCGCCTGACGCGGCCTTGTCC
>CAXTNN010000437.1:0-2598 GCA_964245545.1 uncultured Acetobacteraceae bacterium | reverse complement strand
GGCGCAGGAGCGCGCCAAGGCTGCCGCCGCCACGGCGTCCCCGGCAACCGCCCGCGCCGGGATCCCGCTGGCGTCGCGCGCGCCGGGCTCGTCGCAATCCCGCGCCAGGTTGGGGCCGGACACCATGGTCTCCAAGCAACCCTCCTGGCCGCACCAACAGAGCGGCAGGGGCCGGTCCGCCGCCGTCACCCATGGCAGCGGGTTATGGCCCCACTCACCGGCGATACGGTTGCGCCCCGGAACCAAGCGTCCATCCACGACGATGCCGGCGCCGCAGCCGGTGCCGATTATCACGCCGAACACGGTGCGCATTCCGGCCGCCGCGCCGTCGGAGGCTTCGGACAAGGCGAAGCAGTTGGCATCGTTTTCGACCCGCACCTCGCGGCTGAGCAGCCCCGATACGTCTCGGTCCAGCGGGTGGCCGTTCAGCCCCACCGAATTGGCGTTTTTCACCAGCCCAGTGGCCGGGCTGATCACGCCGGGGATGCCCAAACCCACGCTCACCGGTCGCCCTAGCTCGGCTTCCACTTGCAACACCACGTCCGCCACCGTGCGCACGGTGTCCTGATAACTCGGGGGCGTGGCGACTCGCCGACGCAGCAGCAAGCCACCCTCAGCGCCGAGCACGGCATACTCGATCTTGGTTCCGCCCAGGTCGATCCCCATGCGCAACGCCGCTGCGGCCATGCACCCCTCCCCCCGTCATCGCGCAGTTTAGCGCAAAACCGCCGCGCGGGCCTAACCCTTGCCGCGCACCGCGCAAGCCAGCAGGATAAGGGCATGCCGACCGAGACGCTGCTTGACGTGAAAGGCATGAACTGCCCCCTGCCCGTGCTGCGGGCCAACCGCGCGCTGCGCAGCCTTGCCCCAGGCGAGAAGCTGCGGGTTTTGGCCACCGACCGCGCCTCAGTGGCCGATTTCCGTGCCTTCTGCCGCGAAACCGGCCACGCGCTGATGAGCGTGAGCGAGGAGGCCGGCGTGTTCTCCTTCACCATCCGCCGCCGCGCGGAGGACCCGGCGCCTTGAAGCCTGTTGCCCTCTTCACCCACCCGGCCTGCTTAGGGCACGACCCGGGCCCGTATCACCCAGAATGCCCGGACCGCCTCCGCGCCGTGCTGGAGGCGTTGGAGCATCCCGACTTCGTGCCGCTGCTGCGCGAGCAAGCCCCCCTGGCCACGCAGGAGCAGCTCGAACGCGCCCACCCCGCGGCCTACGTCCAGCGCCTGCTCGCCCTGATGCCGGAGCCCGGCGAGCGCATTCCCATCGACCCAGACACCGTCGTCAGCGCCGGCACCTGCGAAGCCGCTCTGCGCGCGGCCGGCGGCGCCGTGGCCGCGGTCGACGCGGTGATGGCAGGTTGGGCCACCGCCGCGTTCGCTGCGGTGCGTCCGCCGGGCCACCACGCGGAGACGCAGCGAGCCATGGGGTTTTGCTTCTTCAACAACGCCGCCGTCGCCGCCCGCCATGCCCAAGCGTGCTGGGGTCTTGAGCGCGTCGCGGTGGTGGATTTCGACGTGCATCACGGCAACGGCACCGAAGACATCTTCGGGCCCGACCCATCGCTGTTCTACGCCTCCAGCCACCAGTATCCCTGTTATCCGGGCACCGGCTCCCCCCGCGAGCGCGGCGTGGCCGGCAATGTGGTGAACGTGCAACTGCCGCCCGGCTCCGGCAGCGAGCACTTCCGCGCCGGTTGGCAAGGCACCATCCTGCCCTCCCTCGCCGCCTGGCGCCCCGAACTGTTGGTCATCTCCGCCGGCTTCGACGCGCACCGGGCCGACCCGCTGGCCGAGCTGCGGCTGGAAACCACTGATTTCGCCTGGGTCACCGACCAGTTGCTGGCCGTGGCAGACCGCCATTGCGGCGGCCGCGTCGTCTCCCTGCTGGAGGGCGGATACGACTTGGCCGCCCTGGCCGCCGCCAGCGCCATGCATGTCCGCCGGCTGATGCGGCTCTAGCACCGCGTTCAGGCGGGCCATCCATTACACCTCCCCTTGCGCGCCTCCGCCGCCTCCAGCATGGTCGCGCACCGGAATCGTCGCCCACACGTCAACAAGGAAGACAGGATGCGTTTGGCGGTGCTGAAGGAAACGGCCGCAGCGGAAACCCGCGTGGCCGCAACCCCGGAAACAGTGAAAAAACTCATTGCCTTGGGTGCCACCGTCGCGGTCGAGGCCGGCGCTGGTCTGGCCGCCTCCATCCCCGATGCGGAGTTTGCCGCGGCCGGCGCTGAGATTGCGCCAGACGCTGCCGCCGCCCTCGCCAGCGCCGGCATCGTGTTCAGCGTGCAGACCCCGAGCGCTGCCATCCGCACCCATATCCCGCGCGGAGCCCTGCTGGTCTGCGTCACCAATGCCGCCTCCGACCCGGCGCTGCCCGCCGCCCTCGCCGCGGCCGGTATTGACACCGCGGCAATGGAGCTGCTGCCCCGCATCACCCGGGCGCAGGCGATGGACGTGCTGTCTTCCCAAGCCAACCTGGCCGGCTACCGCGCCGTGGTGGAGGCAGCGGCGGCGTTCGATCGCGGTTTTGCCATGATGATGACGGCCGCCGGCCACCAGGGCGGTGCAGATCACCACGTCGTTCTTCGCGACGGTG
>CAXTNN010000436.1:0-2604 GCA_964245545.1 uncultured Acetobacteraceae bacterium | reverse complement strand
CCCAACCCCCCGCGCCCGGCCCCCGCCCCCCAAACTCACGCTGCCAACTTGCATAATCATTGCTGCTATGTCGGTTTTACTTAGTCTGGTAGCAGCAAGGGCATTTTTGCCGGTCGAGACTTTTACAAAATCTGTCTGCAATACTGTGGCGCGCCTCACGATATCTTTGCTACGACTTTCCCTTGGATAATGTTGACTGTCGAGTGGCCGGCCATCTCCCTCCCTGTTGCGAGGGAGAGAGATGGGATGAAAGCAGCCCCGCGGGCGCGCCTGCCGAGCCGCAAGCCACCCGTTACGCCGCTTCCGCCAGCCGCCCGTTGATGATCAGCCCGTCCCGGTCGGCGCTGACATGCACCGTCTCGCCGTCGTGGATGCTGCCGTCCAGCAACTGGCCAGCCAGAGGGTTCTGCAGCGTGCGCTGGATCACCCGCTTGAGCGGCCGGGCGCCATACACCGGGTCGTAGCCCGCCTCGCCAAGCCAGTTCAGCGCCACCTCGTCCAGCTCCAGCGTGATGTGCCGGTCCGCCAGCAACTGCTGCAGCCGCCCAAGCTGGATGGTCACGATCGCCGCCATGTCGCCCCGCGCCAGGCGCTGGAACTGCACGATCTCGTCCAGCCGGTTCAGGAACTCCGGCCGGAAGTGCTCGCGCACCACCCGCATCACCTGGGCCTGCACCAGCGCGCTGGTGTCCCCCTCCGGCTGGGCGGCCAGCAGGTCGCTGCCAAGATTGGAAGTCAGCACGATGATGGTGTTGCGGAAATCCACCGTGCGGCCCTGCCCGTCGGTCAGCCGCCCGTCATCCAGCACCTGCAACAGGACGTTGAACACGTCCTCATGCGCCTTCTCCACCTCGTCGAACAGGATCACCTGATACGGCCGCCGCCGCACCGCCTCCGTCAGCACGCCGCCGTCGTCGTAGCCGACATAGCCGGGCGGGGCGCCGATCAGCCGGCTGACGGCGTGCTTCTCCATGAACTCGCTCATGTCGATGCGCACCATCGCGCGGTCGTCGTCGAACAGGAACGCGGCCAGCGCCTTGGTCAGTTCGGTCTTGCCCACGCCGGTCGGACCCAGGAACAGGAACGAGCCGATCGGCCGGTTCGGGTCCTGCAGCCCGGCGCGGGCGCGGCGCACGGCATTGGCCACCGCCACCAGCGCCGGCTCCTGGCCCACCACCCGGCGGCGCAGCTCGTCCTCCATGCGCAGCAGCTTGGCCCGCTCGCCTTCCAGCATCCGGTCCACCGGCACGCCGGTCCAGCGGCTGACCACGGCGGCGATCTGGTCCTCCGTCACCGCCTCGTTCACCAGGTTGCCATCCGCCTGGTGCTCGTTGATCTGCCGTTCGAGCTGCGGGATCACGCCATACATCAGCTCGGAGGCCCGGCCGAGGTCGCCCCGGCGCTGCGCCACCTCCACCTCGCTGCGGGCCGTGTCCAGTTGCTCCTTGAGCTTCTGCGACCCGGCGAGCTTGTCCTTTTCGGCGTGCCAGGCGGCGGTCATCGCGTCCGACCGCTCCTCGATCTCGGCCAGTTCCTGCTCAAGCTTGCCCAGCCGCTCGCGCGACGCCGGGTCTTCCTCGCGCCGCAGCGCCTCGCGCTCGATCTTGAGCTGCAGCAAGCGGCGGTCGAGCTCATCCAGCGCCTCGGGCTTGCTGTCCACCTGCATGCGCAACCGGCTCGCCGCCTCGTCCACCAGGTCGATCGCCTTGTCGGGCAGGAAACGGTCGGCGATGTAGCGGTTGGACAGCGTGGCGGCCGCCACCAGGGCGCCGTCGCTGATGCGCACGCCGTGATGCAGCTCGTACTTCTCCTTGATGCCGCGCAGAATGCTGATCGTGTCGGCCACCGACGGCTCGCCCACGAACACCGGCTGGAAGCGCCGCGCCAGCGCCGCGTCTTTCTCCACATGCTTGCGGTACTCATCGAGCGTGGTGGCGCCAATGCAGTGCAGCGCCCCGCGCGCCAACTCGGGCTTCAGCAGGTTGGAGGCGTCCATCGCGCCATCCGCCCGGCCGGCCCCCACCAGCGTGTGCATCTCGTCGATGAACAGGATCACCTCGCCGGCCGCCGACTCGATCTCCTTCAGCACCGCTTTCAGCCGCTCTTCGAACTCGCCGCGATACTTGGCGCCTGCCACCAGGGCGCCGAGGTCAAGCGCCATTACCCGCTTGTTGCGCAGCGATTCCGGCACGTCGCCGTTGACGATCCGCAGCGCCAGCCCCTCGACAATGGCGGTCTTGCCCACGCCGGGCTCGCCGATCAGCACCGGGTTGTTCTTGGTGCGGCGCGCCAGCACCTGCACCGCGCGGCGGATTTCCTCGTCGCGGCCGATCACCGGATCAAGCTTGCCCTCGCGCGCCACGGCGGTGACGTCGCGGGCATACTTCTTCAGCGCGTCGAAATTGCTCTCGGCGGCCGGACTGGTGACCTTGCGGCCCTTGCGAATGTCCTCAACCGCCTTCTCCAGCGCCTGCGGCGTGGCACCAGCCTGGCGCAGGATGCGGGCGGCTGGCCCGTCGCCAGCAGCAATGGCGAGCAACAAGCGGTCCTGCGCCACATACTCGTCGCCAGCCCGGCCAGCTTCCCGCTCGGCCGCATCCAGCA
>CAXTNN010000435.1:0-2611 GCA_964245545.1 uncultured Acetobacteraceae bacterium | reverse complement strand
TGCCGGGCCATGGCGACACCGCGCTCGAGGCGCAGACGGTGGCCGATCTGGCCGCCCCATTGGCGGCATTGTTGGAGGAAGCCGGGCCGGTTGAGCTGGTAGGGCACTCGCTGGGCGGCGCCGTTGCGGTGGCGCTGGCGCGGCTGCACCCCGAGCACGTCGCCCGGCTGACGCTGATCGCCCCGGCCGGCGTCGGCGAGGCGATCGATGGCGACTTCGTGCACGGCATGGCGTCCGTGCAGAGCGCGGGGGGGTTGGCGCACCTGCTGCGCCGCCTGTCGCCGCGCCCGCCCGCGCTCTCACCTGCTCAAATGGGCGAGATGGCGCATGCGCTCGGCTCCGGCCGGCTCGGCGCGCTGGCGCAAGCGATCGCCGCGGGCGGACGGCAGCAAATCGACATCGTTTCCGACTTGGACGCATTGCCGATGCCGGTGCGTGTGGTTTGGGGCCTGGCGGACGAGGTCATCCCCTGGACGCAGGTCACGCGCCTGCCCACGCGGGTGGCGATCCACTTGGTCGCCGGCGCCGGGCACATGCCGCAATGGGACGCGCCCCAAGCTGTCGCGGCACTGTTCGAAGCCGAACATCCATCGCAGTAGCACTCTCATAAGAAGGAGGAGACAAACATGAACAAAGAAATCATGACCATGGAAGCCGCATCCCGCCGCAGCCTGCTGCGTGGATTGGGGGTGGGCGCCGCGGCACTCGCCACGCCGAGCCTGTCCCAGTTCTTCCTGGGCAGCACGCCGGCGCGGGCGGCGGAAGGCAAGCCGATCAAGCTTGCCGTGGTGGCGCAGCAGATGTCGGCGCAGTCGGACCAGCGGGCTTGGGCCGGCTTTCAGCAGTGGCTCAAGACCACCGGGCTCGACAAAACCTGGCAGGTGACGCAGACCGACGCCAAGGGCGACCCTGGCGCGCTGGTGAGCAATATCGAGGACGCCATCACCGCCAAGTCCGACGCGATCATGGTGCTGTTCGGCACCCTCACCGCCGCCCACAGTGCGCTGCAGGATCTGCAGTCCAGCAAGATCCCGTTCTTCAGCCTGGATTCCGGCTGGCAGGCGCCGGCGCTGGCCGACATCACCAGCAACAACTGGGTCATGGGCGGCGCATATGGCCAGTACATGGTGGAGAACCTGCTCGCCCAGGGCAAGAGCAAGGCCAACATCTGCGCCATCGTCGCCAACTTCCATCACGGCACCCGCAAGCGCGGCAAGGTGATGCGCGACATCCTCACCGAGAACGATTGGATCTCGTTGAAGGCCGACCGCGTGATCCAGTATTCCGGCTTCTTCGAAACCACGCAGAACGCCGTCAACGACTGGCTCACCCGCTACGGCGACGAGCTGGACGCGATCTGGTGCCCGTGGGACGAGCCCGCCATGGCCGCCGCGGAAGTGATCATGGCGCACAAGCTGCAGGACAAGATCTTCGTGGTCGGCTGCGATGGCGACCCGACCGCGCTGGAGCGCATGCGCAACCCGAACTACCCAATGGTAGCGACCTGCGCGCAGGCCTTCGAGCTGTGGGGCGCCTATAGTGGCTGGATGGTCAACGAGATCGTGGGCAAGGGCCGCCCGGTGAAGGAAGTGGTCCCCGTGCCGACGGTGGACTTCCCGGCTCCGCTGCTGGTCAAGGGCGTCAACATCCCGGCGGCCGGAACGCCGACCTATGACGCAACCGACCTCTACTACATCTATCGCGACCGGGCCACGGCGGGGCTCAAGGCCTAAGGAGCAGCCTCATGGCCGAGCCATCCGCCCGCCTGGAAGTCCGCGGGCTTTGCAAGAGCTTCGGCGCCACGCGGGCGGTGGACGCGGTCGACCTGGTGCTGCATGGCGGCGAGATGCTGGCGCTGGTGGGCGCCAACGGCGCCGGCAAGTCCACGGTGGTCAAGATGGTCTGCGGCGCCGTTCCGCCCGACGCCGGCGAGATCATCATCCAGGGCCGCCCCGTCACGCTGCGCCGCGTAGCGGATGCGCAGGAGGCTGGCATCGCCGTGGCGCATCAGCAGGTGGCGATCATCCGCTGCCTGGATGGGGCCGAGAACATCATGCTGGGGCGCGAGCCGCGGCGCCGCGGGCTGATCGACAGCCGGGCGCTGCGGCGTGAGGCGCAAGCCCTGGCCCGCCAGTTCGGCGTTAGCATCGATCTCAGCCGCGAATGCAGCGAGCTGTCCTTAGGCGAAACCAAAATCCTCGATATCCTGAAGGCGATCGCCAAAGACCCGGCGGTGCTGATCCTGGATGAGCCGACGGCCTCGCTCTCGCTGGCGGAAAGCCGGCAGTTGTTCGGCTTCCTGAGCGATCTGCGCCGGCGCGGCTTGGCCATCCTGTTCATCTCGCATCACATGAACGAGGTGTTCCAGCATTGCGACCGCGTCGCCGTGATGAAGGACGGGCGCAAGGTGTTCGATGGCCCGGTGGCCAGCGCCACTCCCGGCGACGTGGTGCGGCTGATGGTCGGGCGCACCATCGAGGCCACCGATTGGTCCAATCACCAGGCCCCGGGCGAGCTGGTGCTGCGCTTGAGCGACGCCCGCGTGGGTAAGCTCCGGATACCCTCGCTCGAGCTGCGCCGGGGCGAAGTGGTGGGCATCGCGGGCGTGTTG
>CAXTNN010000434.1:0-2620 GCA_964245545.1 uncultured Acetobacteraceae bacterium | reverse complement strand
CCCCCGGGGTCGTGGCGGACCCATGACGCCCGCCGCCCGGCGGGCGGCCGCCATCGAGGTGCTGGCCGCCATCGACGGCGCCCCCCGCCGCCCCGCCGACGCCATCGCGAACGCGTTCTTCCGCGACCGCCGCTTCATCGGCTCGGGCGACCGGCGCGGCGTGTCGGAGCGGGTGTGGGGCGTGCTGCGGGCGCGGCGCCGGCTGGCGTGGTGGCTGGAGCGGGCCGGCACCGCGCCCACCGCCCGCATGCTGATCGCGGCCTCCTTGCTGCTGGAGGGATGGACGGCGGCGGGGGTGCAGCAATCCTATTCCGGCGGCCAATACGGCCCCGCCCCCATGCTGCCGCAGGAAGCCGCCGCCGCGGCGCAGATCGAGGGCCACACGCTCGAACACCCGGCGATGCCGCCCGCCGTATGCTACGAGCTGCCGGATTGGCTGCTGCCCCATCTGGCTGCGCGGTTTGGCGAGGCGCTTGGGGCGGAGATGGCGGCGATGGAAACGCCCGCCCCGTTGGACCTGCGGGTGAACCTGCTGCGCGGCACCCGGGCCGCAGCGATCGCAGCACTGGCCGCCGAGGGCGTCATCGCGGAGCCGACGGCGCTCTCGCCCTGGGGCCTGCGCGTGGCAGGGCGCCGCCCCGTCACCGCCGGCGCAGCGTTCGGGAGCGGGCTGGTGGAGATCCAGGACGAGGGCAGCCAGTTGGTGGCAGGGCTGGTGGGCGCCGCCCCCGGCATGCGGGTGGCCGACTGGTGCGCCGGCGCAGGCGGCAAGACGCTCGCTTTGGCCATGACCATGCAGAACCGCGGCCAGTTGCTCGCCTGCGACGTGCATGACCGGCGGCTGGAGGGCGCCGTCCGCCGCTTGCGCCGCGCCGGGGTGCACAATGTCGAGCGCCACCTGATTGTGCCCGGCGACAAATGGGCCAAGCGCCGCGCCGCCAGCTTCGACCGCGTTCTGGTGGACGCGCCCTGCACCGGCAGCGGCACCTGGCGCCGCAACCCTGATGCGCGAGGGCGTTTGCAGCCGATCGACCTCAACGAACTGCTTCCCAAGCAGGCGGCAATCTTGGACGATGCCGCGCGTCTGGTCCGCGCCGGCGGACGGCTTATCTTTGCGACCTGCTCGCTGCTGCTGGAGGAGAACGAGGCGCAGGTGGATGCTTTTCTCACCCGTCATGCGGATTTTGCCGTGGTCGACCTCCCGCGCGCCTGGCCTGCGGGATGGCCGCTTCCTGCGTCAGGCACCTACCTGGCGCTGACCCCGCGGCAGCATGGCACGGACGGGTTCTTTGCCGCCGTGCTGGAGCGCGCGGCATGATTGCGGTGCGGCGCGCTCGCCCGGCGGATGCGCCGCTGATCGGCGCGGTGCACGTGGCGGCCTGGCGCAGCGCCTATCCCGGCCTGTTGCCGGAAAGCTACCTCGCCGGGCTGTCCGTCTCACGCCAGGCGGCGTTCTACGACCGGCAGATCCGCAGCGGCGCCGGCGTCTACGTCGCGGTGGCGTCGGGGCAGGACGTGGCGGCCGGCGCGGGCCCGCGCGTGGTGGGCTACACCACCGTGGGCCAGGCCCGGTCCAAGCTGCCCGGCGGTGCCCAGGGCGATGGCGAGGTGGAGACCCTCTACGTGCTGGATGATTGGCGCGACCGCGGGGTAGGCCGCCGGCTGATCCGCACCGGAGCCGCGCATCTGGCGGCCAGCGGCAGCCGGTCCGCATTTCTATGGGTGCTGCGCGACAACCCGAGCCGCTGGTTCTACCAGCACCTCGGCGGCCGCCCGGTGGCGGAAGCGGCCACGCGGTTCGCCGGCACCAGCGTGATGCAGGTGGCCTATAGCTGGAACCCGATCGAACGGCTGATCGCCGCCTCGCCGGCGAGCTAGAGGCATGTCCTACCTGCTCTCACCGCTCACAACTTATAAACATGATAGTTTGCGCGAGAGATAGATGACGCCACACCTCGCCGATTTTGGCGATAAGAGACCGATCATGGTGATGGTTGCTGACAAATTTGACTTCGAAAGATTCGAAAGCCTTGAAAGTGGCCATTGGCAAGCCGCTCGTAATTTCCTCCTTCAGCGTCATCCAGTTGGGTCAGACGCGAGGTTGGCCGTCCGGTATGTTGAAGCTGGTGGAGCAAAGTGTGTGTTTGGTTACGATCGCGGACAATCAATGTATTACTGCACGTACGTAAGGCCTGGGCACGGCATCATGGCGCTCGTGGAATCAATCGAATGGAAGGTCATTATCCTTACAGATCAGACTGGAGGGACTATACAGAATATTGCTGTGGGACGTGAAGCAACTGGACCTTAGAGGTTCATCGCTGACATCTAACGCCGAATCTTTCGGTCGACTGGCCCCCTCACCCAACCCTCTCCCGCCGGGAGAGGGCTTCTGTTCAAGGGCTAACCCGGGATCATCCGGGCCACATGCGTGAACACCTCGAAGCCGTCGGCGCGGGCGATCGCGGCGAGGGTGATGCCAGCGGCGTCTGCGACCTGGATTGCCAGCGCGGTCGGCGCTGAGACGGCCACCATCGTGCCAATGCCAGCGCCGGCCGCTTTCTGCACCAGCTCCACCGAGACGCGGCTGGTGAGCGCCAGGATACCGCCCGCCCCGTCC
>CAXTNN010000433.1:2181-2647 GCA_964245545.1 uncultured Acetobacteraceae bacterium | reverse complement strand
GCCATCACCGCCGCGCCTGCACTCTGGGCTGTCAGTGCCGCCACTGGCGCCACCACCATTTTCACCAGCACCACGTTGGATGCTGCCGTGGCAGCGCCGACGCCGGGCACCGCCACCGGGGACGCGGCCCCGCCCAGCGCCCTGGTCACTACGGTTGGCAGCGCGCCGCAGGTCCTCACCCCCACCGTGGTCGCGGTGGCGGTGCCGCAAAACGGGACCTATGGCGCCGGGCAGGCATTGGCCTTCAGCACCACCTTCAACGAGCCGGTGTTCGTCACCGGCACGCCGCTGATCCCGGTCCAGCTCACCACCGGCGGGACCGTGTATGCCAGCTACATCGGCGGCAGCGGCACCAGCACGCTGAGCTTCCTGTTGATCGTGCAGGCGGGCGAACAGGACCTGACCGGCATCACCCTTGGGGCCGCCATCGAGCCGAACGGCGGCACCATCGCCGATAGCTCAAATG
>CAXTNN010000433.1:1241-2171 GCA_964245545.1 uncultured Acetobacteraceae bacterium | reverse complement strand
CAAATGCACCCGCCGTGCTTGCCATCACGGGCGAGCCCTCCACCGCGGGCGTGACTGTGGACGCAGTCTTGCCGGTGGTAGAGGCGGTTGCCGTGCCGGCCGCTGGCACCTACCGGCCGGGGCAGTCGCTGGATTTCACCGTCACCCTGGACAAGGCCGTGACTGTCAACACCGCCGGCGGGGTTCCATCCATCCCGCTGACGCTGGATGGCGGCCGCACGGTCCAGGCGAGCTATGTCGGCGGCAGCGGTAGCGCTTTGCTTACCTTCCGCTACGACGTGTCCACGGCGGACCTGGCGACGGGCGGCCCGGCGGTCGGCACCGCCATCAGCCTCAATGGCGGCACCATCGACGACTTCGTCGGCAACCCCGCGGCGCTGGACCTGGCGGGCGTGCCCGCCACCTCCGGCGTGGTGGTGGACGGCGTGGCTGCCGCGTCCCCCTCCCCGCAGAGCGTCACGGTGGCGTATGAGGCGGTCGCGGCGGGGCTTGGCATCCAGGCGCCGGGCGATGCCAGCTTCAGCGCGTCCCAGCTCTCCGCCACCGTCACCGCACTGCCCACCGACGGCACGGTGGCACTCGCGGGGGGGCAGACGGCGGTGGTGCCAGGCGAGGCGCTGTCCATCGCCCAACTCACCGCCTTGGTGTTCACCGCCTCCCCCATTGTGGCAAGCGCCCGCTCCAGCTTCGGCTACACGGTGACCGACCCGGTGGGCAACACGGCCGCTGGGTCGGTGAGCATTGCGGTTGGGCCCGTTCCAAGCCCCACGCTCAGCACCGGCAGCGAGATCACCGACGTGGCCACGCCGAGCCTGTCCGGCACCGCCGCGCCGGGCAGCACCGTCAGCTTGCTAAACGGTGCGGCCGTGCTCGGCAGCGCGGTGGCGAGTGCCGCCGGCCGCTTCACGGTTTCGCCCAGCGCTCCCCTGC
>CAXTNN010000433.1:0-1231 GCA_964245545.1 uncultured Acetobacteraceae bacterium | reverse complement strand
GCCTTACCGCGACGGCGACGGCGGCCGGGCAAACGTCCGGCGCCTCCGCCCCCATCAGCCTGGTCGTGCTGGCAGGAGCGGCCGGCGGGGTGAGCCGCAGCGACGTGCCCACCGCCACTCTCGCGACAGCGCTGAACGAGGGCGCCAGCCTGGCCTTTACCAGCGGCACCGAGGCGCTGCAGTTGCAGGATGGCGTGCTGAGCGTCGGGCCGGATACCGATGAGGCGAGCCTGCAGCGCCTGTACCAGGGCCTGCTCGGCCGTGCCGGCGACCTGGCGGGGTTGTCCTATTACGACGCGCAACTCGCCGCCGGCTTGTCGGAGCCGCAGGTGGCCGCCGAGTTCCTGACCAGCGCGGAATACGTGGCGGAGCAGGGCACGCCGACGCCGCAGCAACTCGTGACCAGCCTGTACCAAAGCATGCTTGGGCGCTCCGCCACGGCCGACCCGGCGGGAGACGGCTACTGGTTGCGCCTGCTGCTGCAGGGCAGCTCGCCCGGCGCGGTGGTGGCGGGGCTTGCCGACTCGGCGGAGGCGAAAGCGCATCTCGCCTCCGACACGGCCCAGGTCTATGTGCCGAGCGCGGCGGCGGTACTGGCAGCCGAGCTCTACCAGACCGGCCTGGATCGGGCGCCCGACCCGGGTTCCTTGGCGGCCATCGTCACCACCGAGGCTGCCCTTCCGCCGGCTCAACTCGCCGCCACCATAACGGAGTCGGCCGAGTTTGCCGCCGATCACGCCGGGCAAAATGCCGGCGCCCTGGTCGCCAGCTTCTACCAGGACGGGCTTGGCCGCTTGCCCGATGCAGGGGGCGCTGCGTTCTGGACCGGTCAGCTCCTCACCGGCGCGGGCGCCGCCAGCGTGCTGCTCGGGATCGCCACCAGCCCCGAGGGCGCCGCACACCAGGCTGGAATTTTGTCGCTGTAGGCAACCGATGCGAAGGCGGATTGCGGGTTGTGCGGCTTGCGTGGCGAATGATAGGCCAGCAAGACCTGCCGCCGGGTGTTTCGGCGGCATGCAGGAAGGCGATGTCCATTGTTCAAACGACGCAACCCGAACGGGTCTGATGCCGAGAACTCGGCAGCCAGCTCCAGCACCGACATAACGCTGGCTCGGGACACGCCCGAACCGGTTCCGCCGCCCACCGCCGCCGCGCCGCCCGATACTGGAATCGGCGTGCCCCCCTACCGTCCCGCTGCCGTCAAGGAGGTGCCCGCCATGGGCCGTACACC
>CAXTNN010000432.1:0-2650 GCA_964245545.1 uncultured Acetobacteraceae bacterium | reverse complement strand
GCGGCTGGTGGCGGGGTTGGGCAATATCTACGTGTGCGAGGCGCTGTTCCGGGCGCGGATTGCGCCCGACCGGCTGGCGGGGACGGTGCCGCGCGCGGGGTCGGCGCGGCTGGTGCGCGCCATCAAGGCCACGCTGACGGAGGCGATTGCGGCGGGCGGCTCCAGCTTGCGCGACTATGTGCAGCCGAGCGGGGAGCTTGGCTACTTCCAGCACGCTTGGAAGGTGTATGGCCGGGAGGGGCAGCCATGCGAGCGCTGCCCGGGGCCGCCCGGCTGCGGCGGGGTGGCGCGAATGGTGCAATCGGCGCGCTCGACCTTCCATTGCCCGCGAACGCAGCGTTAGCTGTCATCTGGTGGTGCGATCTGGTATTTCCGTGCTATGTCTGTCGTGTTCGACAAGCTGAGTTTCATGCGCCATCTCGAGAGCGACGGCACCTTTCCGCGCCCGCAGGCGGAGAAGTTGTCGGAGGCTTTGCATCAGGCCATCCAGGAGACGGTGGCGACCAAGGCGGATGTCGAGCGGCTGGAAGCGCGAGTCGAGGCGATGGACCTTCGGCTTGATGCCAAGCTGTCGGGCGTGGACGCCAAGATGGCCAGCCTGGAGGCAAGGCTTGGCGGAAGGATGGACAGCTTGGAGGCAAGGCTCGACAGCAGGATAGACAGCCTGGAAGCGAGGATGGATGCGTCCATTGCCAGCCTGAAGGTCTGGTTCGCCGGCGGCCTGGTGGCGCTGTTCAGCGCGCTGTCGGCCATCCGCTTCTTCGCGCATTAGCCGCTTTCCCAGTGAGGCGTGCCGCGCTACCACGGTGGGGCGGAGAGGGAGCCGAGCCATGCCGGAGATGATCCTGGTGGAGACCCATGGCGAAGTGGGTTTGATCCGCCTCAACCGGCCCGGCGCGCTCAATGCGTTGTGCGACCAGATGATGGCCGAGCTGGGCGAGCAGCTCGCGGCGTTTGACGCGGACGCGGCGGTTGGCGCCATTGTGATCACCGGGTCGGAGAAGGCGTTTGCCGCGGGGGCGGACATCAAGGAGATGCAGCATCGCCGCTACCCGGCCGTGTTGCAGCATGACTTCATCGCGCGCTGGGAGACGATCCTGACGGTGAAGAAGCCGGTGTTGGCCGCGGTCGCCGGGTTTGCGCTGGGCGGCGGATGCGAGGTGGCGATGATGTGCGACCTCATCGTGTGTGCGGACACGGCCAAGTTCGGCCAGCCGGAAATCAACCTCGGCATCATGCCCGGCGCGGGGGGCACGCAGCGGTTCACCCGCGCGGTGGGCAAGTCCAAGGCGATGGACATGTGCCTGACCGGGCGCATGATGGACGCGGCGGAGGCAGAGCGCGCCAATCTGGTGAGCCGCATCTTCCCGGCGGCGACGCTGGTGGAGGAGGCGGTGGCGATGGCGGCGAAGATCGCGTCGCAGTCCCGCACGTCGAGCCTGCTGACCAAGCGCGCGGTGAACGCCGCGTTCGAGACCACGCTGTCGCAGGGTGTGGCCGCCGAGCGGGCGCTGTTCCTGTCGCTGTTCGGCACGGCGGACCAGCGCGAGGGCATGGAGGCGTTCCTCGCCAAGCGCAAACCCGATTTCCGGCGCGCCGCGGAGTGAGCGGGGGTTCCTTGACAGCCCCCTGCTGCCCCCATAGAACACCGGCCTTCCGCCGCCTGCTTGAGGGCGTGGCGAGCGGTGCGACCCGACCACGTGGCCTGGCCCCGACACAGTTGCAGATGGAACACTGAGACCCGATGGCGAATACCGCTTCTGCGCGCAAGCGCATCCGTCAGACCGAACGGCGCACGCTGCGCAACCATGCCCGGCTGTCGCGCATGCGCACGTTTGTGAAGAAGGTTGAGCTGGCGATTGCGAGTGGCGACAAAGAGGCGGCGGCGGCGGCGCTGAAGGCGGCGCAGCCGGAGCTGCAGCGCGCGGCGGGCAAGGGCGTCATCCACAGCAACACGGTGTCGCGCAAGATTGCCCGGCTGAGCAAGCGGGTGAAGCAGGTGGGCGTGCCGCAGGCGACCCCGCCGGCCTGACCGGTTTGGCATGCTGGCGGTTGCGCCAGCATGCGCCTTGCGCGGCAGGCGAGCTTGGGTAATTCGTTGCTCACTGCATCATTAGTTTAACGATAGGCTGTAGTAGTTTCGAACTGGCATCCGTTACTTGTGGGTGCTGATTTGCATTGCCTCAGCGCCGCGCCTGACCTAAAGCATTACTGTACTGCCATGTGGAGGGATGCCGAATGGTCTCGCTGCTGCAAGCGTGGTGCGTGGAGAGATGAGGCAGGAAGCGATGACCCCACTGGGCGGCCCTGACGACTTGTCTGCCCAGAACACCGCTTTCGACGGCAACCCGACCCTGGCGGCGCGGTGGGCGAGGGTGTGCGAACGGCTGAAGCAGGATGTGGGCGAGGTCGAGTACCGCACCTGGTTGCGGCAGATGGCGCTGGCCGGGCTTGATGGCGACGAAGTGACGGTGACGCTGCCGACCCGCTTTCTGCGCGACTGGGTGCGCAGCCATTATGGCGACAAGCTCAACGAGATTTGGCAGGCGGAAGACCCGGCAGTGCGGCATGTGGAGCTGCGCGTCAGCTCCCGCAGCGTGGCGCCGCCGCCGAAGCCTTCGTCAAGGCCGGCTACCCGCTCGACGCCGAG
>CAXTNN010000431.1:0-2675 GCA_964245545.1 uncultured Acetobacteraceae bacterium | reverse complement strand
CTAGCGCCTCTGTCAGTCATATTCTACGTGGGTTTGGCAACTACAATATCGCCTTGTGTAAGCGGTGCGTCGGCGACGTCTGGCGGCTCGTGAGCGAACTATGATCCGGTTCGTGCATGGATGTAATGTCGCCGGATTTGATCGCGGAAGCTGAGAGCGCTCGTACGACTGATCGTAGGAGCACTCGTACGGCTCGCGTCGAGGTTCTGACACGGGCTGAACCGAGGCGTTCGTGGACGGCCGAGCAAAAGCGCCGAATTGTCGCGGAGAGCCTTGGACCGGATCTGACTGCAACGGAGGTCGCCCGCAAATACCGGATCAGCTCAAGTCAGCTCTACACGTGGCGCCAGCAGTTGATGAGCCTACCAGGCCCCGTCGTCACCCGCGCGCCGATGCAATTTGCTGCTGTTGAGTTGGCGACAGTGGCATCGCCGTCGCCAGAACCGCCGCCCCAAGTTGTTCCTCTGTCTCCGGCCCGTGCTGATGGATTGATCGAAATCGTGCTGCCCTGCGACGTGTCGTTGCACGTAGATGCCCATGTCGACGGCCGTGCGTTGCGCCGGGTGCTGGGCGCGCTCGAGGGCCGATGATCGCGTTGGCGTCCGGGCTTCGGGTCTACCTAGCCTGCGGAGTGACCGATATGCGCAAGGGCATGACCGGGCTGGTGATGCTGGTGCAGCAAGGCCTGTCCGCCGACCCGTTCGACGGCGCCGTGTTCGCCTTTCGGGGCCGTCGTTCTGGGCTGATCAAGCTGATTTGGCATGACGGGATCGGCCTGTGCATGCTGACCAAGCGGCTGGAACAGGGCCAATTCGTTTGGCCGTCCGCGACGTCTGCCGGGCGGATCGCGTTGTCGCCCCCCCAACTGGCCGCCCTGCTGGATGGCTGCGAGTGGCGGGCCCCGGTGCCGGTCCGTCGGCCTGAATTGGCGGGCTAAAAGCCGCCAATCCGCTTGAAAGCCCTGGCCCCAACGCGGCTGCACGGGTCATCAGCAGTGTGAAGATCGACCCTGACGCCCTGCCGGAGGAGCAGCTAGACATGGCGCCCTCCCAGCTGCGGGTGCGGGCGACCTGGCGGCCGCGTTACGCCTGCCACGGTTGCGAGGGCGCCGTGGTCGTCGCCCCGCGCCCGACCGCCCCGTCGCCGGCGGCATGCCGACCGAGGCGCTGGTGGCACACGTGGTGGTCAGCAAGTTCGCCGATTCCCTACCGCTATATCGCCAGGTGCAGATGTTGGAGCGCCAGGGCATCACGCTGGACCGCTCGACGCTGGCGAATTGGGTTGGTTCGCGCCTGCTGGTGGCTGACGCCGCTCTACGAGCTGATGCTCGGCACGGTGTTGGGCTCGTCCAAGGTGTTCGCCGACGACACCACGCTGCCGGTGCTCGACCCGGGCCGTGGGCGGACCAAGACCGGCCGACTGTGGTGCTATGCCGTGGACGATCGGCCCTGGAACGGCCCAGGTCACCCCATGGCGGTCTACGTCTACTCGGACGACCGCAAGAACGAGCGTCCGGCCGGGCACTTGGCCGGGTTCCGGGGCGTGTTGCAGGTCAACGGCTACAGCGGGTTCAAGGCTTTGGACGGCGCGCGCACCGACGCGTCGGTGACGCTGCCGTTCTGCTGGTCGCACATGCGGCGGCACTTCTACGATCGGTACGTCTCCGATAAGTCGCCGTTGGCGGCCGAGGTGCTGGTGCGGGTCTGCGCGCGCTGTATGCCATTAAAGCCGAGATCCGCGGCCACCCCGCCGATTACCGGAGAGCCGTGCGCCAGGAGCGAAGCCGACCGGTCGTGGAGGCGCTGCATGGCTGGCTGCACGAGCAGGTCACGCGGGTGTCCAGCGCCTCCGACCTGGCGGGCGCGATGCGCTACGCCATTCGGCACTGGCTGGGGCTGGTGGTGTTCCTGGACGACGGCCGGGTGGAGATGAATACCACTGTCGTCGAGCGGGCAATCCGCCCGCACACCCTAACGCCTAAGAACGCGCTGTTCGCCGGCAGCGATGGTGGGGCGAAGCACTGGGCCCTGGCGATGACGCTGATCCAAACGGCCAAGCCGAACGGCATCGATCCCATGGCATGGCTCACCGACGTACTCGAGCAGATCGTCTCCGGCAGAACCAAGGCGCACGAGCTACGCACGTTGCTGCTGTGGAACTGGATGACCACCAACGCCAGCCAAAAGTCGAACCGCTCGCGACATAACCGGATCAGCCCGTCAACCTGAATCGAACCCGTCGCCACTGCACCGCTTACGCCTGATCGGGCGCGAGGTGGGCTGAGCAAAAACACCGTGGCCGGGATCGTCAAGCGAAGCAGGGGTGCATCAGCCAACACCTGAGCCGTTCCTTATCCTCGGTTCGTCCCGCTTAGCATGAATCCAGCCTCCGCCTTATGGCGTCACCCCGCCTAGACGCAGAGACATCGTTCCCGGCCCGTGCACCTCTAGCGTTATCTGCATGACAACCGACGCTATGCCCTCTATAGCCGAAAGTAGGTCGAAGGCTTAGCCCTGTGACCCGCGCGCGTCGCGCTCGGGTCTGCGCCATTCGAGGCTCAGCCGGCAGACCCAGATCCGCAGCTGCTCAGCAATGCGTCCGATATGCCGCAGCGTAACGTAACTAGAGCGTTTTCACTTGGTTTGTCCGTATCCTGAGTTTGCGAGGTAGTTGCT
>CAXTNN010000430.1:433-2699 GCA_964245545.1 uncultured Acetobacteraceae bacterium | reverse complement strand
CGCCCAACGTTCGGCCTCGGTGGAGAAGCGGGCGGCAGGCAGGTGCGTGGCGGTCATGGCGGTCAACTCCAGCAGCAAGGGCGGCAGGATGACTCGGCATTCGCCCTCCCGCACTCCGCCGCTTGCTCGGCTATTCGAATTGGCGCGCCATTGCGCCGCAAGCCCACCGGGCCACCTAGGGCCAAACAGCTCGACGATCCAGCCATGCCAGCGTCCCCGTTTCTGTCCGGCAACTTCGCCCCCGTGCTCGATGAACGCGGCCCCGAACCCTGCACCCTCTCCGGCCGCCTGCCCGCCGCCCTGCGCGGCACACTGTTCCGCAACGGCGCCAACCCGCGCTGGCCGCCCGCCGAGCCTTACCATTGGTTCACCGGCGACGGCATGCTGCACGCCATCACCCTGGGCGAGGGCGGCGCCAGCCACTGCAACCGCTGGGTCCGCACGCCGCGCTTCCTGGCCGAGGCGGCCGCCCGGCGCGCGCTGTTCACGGGCTTTGGCCAGCCGCTGGTGCCCGAGGCCGCCGAGCTCAGCACGGGCGTGGCCAACACCCACGTGATCCATCACGCTGGGCGGCTGCTGGCGCTAGAGGAGGCCCACTTGCCGACCCGGCTTGACCCGGCCGGACTCGAGACGCTTGGCGACGAGGATTTCGGCGCCATCCAGGGCCGCTTTACCGCGCACCCCAAGCACGACCCGGCGACGGGGCAGCTCGTGTTCTTCAGCTACTCCGCCACCGGCCCGCTGTCCCCGGCCATGTCCTGGGGCACGGTGGAAGCAGACGGCCGGCTGTCACGCTACGAAGTGTTCGAGGCGCCTTATTGCAGCATGGTGCATGACTTCGCCGTCACCGCCTCCCGCATCGTGGTGCCGGTGATGCCGCTGACCGGCAGCATGGACCGGGCAATGGCGGGCCAACCGCCCTTTGCCTGGGACGGGGCGCAGGAGACCTTCTTCGGCGTGATCGCGCGGGACCGCGGGGTGGCCAGCCTGCGCTGGATCGCCGGCCCGCCCTGCTTTGCCTTCCACGTGATGAATGCGTTCGATGACGGGGACGCCGCCGTGATGGACGTGGTGGAATACGACGCCGCCCCCCTGTTCCCGAACGCCGACGGCAGCCCACCGCGCGACATCGGCTCCCGGCTGGCCCGCTGGCGCATCGACCCGGATGGCGGCGTGACCCGCAGCACGCTCGATAGCCGGCCCGGAGAGTTCCCCCGCATCGACGACCGCGTGGCCGGCCTGCCCTACACCCAGGGCTTCCGGATCTTGCCCGCATCGAGTGAGGCGGCAGGGGACAGCGTCGCCGTTCATGCCGTCGGCCAGGACCGGTCGACACTGTTCACCCTGCCGCCGGGCCAGCGTGCCTCCGAAGCCGTGTTCGTGCCGCGGTCCGAGGGTGCGCCGGAAGCCGACGGCTGGCTGCTCACCGTGGTCTGGCGGCCCGAGAGCGGGACCAGCGCGCTGCTGGTGCTGGACGCCGCGTCGCTGCCGGACGGGCCGGTGGCGGAAGTGCTGCTGCCGCGCCGGGTTCCGTCCGGCTTCCACGGCAGTTGGGTGCCCGCCGCGGCACTGGCCGCGCATTGAGCGACCCCTTGCTGGAGCCGCTGGCAGCCCTGTTGCGGGAGGGCGCCGAGCCCGTGCCCACACCCCTGCTGGTCACGGACGAGAGCTTGGCCCGAGCCGTGCAGGACCGGCTGGCGTTCCATTGCCTGCTCGACCCGCCGGCGGACGGCTATTGGGGTCCCGTCAGCACGGGGGCGCTGCATGCCTTCTGCGGCGCCATCGGCATGGAGTTTCCCGACGGGCTGACGCCGGACCTCGCCGCCGCTCTCTTGGGCGAAACCCCGGCGCTTCCCCTTGCCCGGGGGGAAGGCTTCGCCGAACGGGTCGTGCAAGCCCTGCTGCGGCGCGGCGACTGGCTTTGCCGCCATCCCGAGTGCTTTACCATCGTCTACATCGAGGGTTGCGACGTGGCCGGCCGGGCGGTTCAGCGCCGGCCCGACGCGTTCGACGACGTGCGCCTGCTGCTGCGCTGCCAGCCGGATGGCGTGCCCGAGTTGGCGGAGGCTTGGCAAGCCACCACCGCGGCGGGCGGCCCCGCCGTGAAGCAGCCGGCCGAGCCGGTCGGCGCCCCGCGGCTGCTGCCTGGGCAGCACAAAGCCTGGGTAATGGGCCGCACCGCCATCGGCACCGAGTTGGAGCAGGAGGCGCTGGTACAAGCCGCCCCCCTGCCCGTCACCCGCGACGCCGGCCAGGATTTCCGGCG
>CAXTNN010000430.1:0-423 GCA_964245545.1 uncultured Acetobacteraceae bacterium | reverse complement strand
CAGCGCGGCCTGTTCGTCATCGCCCAGCACCGCGGCATGGACGCCCCGCCCGACCCCGGGGGCGGCGGCGGTGCGGGCTGCTTGGTGGGCCGCGAGCGCGCCGGCCATGCCGCGTTCATGGCCCTGCTGCGCACCGACGCACGCTGGCGGGCGAACAATGCCTACCGGTTCATGACGTCGCTGCTGCGGGCAGAGGAGATCGATCTTTCTCCTCCGTCATCTCGCGATTAAGGTTGGCGACAGTGTAGCGATTGCGGCAAGCGGATGAGCGAAACAGACGGAGCCAGCCCCGCCCACCCGATGGTGCATGCCGTCGCCATGCTGGCGGCGGACATGCTGTCCACCTTTGCCTTCCTGATTCTGTTTGCCGCCTTCCACAGCGTCCTGCTCGCGACGGCGGTGGCGATCGCCGGTCCGACGCTT
>CAXTNN010000429.1:0-2721 GCA_964245545.1 uncultured Acetobacteraceae bacterium | reverse complement strand
GGCCGGGTCCACCGCCGGAGCCGCGCGGCCGCCGGCGCATGGCCATGACCTCGCGCACGGCAAGCACCAGAGGAATGCCAAAACTCAGGCCGCCGGAGAGGGTGACTTGCAGCGCTGGGCTCACGACCGACTCCTTTTGGAACCAGGAAAGAGAGAGTGACACACTCCTACGCGGCTTGTCAGCGCAACGTTGCTTCGAAGGCATGATACCGCCATCAACTCGGTAGTATTTGCGAAAGCCGCCCGCCCATGCGCACCGGCTCGGCCCGCAGCGCCAGCCCGGTGGCATCATTGGTTTCCACAAACAGGCCGCACACCGTGGCCGGGCCTTCGGCGGGGGCCAGCCGCTCGCCGGGCAGCTTGCGGACGAACCGCGCCGCCGCACCCTCCTTGGCCATGCCGATCACGCTGTCATAGTCGCCGCACATCCCGGCATCGGACTGGAACGCGGTGCCGCCGGGCAGCACCTGGTGGTCGGCGGTCGGCACATGCGTGTGGGTGCCGACCACGAGCGACACCTGGCCGTCAAAATGATGCGCGTAGGCCAGCTTCTCGCTGGTGGCTTCGGCGTGGAAGTCGATGGCGATGGCTTGCACGGTGCCGCCAAGCCGGTAGCGGGACAGCACCTCCGCGGTGCCGCGGAACGGGCAATCCAGCGCGTCCATGAACAGGCGGCCCATGGCATTCAGCACCAGCGCCCGCCGTCCGCCGCTCACCTCCACCACGGCGCTCTCCGCCCCCGGCGTGCCCGGCGGGAAGTTCAGCGGGCGCAGCAGGCGGGGCTGCTGGGCGATATAGGGGATGATCTCCTTGCGATCCCAGGCATGGTTGCCGAGGGTGATCACGTCGGCACCGGCGGCGAACAGGGCGGCGGCCATGTCGGGGGCGAGGCCAAAGCCGTGGCTGGCGTTCTCGGCGTTCACAATCGCCAGGTCGATGCCCAAGCGGCTGCGCAGCACGGGCAAGGCCGCGGCGGCGCCCTCCCGCCCAGTGCGTCCGACCGTGTCGCCGAGGAAGAGGATGCGCATGGCTGCCTTAAGTTAAGGGGTTAAAATCCACTCACGCTCGGTGGCGATGGCTTGCAAGCGTCGGTCGGTGGGCTCGACCGGCACCCGACTCACCTCCTGGGCGGCAAAGGCGCAGCCGATGGCGGGGCGGCCGGGCAGCGCCGCCAGCGTGCGGTCGTAATAGCCGCCGCCATAGCCAAGCCGCGCGCCAGTGCGGTCGAAAGCAAGCAGCGGCACCAGCACCACCTCCGGCACCAGCGCCGGGCCGTCGGGACCCACAGTGCCGAACCGGCCCGGCAGCAGCGGCGCACCGGGCTGCCAGGCATGGAAGCGAAGCGGCTGCCCACGCGGCGGTGTTTGCGGCAGGCATACCGGGTTGCCCCGGGCGGCCAGCGCCTGCAGCAGCGGGCGGGTGTCAATCTCGCCCGGCAGCGGCCAAAAGCCCGCGACAACCTGGCCCGGCAGCGGCGCCAGCGGACCACCCAGCACGGTGTGCACCAGGGTATGGCCAAGCGCCGGATCGCACGAGGCGCGGGTGGCCAGGGCTGCCTGCCGCATCAAACGCTTCTGGTCGTAAATGGATAACTGCGGAGCCGCCATGGCCGTTGGAATATGTCATCCTCCCGAGCCTGCTTGTGCAGGTGGGCACCAGATACCATGACCAGGATCACAGCAGCGCCAGTTCCCGAGGAGAATGCTTATCGGCCCGAGGGATGATCGATCCTGACGAACCTGGCAGCCCCGCCCACCCTATCTAGGACGGCTCCATGCTGGCCGCAATGTCCTCGGCCTTGCGCGCGAGCTTGGACAGGCGGCGTTCCCGGGCGGCGGCGCGGACGGTCTCGGCGCTCGCGTCAGACGCGGCGGGACCGTTGCTGAGCGCGGGCTGCTCCGTCTGCAATCCTGCCTGGGCCTGGCGCAGCGAGTTAAGCTCGATGGCGCTGTCATGCAGCTCGTCGGCCATCAGCAGCGCGGCCAGCACCAGCAGCTTGCCCTCGCCGGTTGGGTTGCCGCCCAGGGCGCGGATGCTGTCGACCCGCTGCTGGATCTGCGCCGCCATGTCCTGCAGATGCGCCTCCTGCCCGTCCTCGCAGCCGACAGTGTAGGCGTAGCCGTTGATTTTGATGGTCAATTGCGCCATCGGTTAATCCTCCTCGCCTTGGGCGCGCTCGCCTCCGGCCTCCCCTTCGCCTTGGGTGAGGGCCGCATGCTCGGTTTCGAGAGCGCCGCGCAATTGGGTGATCAGCACATCCAGCCGCGCCGCGACGGCGCCCTGTGCAGCGGTGTCCGGGACATTCTGCTGCGCCGGCGGAATGCCGAGTGGGCCACCCCAGGCACCGCCTTGGGCGATCCGGTCAAGCGCGGCTTCCAGCCTTGCCAAGGCCTCGCCTTCCGCGTCCGTCTCCGCCATGCGCCGCTCCCCGTCCCAGTTTGACCATCAAGCGCCGGACCGCTTCAAGGTCAAGCATGAAGCTCCCCCCCGCCGTGGTGGTTTACGGCCTGCCGCACCTGCAGGAGGCGGTCGCGTTCGGCCTGCCGGTGGCGCTGCTTTCCGCCCCGGGTGCGGCGCTTTATGCCGGCTGCGGCTGGTGGCGGGCGCTGATGGCTGCGGGCGCGGCCGGCAACCCGGACGTGCTGGATTGCGCCGACGCCGCCGGCCGCGCGATGGAGGCGCTGCGCGCGGGCTGCCGCCTGCTCGTGCTCGACCCGGCGC
>CAXTNN010000428.1:1026-2793 GCA_964245545.1 uncultured Acetobacteraceae bacterium | reverse complement strand
GGCGACTTGGCCGGCGTAGCGCGTGGTGGCTTTGACGGCTTGGTCGGTGAGCGTGGGGGTGGGCGGCGGCTTCGTGAACCCGTTTTGGGGTGTCGACGGGCGTCAGTGATCGCGGCTCAGAGCGCCGGGAGTGGCCTGGTGTGATTTGGGGTGTGGCGCCGCGCGGTCAGGCGGCGGCGGGGAGCGCGCGGATGCGGTTGAGCGCGTTGAGGTAGTCGCCGTGCCAGGGCCAGCGGGCGGGGAGATGCAGCGTCCAGCCGCGGGCGTGGCTGGTCAGGCGGCCGGGGACGCTGAGCAGCCAGCGGCGTAGCGTCCGCGCGGCGCGGGTCGTGGTGTCCGGAAGGCCGATCAACTGCGTCCAGCGCAGCAGGTTGTGCGCGAGCGTGGCGATCACGGTCCACGCGCTGTTGGCGTCGTAGTCCCCGGAGGGGAAGTGCGCCAGCGCCTGGTCTTTGAGATCTGAGATGACTTGCTCAACGACGGCGTGGTCACGGTGCTCGGCCTCGACGACCTGGATGTCTTCGCGGCGGTTGGTGATAAGGCAGAAGTGCCGCCAGTCGGGCCACAGCTGCGCCTGGGGCCCGGTCAGCCGGGTGCGGCGAATGATCAGCCGCCGCTTGCCGTAGGTGGTTTCGGAGATCTGCGCCTCACCGCCCGGGGTGTAGGGGATGTCCTGCCACGCGCTCTCCTTGATCGCCTGCACGGCCGCCGTGACCGTCTTGATGTTGCGGACACCGATCGAGTACTGCCAGCCGGACTTCTCCAGATGCTCAAACACCTTTGTGTTCCAAAACCCCGAGTCCGCGCGCAGCAGCTTCTCGCCCGTCGCGCCGGCGCGGTTGACACGCGCGATCAGCTCTTGTGAGAAGCGCAGCATCCCCTTCTGCGTGTTCGCTGATCCCTTCCGCAGGCGGATGTGCAGCGCCTCACGGGTGTCCGCGCGGGTCGCGAGGATCGGGTGATACCCAAACAGCTTGGTGTAGCCGTAGCCAGCGCCGCGCTTCAACGGCCCGCAGACCTCACCGACGAAACTGTCGACATCAACCACCAGCCGCCCGTCGCCCGGCCCCGCGCCGGCCTGCCACGCCCGCTCAAGCGCCCGGTCAAACAGCGCGTCGAGCTGGCGGACATGCCCAAACGTGAACGCTCGCAGAAACGTCCCCAACGTCGAGGGCGCCGGGATCCAGCCGCCAAGCAGCCGGCCCGTGCGCCCAGCCCGCAGCACACCGCAGTCATCGATGCTGTCCGCACCCAACACCATCGCGTAGAGGAGCACCATCACCTTGCGCCCCGCGTTCGCTGCCCCCGGCCGATCACGCGGCAAACCGACCAGATCACCCGCCAGCGCCTCGATCCCCAGCCGCCTCGCGAGCGTCGCGACGAGCATCACCCCCGCGTCGGAAACGACCCGCTCATCATCGAACTTGACCTCCACAGCATCCAGTCCGACCGGCTTGTCATCCTGCACCATGAAGGTGACCTCCTGTTGCAGGCCCCGGCTGCCACGAACAGCCGTAAAAGCCCTGCACTGGAGGTCATTCTTCTTTGAGGTGCGGACAGAACCGCCCACCTGACCGGTGGATCAGGGCTTAGTCAGGCCCTCGCACAAGGGCAAGCGGAAGAGGCCCTACCTCGGCGGCGGTCGAGACCCCCACAGATTGACCTATGAGCGGAAGCGGCGGTCGAGATCCTGCGCCGGTTCAACGCCGTGGTGTCGGCGTGCTCAGATGAGCCGGCGCCCGCGCCCGCTCGTGTAGGTGCGTAAGC
>CAXTNN010000428.1:0-1016 GCA_964245545.1 uncultured Acetobacteraceae bacterium | reverse complement strand
TGCCCGGCCCTCAGGCACGAATCCAGCCGCCGTCGACGACGAGGGTCTGGCCGGTGATGAACGCGGCATCATCGGAAGTTAGAAAGGAGACAGCGCCCGCAAGATCCTCGGGCTGGCCGGTCCGTTTGATGGCTTGCAGTTGGGCGACAATCTCGAACAGCTGCAGCTCGTCATGGGGCCCTTCGGTAGTTCCCTTGGTTCGAGTCAGTGTTGGGGCGATGGCATTGACGGTGATGCCCTCTTCACCTATTTCGGCCGCCAGGGAGCGCACGAAGCCGATGACGCCGCCCTTGCTGGCTACGTAGTGGGCTAATCCGCCGGCGCCGGGGTGGAAGGAATTTGAGGTAAAGCAGACCACGCGCCCGTACTTGAGCTCGGGCATACCTGGCAGCAGTTCGTGACAGAGGTGGAAGCAGGAGTCGAGGTTGACGGACATGACCCGCTTCCAAGAGTCGAAGCTGATGTCCTGGAACATCTCGATTGGGTAGATCCCCGCACAATGGACAAGGATGTCGATCTTCCCAAAGGTGCCGAGCGCGGAAGCGCTAGCTTGATGGACCTCTTCCGGCGAGGCGACGTCGCAGATCAAGCTCATGGCGCGCCGCCCGAGAGCTTGGATGTAACGAACGGTCTCTGATCCATCCGCGAGGTCGAGGACGACGATATCGGCGCCGTCCTCGGCAAGCCGTAGGGCCATGGCCTGTCCGATACCTGCAGCCGCCCCGCTGACCAGAGCAACCCGACCGTCTTTAGAAAACATGATTGCCTCCAGAACCGCCGACGGACATCAGCCTTCAGGCCGACGCCGAGGTCAGCTGGCTGACGCCGACTGCTTCTGGGCCTGCGCGCCGCCCGAAGATCAGCGCCTGCCCCCAGTGCGTGCCCGACATGTAGCCGCCCCCATGAAAGCCGCCGACAATCTCACCTGCGGCGTAAAGCCCCTTGATCGGACGGTCAAAGACGTCCAGGACCCTGGTCTTGTCGTCGATCGCGATGCCGCCGTTGAAGTTGGTGGT
>CAXTNN010000427.1:0-2796 GCA_964245545.1 uncultured Acetobacteraceae bacterium | reverse complement strand
CCCCGCGCGCCTGCGGGTGGGCATCCGCCCCGATGGCCGCGCCCCTGCCCGCTCCGGCGCCGCCGTACTGAACGCCGCCGGCGCGCGGATCGGCGCCATCACCTCCGGCGGCTTCGGCCCCACTGCCGGCGGCCCCGTCGCCATGGGCTACGTCCGGCGCGACCTGGCCGTGTCGGGCCAGGACCTCATCCTGCTGGTCCGCGGCAAGCAGCTTCCGGCCCGCGTCGCCACCCTGCCATTCGTCCCCCACCGCTATGTCCGCTGAAGGAACCCCCGCATGATCCGCTTCACCAAGGACCACGAATGGGTGCGTCTGGACGGCGGCATCGCCACCGTCGGCATCACCACGCACGCCCAGGATGCGCTGGGGGACCTGGTGTTCATCGAGCTGCCCGAGCCCGGCCGAGAGGTGACGGAAAGCGAGGCGGTCGCCGTGGTGGAGTCGGTGAAGGCCGCCAGCGACGTCTACGCCCCCCTCGGCGGCCGCGTGACCGAGGTGAACGCCGCCCTTGCCGAGGATCCTGCCCTGGCCAACCGTGACCCAGCGGGCGAGGGCTGGTTCTTCAAGCTGCAGCTCGCCGACCCGGCCGCCTTCGACGCCCTCATGGACCAGGCGGCCTATGACGCTCTGATTGCGGAGCAAGCCTGATGGACGCCGTCCGCGAACTGGCCGCGCTGGAAGAAAGCTTCATTCCCCGCCACATCGGGCCGAGTGAGGCCGACATCGCCACCATGCTCCGCGCTGTCGAAGCGGACAGCTTGGACACGCTGATGGCGCAAACCGTGCCGGACGACATCCGCACCGCCCCGCTCACCGGCTTGCCGCAGGCAATCGGCGAGATCCCGGTGATCGAGGAGCTCCGCCAGCTCGCCGGCCAGAACCAGCGCATGCGCTCGCTGATCGGGCAGGGCTACCACGGCAGCTTTACCCCGCCGGTGATCCGCCGGAACATATTGGAAAATCCCGGCTGGTACACTGCCTACACGCCCTATCAGGCCGAGCTGGCGCAAGGCCGCCTGGAAGCCCTGCTGAACTTCCAGACCATGGTGGCCGACCTCACGGGGCTGCCGATCGCCAACGCTTCGCTGCTGGACGAAGCGACCGCCGCCGCCGAGGCCGTCGCCATGGCCCATGCCGCGTCGCGCAGCAAGTCGGCCGCCATTGCCGTCTGCACCGACCTGCATGGGCAAACCGCTGCCGTGCTGCACACCCGCGCAGCCCCGCTCGGCTGGTCCCTGCAGCCGTTCGCGCCCGGCGACACGGCGGCCATCGGTGCCGCCCAGCCCTTCGCCGTGGTGCTGCAATATCCCGGCACCAGTGGCGCCTTGCGTGACCTGCATGCCGAGATCACGGCCGCGCACGAGGCGGGCGCCCTGGCCATCGTCTGCGCCGACCTGCTGAGCCTGGTGCTGCTCACCCCGCCGGGCGCCATGGGGGCGGACGTGGTGGTCGGTTCCTCGCAGCGCTTCGGCGTGCCGATGGGCTTTGGTGGCCCGCATGCGGCGTTCTTTGCCACAAAGGACGCGTTCAAGCGTGTCATGCCGGGTCGCCTGGTGGGCGTGTCGCAGGATGCGGCCGGCCACCCCGCCTTGCGCCTCGCCCTGCAAACCCGCGAGCAGCATATCCGCCGCGAGAAAGCCACCAGCAACATCTGCACCGCCCAGGTGCTGCTGGCGGTGATGGCCGGCATGTATGCCGTCTGGCATGGTCCCGAGGGTCTCACCCGCATCGCCCGCCGCACCAACCTGCAGGCCCGCGCCCTGGCAGATGTCGCCACCCGCGCTGGCCACGCCCTGCGCCACACCGACTTCTTCGACACGGTTGCCATCACCGTGCCGGACGCAGACGCCACCGCCGCCCGCTTCGCCGCCGTCGGCTTCAACGTCCGCCGCTTGGACGCGACCGGCATTGCGCTCGCCTTGGACGAGACGGCCACGGCCGCCGAACTCGCCGTGTTGGCCGGGGGGCTGGGGGCGGAGCTGGGCGGCGCGCCCCCCTCCATCCCGGCCGCCCTGCTGCGCACCGGCCCGGTGCTGGCCCACCCCGTGTTCGGCGCCCACCGCTCCGAGCACGAGATGCTGCGCTACCTCAAGCGCCTGGAGGACCGGGACGTGGCGCTCAACCGCTCCATGATCCCGCTCGGCTCCTGCACCATGAAGCTGAACGCCACTGCCGAAATGATCCCGGTGACCATGCCGGGCTTCTCCGATATCCACCCGTTCGCCCCGCCCGACCAGACGGTAGGCTATGCCAAGCTGGTTGAGCGCCTGGCAGGATGGCTCGCCGCGGCGACCGGCTTCGCCGCCGTGTCGCTGCAGCCGAACGCCGGGTCGCAGGGCGAGTATGCCGGCCTGCTCACCATCCGCGCCTATCACGCCGCGCGCGGCCAGGGCGGGCGCGACGTGTGCCTGATTCCCTCGTCCGCCCACGGCACCAATCCGGCCAGCGCCGTGATGGCCGGGTTGCGCGTGGTGGTGGTGGGTTGCGACCGCGACGGCAACGTCGACCTCGCCGACCTGCGCGCCAAGGCTCTCCAGCATGCCGAGCGGTTGGCCGCCCTGATGGTGACCTATCCCTCCACCCACGGCGTGTTCGAAGGCGAAATCCGCGCCATCTGCGCCGCCATTCATGCCCATGGCGGCCAGGTGTACATGGACGGCGCCAACATGAACGCCCAACTGGGCCTCACCAGCCCGGCCGCGATCGGCGCCGACGTGTGCCACCTCAACCTGCATAAGACGTTCTGCATCCCCCATGGCGGCGGCGGGCCCGGCGTGGGCCCGATCGGCCTGGCC
>CAXTNN010000426.1:0-2798 GCA_964245545.1 uncultured Acetobacteraceae bacterium | reverse complement strand
GATGGCCAAACCCACCAGCCGGTCGAGCATCTGGCCAGCCTGCGCGCGATGCCGAACTTGCTGGTGCTGCGGCCGGCAGACGCAGTGGATGCGGCCGAGTGCTGCGAGCTGGCCGTGCGCCGTGCCGCCGGGCCGTCCCTGCTGGTGCTGTCGCAGCAGCCGGTGCCTGCCTTGCGCACCGACACGGCGGAAAACCGGTCGGCCCGCGGCGCCTATGTGCTGGCCGAAGCCAGCGGCCCCCGGGCGGCCACCTTGATCGCCAGCGGCAGCGAGGTGGGCCTGGCGCTGGCGGCGCGGGCGCAGTTGCTGGGCGAGGGCATTGCCGTGGCGGTGGTGTCGATGCCGGCCTGGTCCCTGTTCACCGCCACCGATGCCGCCTACCGCGCGCAGGTACTCGGCGCCGCCCCCCGCTTCGGCATCGAAGCGGCGTGCGGCTTCGGATGGGAGCGGTGGCTGGGCGAAAACGGCATGTTCCTAGGCTTAGGCGGCTTCGGCGCTTCCGCAGCAGCCGACGATCTATTCTGCCATTTCGGCCTGACCGCGAGCACCATCGCCACCACCGTCAAGCGCCGCCTCGCGTCCTAGCCGGCACCAAAAGGCCTCTCCCGCCGGCGGGAGAGGGTTGGGTGAGGGGTGGCCCAGCATCACGTCCCAACAACCACGCTGGACTAACTCGTTCCACTCGTTACAAAACACCCACAGACTGGGGAGCATGTCATGGCTGTGAAAGTCGCCATCAACGGGTTCGGCCGCATCGGGCGGCTGGTGCTGCGGGCCATCGTCGAGAGCGGGCGGACCGACGTCGAGCCCATTGCCATCAACGATCTCGGCAGCGTCGAGGCCAACGCGCACCTGTTCCGCTACGACAGCGTGCATGGCCGCTTCCCCGGCAACGTCGCCGTCGAGGGCGACAGCATCACCATCCACTACAACGGCCGCACCTACGGCCCCATCCACGTCTCGGCGGAGCGTGACCCGGCGAAGGTGCCCTACCAGGGCGTCGACGTGGCTATGGAATGCACGGGGCTGTTCACCAAGAAGGAGGACGCCGCCAAGCTGATTACCGCCGGGGCCCGCAAGGTGCTGATCAGCGCCCCGGCCGACGGGGTGGACGCCACGGTGGTCTACGGCGTGAACCATTCGGTGATCACCCCCGCCATGACGGTGATCTCCAACGCCTCATGCACCACCAACTGCCTGGTGCCCATGGTGAAGGTGCTGCACGAGAGCTTCGGCGTGGTGCGCGGCTACATGGTGACCATCCACTCCTACACCGGCGACCAGCGCACGGTGGACACCTTGCACCGGGACCTGCACCGCGCCCGCGCCGCCGCCATGTCGATGATCCCCACCTCGACGGGCGCGGCCAAGGCGGTCGGCCTGGTGCTGCCGGAGTTGAAGGGCAAGCTGGACGGAACCTCCATCCGCGTGCCGACCCCCAATGTCAGCCTGGTGTCGCTGGACGCCAACCTGGCCAAGCCGGCCAGCAAGGATGAGATCAACGCCGCGATGAAGGCGGCGGCGGAAGGGGCGCTGAAAGGCATCCTCGAGTATAGCACCGAGAAGCTGGTCAGCATGGACTTCAACCACGTCGCCGCCTCCTGCTCGTTCGATGCCACCCAGACTGCCTCATTGGACGGCGGCCAAATGGTGCGGGTCGCCGGCTGGTATGACAACGAGTGGGGCTTCAGCTCGCGCATGAGCGACACCGCCGCGCTGTTCGGCAGCCTTTAGCCGTGACACTGCGGACACTCGACGGCGTGCCCGTGCGGGGGCGCCGGGTGCTGGTGCGGGCCGACCTCAACGTGCCCGTGCGCGACGGCCGCATCACCGACCTCACCCGCATCGAGCGCCTCTCCCCCACCATCCGCGAGTTGGCGGAGGCGGGGGCGAAGGTGGTGGTGTTCAGCCATTTCGACCGGCCGAAGGGCAAGCGCGTGCCGCACATGTCGTTGGCCCCGATGGCGTTGGCGCTGGCAGAGGTGCTGGGCAAGCCGGTGCGCTTTGCCGAGGACAGCACCGGGCCGGTCGCCCACGCCGCCGTCGATACGCTGAACGATGGCGAGGTCCTGTTGCTGGAAAACACCCGCTATCACCCAGGCGAAGAGGAAAACGACCCGGCGCTGGTGCGAGAGTTCGCCGCCCTGGGCGAGATCTTCGTCCATGACGCGTTTTCCGCCGCCCACCGCGCCCATGCCAGCACCGAGGGGGTCGGCCGCGCCCTGCCCGCCTACGCCGGCCGCCTGATGCAGGCTGAGCTGGAAGCCCTGGAGGCGGCACTCGGCAGCCCAGCCCGTCCGGTGGCGGCCATCGTCGGCGGCTCCAAGGTGTCGACCAAGCTCGACCTGCTGCAAAACCTGGTCGGCCGCGTGGACGCGCTGGTGATCGGCGGTGCCATGGCCAACACTTTCCTGGCAGCGCAGGGGATCGCCGTCGGGCGCTCGCTGCAGGAAGCCGACATGCACGACACCGCCCGCGCCATCCTCGTCCGGGCGCGGGAGCGCGGCTGCGAGGTCGTGCTGCCGACCGACGCCGTGGTAGCGGCCGAGTTCAAGCCGCATGCGCAAACTCAAACCGTGCCCGTTACCGCCATCCCCGCCGACAGCATGATGCTCGATGTGGGCCCGGCCAGCGTGGCGGACCTGACCCGGCGGCTGGCCGGCTGGCGCACGCTGGTGTGGAACGGTCCGTTGGGGGCGTTCGAGACGCCGCCGTTCGAGGCCGCCACCATGGAGCTGGAGCAGGCCGTGGCCGCCGCCGATCAGCTCGGCGGCTACACCGCCGACACGATCCAGGCC
>CAXTNN010000425.1:0-2817 GCA_964245545.1 uncultured Acetobacteraceae bacterium | reverse complement strand
CTGGGCATCGTCACCGCCGACTGCGCCCCCGTGCTGTTCACCGCCCCCGGCATGGTCGGCGCGGCCCATGCCGGCTGGCGCGGTGCGCTGGCGGGCGTGCTGGAGCGCGTGGTGCAGGCGATGGGCGGGCAGGGGGTGCGCGCTGCGGTCGGGCCCTGCATCGGCGCGGCCTCCTACGAGGTGGCGGCCGACCTGCGCCAGCCGGTGCTGGCGCGCGATGCGGCGGACGTCCGCTTCTTCACCGCTGCCGGGCCCGGCCACTGGCTGTTCGATCTGCCCGGCTATTGCGCGGCCCGGCTGCACGCGGCGGGCGCGGAGGTGACGCTGGTGCCAGGCGACACCTTGGCCGAGCCGGCGCGGTTTTTCAGCCATCGCCGCCGCACCCTGGCCGGCGGCGGCGCCATCGGCCACCAAATCTCGGCCATCGCCCTGCCGGTGGAGCGGCCGTGATAAGGCGCGCCGTGGCGGCCATCGCTTTGCTGGCCCCCCTTGCAAGCTGCGGCGACCTGCCGCAGCCGTTTCGCGACCGCCCCGGCGCCACCGCCACCCGCTTGTCCCAGCCGCCGCCAGCCCGGCTTGCGATTCCCCTGCCAACCCAATCGCTGCTGACGGATGACGCCGCGCAAAGCTGGTCGCACGCGCTGGCCGACGCGCTGGTGGCGCAGGAGCTACCGGTCACCGCGTCCGCACCCCGGCCCGGCGATTGGCACCTCCTGCTCACCGCCGAGATGCAGGGCGGTTCGGTCGTGCCCACCTACACCGTCACCGACCCACACGGCGTGCCGCAGGGAGCGAGCCAAGGCACGCCCGTTCCGCCCGCGGATTGGGCAGCAGGCCAGCCGCAAACCTTCAAGGCCGCCGCCGACGAGGAGGCACCGAAAGTGGTGGCTCTGCTGGGCGGCATCGAGGCCCGGCGCGAGATGAGCGACCCGCACAGCCTGCTGAACCGCCCGCCGGTGATCTACTTCAAGGGCGTCACTGGCGCGCCTGGCGACGGCAATACCTCCTTGGCGCGCCAAATGGTGCAGCATCTGCCCAATCAGGGCGACGTGGTGCAGGACACGCCGAAGGGCGCCGATTATACCCTTGAAGGGCAGATCAAGACCGCTCCGGGGGCCGGCGGCACCCTACGCATCGAAATCCAGTGGCTCGTGGACGACAGCAGCGGTGGCGAGCGCGGCCGCGTGGTGCAGATCAACGAGGTGCCGCTGCATTCGCTCGACAGTTTTTGGGGGGATGTGGCGGTCACCGTGGCCACCGAAGCGGCCGGGGGCGTGGAGGAGGTGATCAACCAGGCGAGCGGCCGCGCCACCATGCCCGCGGCGGCGGCCGCCCTTGGCCCGGCCAAGCCCGCGGGAGCCGCAGCCAAGCCGGCCGGTGGATGACAAGCCGATGACGCATTGCTAAAACCACCCCGCCGCGCACCGGGGTTTGCCAGACATGAAGATTGTTGCCTGCAACAGCAACCGGCCGCTGGCCGAAGCGGTCGCCGCCAGCCTTAACCTTCCGCTCACCTCCGCCTCCATCCGGCGCTTTGCCGACATGGAGGTGTTCGTCGAAATCCACGAGAACGTTCGCGGCGAGGACGTGTTCGTCATCCAGCCCACCTCCTACCCGGCCAACGACAACCTGATGGAGCTGCTCATCACCCTGGACGCGCTGCGCCGCTCCAGTGCGCGCCGGGTGACGGCGGTGATACCCTATTTCGGCTATGCCCGGCAGGACCGCAAAACGTCATCCCGCTCGCCGATCAGCGCCAAGCTGGTTGCCAACCTCATCACCGAGGCCGGCGCCAACCGCATTCTGACGATGGACCTGCACGCAGCACAAATCCAGGGCTTCTTCGACATCCCGGTCGACAACCTCTACGCCCTCCCGCTGTTCACCGCCGACATTCGCGAGCGCTTCGTCGGCCGCGACATCATGATCGTCTCGCCCGACGTTGGCGGCGTGTTGCGCGCCCGCAACTTTGCCTCCCGCCTCAACTGCGACCTGGCCATTATCGACAAGCGCCGCGAACGGGCTGGGGTCTCGGAGGTGATGAACATCATCGGCGAGGTCGAGGGCTGCGACTGCATCCTGATCGACGATCTGTGCGACTCCGGCGGCACGCTGTGCAACGCCGCCGCCGCCCTGATGGCCGACGGCGCGCGGTCGGTGAGCGTCTACGTCACCCATGGCGTGCTCTCGGGTGGGGCGGCGGCGCGGATTTCCGCCGCACCCATCCAGGTGATGACGATCACCGACAGCATCGAGCCGAGCGAGGCGGTGCGCAGCGCCCCCAACCTGCGCATCTTCACCATCGCGCCCTTGCTTGCCGAGGCGATGCGTCGGATCAATGACGAGAGCAGCGTCAGTTCGCTGTTCGATTAACCACCGGACGCAAGGGTGACCGCCATGAAACTGTTCTACTCCCCCGGCGCCTGCTCGGTCGGCATCCACGTGCTGCTGGAGGAGATCGGTGCGCCCTATGAGACCGAACTCATCAACACGCGCGAGGGCATGCAGCACCAGCCCTACTATCTGGAGATCAGCCCCAAGGCCAAGGTTCCGGCCTTGCGGCGCGACGACGGCAGCGTGCTGACCGAATACGGCGCCATCGCCACCTGGCTTGCCCGCACCCACCCGGCCGCGCAGCTTCTGCCGGCCGACCCGGAGGCCGAGGCGCGGGCCATCGAGGCGATGGACTACGTTGTCGGCACCATCCACATGCAAGGCTTCACCCGCATCGCCCGCCCGCTGAACTTCTGCCCCAACGAGGCCGACAAGGAAGCGGTGCAGACCCGCGGGCGGGAGATCTACGCCAAGGGCTTGGGG
>CAXTNN010000424.1:0-2819 GCA_964245545.1 uncultured Acetobacteraceae bacterium | reverse complement strand
ACCGACCACAATCCCGATCATTGAGCTAGAAGCCGACGGCCACTCGGTCGTGCCCGCCCGCCAGCAGGTTGCGATAGCGGGCGAGCGCCAGCAGCGGGAAGAACAGGCGGTAGCCGTGGTAGCGGAGATAGAACACGCGGGGGAATCCGGTCGCGGTGTAGGCCGCTTCCGCCCACTCGCCGTCGGGCAATTGCGTCCGCTGCAGGTAGTCGATGCCCGCCAGCACGGCGGGGCTGCCCACCTCGCCGGCCGCCATCAAGCCCAGCAAGGCCCAAGCGGTTTGCGACGGCGTGCTTTCCTTGTAGTGGCCCGGCGGCGCGCCGTTGTAGCTCTCCTCGTCCTCGCCCCAGCCGCCATCCGGCCGCTGGCACCCCCGCAGCCAAGCGGCGGCGCGGCGGATCGCCGGGTCACTGTGCGGCATCCCGGCGGCGTTCAGGGCGCATAGCACCGACCATGTGCCATAGATGTAGTTGGTGCCCCAACGGCCAAACCAACTGCCGTCCGCCTCTTGCTCGCGCTTGAGATAGGCCAGCGCGCGGGCTAGCACCGGGTCGGTCGCCGGGTGGCCCAATTGCGCCAGGAACGATACGCAGCGCGCCGTCACGTCCGCGGTCGGCGGGTCCAGCAATGCGCCATGGTCGGCGAACGGGATGTGGTTAAGAAAGTAGTACTCGTTGTCGGCGTCGAAGGCGCCCCAGCCGCCATTCTTGCTCTGCATGCCGATCACCCAATCCCGCGCCCGGGCGATGGCGGCGGCATGGGTGGCATCCCCTGCCCGGTGCAGGAGAAGGGCGACCACGGCAGTGTCGTCCACGTCGGGATAGAAGTCGTTGGCGTACTGGAAGGCCCAGCCACCGGGGGAGCAGTCCGGCCGCCCGAACGACCAGTCGCCCCGCGCCATCACCTGCCGCGCCAGCAGCCAGTCGCAGGCGGCGGACAGTGCGGCCACCGACTCCCCGCCCGCTTCGGCAACCGCGTGGCCGGCCAGCGCGGTGTCCCACACGGGGGAAAAGCAAGGCTGGCAAAACGCCCGGTCCGCCTCGACCACCAGCAACTTGCGCACCGCCTTCCACGCGGTGGCAGCGTCGGGGTGGTCGGGCCCGTAGCCCAGCGTGTCGAACATCATCACGGTGTTGGCGATGGCAGGGTAGATGCCGCCCAGCCCGTCCTCGCCGTTCAGCCGCTCGGTGACGAAGGCGACGGCGGCGGCGATGGCGCGCTGGCGGGTGGCGCGGGAGAAGTGCCGCTCGACCGGCCGCAGCACCACGTCCAGCGCCTTGAACACGGCGCCCCAGGCGGAGCGATAGGGCCCGTGGATCCAGTGCCGCACCTGGTCCGGCGGGGTGCGGAATAGCTCCTGCACGCCGATGCCGCGCGGGTTGCGCGCCCGCGGGCGCAGCGCCATCAGCACCAGCAACGGCACCATCACCGTCCGCGACCAGTATGAGATTTTGGAGAGATGGAAGAAGAACCACCGCGGCAGGTGCATGATCTCGACCGGCATCACCGGGGCCGCCCGCCAGGGCACCTGCCCGAACAGCGCCAATTGCACCCGGGTGAACACGTTGGCGCGCTCCGCCCCACCCATCGCCAGGATGCATTCGCGCGCCCGCACCATGTGGGGGGCCTCCGGAGCGTCGCCGCTGGCCTTGAGGGCGAAGTAGGCCTTTACGCTGGCAGACAGGTCGCTCTTGCCGTCATGGAACAGCGGCCAGCCACCATCCTCGTTCTGAATTTCCTGCAGGTAGACGCCAATCTTGGCCTGCAGCGGCGCGTCGATCCGGTCGAGGAAATGCTCCAACAGCACGTATTCCGACGGAATGGTCGCATCGGCCTCAAGCGGGAACACCCAATGGCCGTCGGCCTCTTGCTTGGACAGCAGGGCGGAGGCGGCGGCGTCAATCGTGAGTTGAAGCGGCTTGGTCTGAGGTCGGAGAAGCGTTTCGCTCGGCATCATACATCCAGGCTCAGGCGGCAAGCTGAAGCACTGCCGCTGCGGTGTGTCCGGACCTGATCGCGCCCTCGATGGTGGCGGGCAGGCCGGTGTTCGTCCAATCTCCGGCCAACGCGAGATTGGCAAGGCCGGTGCGCGCGCTCGGCCGCTTGCGATCTTCCTCCGGAGTCGCGGCAAACGTGGCACGCTTCTCTTTTACGACGCGGCTTTGCGGTTGCGGGTGCGCAATCCCGAGAGCAGCACAAAGTTCCGGCCACACTGTGGCAGAAAGGTCGCTTGCCGACCGATCGAGCAGCCGGTTCGCCGCGCTGACCGTGACGGAGATCACCCCTGGCTTGACAAACACCCACTCCGCCGTGCCGCCGATCAGGCCGACGAAGCCGGCCGGCCCCGGGTCTACGTCAAGCTTGTAGTGCAGATTCACGATGGCCTCGAACGCGTCGGGCGCGGACACGCTCGGCAGCAGCGACTGCGCCACCGGCGCCGGCACCGCCAGCACCACCGCCTCCCCCGGCTCAACGGCCACGGGCCCGTCGGCGGTGCCGATGGCCACCACCCTGCCTCCTGCCTGCTCCAGGCTGGTCACCCGGCGGCCGACCTGCACGGCGGCTCCGGCCTGCTGCAACGCGGCCAGCGCCGGGTCGATGAAGGTGGCGGACAGCCCCTCGCTCGGATAGGCCGGGATGCAGGCGGCGCCGCCTTTGGCCAGGGTCTCACGCACCACGGCGGCCATCAGGCGAGCGCTGCCGCGGGCGGGGGCGGTGTTCAGCGCCGCGACCACCAGCGGCTCCAACAGCTTGTGGAAGAGCGCGCCGGTCTGCAGCACGTCCGCCACGGTGGCGAGCGGCCCGGCGCGCAACAGGCG
>CAXTNN010000423.1:0-2826 GCA_964245545.1 uncultured Acetobacteraceae bacterium | reverse complement strand
GCCCAAGGTGGCGGCGGCCGTGGCGGTGCGCACCCAGGCGGAGGCCGGCCGGGCCCAACCCTCGGTGTCGGCGGTGAGCGGCGCGTCCAGCGGGCGGTGGTAGGTGGCTTGGTCGCCCACGATGTTCACCACCGGCGAGCGGGCGCGGCGGGCGTTGTGCAGGTTGGCTAGGCCATTGGCCAACCCCGGCCCGCAATGCAGCAGGGTGGCGGCGGGGCGGCCGGCCATGCGGGCATAGCCGTCGGCCGCCCCGGTGACCACGCCTTCGAACAGGCCGAGGATGCAACGCATGCCGGGCACGCGGTCGAGCGCCGCGACGAAGTGCATTTCGGATGTGCCGGGGTTGACGAAACACGTGTCCACTCCCGAGGCGAGCAGGGTTTTGACCAGGCTTTCGGCTCCATTCATGGCGCCATCCTCCTTTTCTGCGCCGCCAGGGTGCCGAGAATGGCTGCGTTGCGCCAGCCCCGCGGCCCCGCCGCTTGCTCAGCGGATGCCTGCCGAGCAGTGTTCGGCGGCAAGACAGCCAGAGGGGCGCCCCATGCCGACCGTGCTCTATCCCGAGCGGATGTATGCCGATGATGCGGAGGAGCGCCGCATCTTTGGACCCGGCGTGAGCGTGCTGATGCGGGATGTGATGGCGGTGGCGGAGTTGGAGGACGCGGATTGCGCGGCGGCCGAGGGGCTGATGATCTTCCGCGCCTGGATGAGCGAGGCCGATTTCGCGCGCTTCCCCAAGCTGCGTGCGGTGGTGCGGATGGGGGTTGGCTATGACCGGCTGGACCGCGCGGCGGCGGCTCGGCGGGGCGTGATCGTGTGCAACGTGCCGGATTACGGCACCACGGAGGTGGCGGACCATGCCATCGCGCTGGCGGTGGCGCTCAGCCGCGGGCTGATCCACCACCATGAGCGCCAGCGCGGGCCGGCCGCAGATTGGGCGGTGATCCCCGACCCGGCGATCCGGCGTTTCAGCAGCCGGGTGTTCGGCGTGCTGGGATTGGGGCGGATCGGCACGGCGGCGGCGTTGCGGGCCAAGGCCTTGGGCTTCCCCGTGATGTTCTACGATCCGCATCTGCCGAACGGGACCGAGCTGGCGATTGGGGTGCGGCGGGCGGCGAGCCTGCACGAGCTGCTGGAGCAGGCCGACGTGCTATCGGTCCATGCGCCGCTGACCCGGCACACAGAGGGCATGCTGGGTGCGGCCGAGTTCGCCCGCATGCCGGCCGGCAGCGTGGTGGTGAACACCGCGCGGGGGCCGATCATGGATTTCGACGCCCTGCTCGCCGCGCTGCGCTCCGGCCACATCGCCGCGGCGGGGTTGGACGTGATGCCGGTGGAGCCGCCGGTGGAGCCATGGCCGGCGCTGCTGCAGGCCTACCGCGACCGCGAGCCGGGGTTGGAGGGCCGGCTGATCATCACGCCGCATTCGGCGTTCTGGTCGCCGGAAGCGGAGTGGGACATCCGCATCAAGTCCGCCGAGACCATGGCGGCGGCGCTGGGCAACCGGCCGCAGAACGTCATCAGCCCGGAGTCGGATTGACCGCGGGCCTGGCGATTCACGCACCGGGTGATTCCACCGGTGCGATCGCAGGCTAGCCGGCGGCGTTGCCCACGGTCAGGCCGCCGCAGACGTAGAGGACTTGGCCGGTGACGAAGCCGCTGCGGGCGTCGAGCAGGAAGGCGACCGCGTTGGCCACGTCCTCCGGCAGGCCGATGCGGCGCACGGGGATGGCGTCGACGATGGCGCGGGTGCGCGGGCTGTTATGCGGGTTGGCGCGGTCGAACAGGGCGGTGCGGATCGGGCCGGGGCCGACGGCGTTGGCGGTGATGCCGAACTGGCCGAGCTCCAGCGCCCACACCTTGGCGAAGCCCTGCAGCCCGGCCTTGGTGGCGGCATAGACGCTGCGCAGTTCCTTGCCGATGGCGGCGCGGGACGAGATGTTGACCACGCGGCCGAAGCCTTGCTCCTTCATGCCCGGCAGCAGCGCCTGCAGGCATTGCAGGGCGCAGCGCAGGTTGAGGGTGACCACTGCGTCGAGGTCTTCAACCGTCTGGTCCTCTATCGCGCCGGGGCGGACGATGCCGACATTGTTGACCAGCCGGGTGATCGGCCCCCCGTGCAGCGCCTGCCGGAGGGCTGCGGCGGTGGCCGCCGGGTCGGACAGGTCGGCCTGCAGCCCTTCCCCGTCCCGGTCGATGACGACGGGCTCGTAGCCGTCCTCGCGGCAGCGCTGGGCGATGGCCTGGCCGATGCCTGCCGCGCCGCCGGTGACCAGGACACGCTCGCGCATTGCTTGCTCCTTGTTGGGTGCTTGGCCCGGGTTTTGCAGGTTTATGGGCCATGACCACCCTGCAGCAAAGCCGTGACCTGGGCGGCCCCGCGCAGCCGCTGCTCAGCGTGCGCGGCTTGACCAAGCATTTTCCGCTCCGCTCCGGCCTGCTGGGACGGGCGGCGGGCGTGGTGCAGGCGGTGGACGACCTTGGCTTCGACATCCGCAAGGGCGAGACGCTCGGGCTGGTGGGGGAGTCGGGCTGCGGCAAGTCCACCACGTCGCGGCTGATCATGGCGCTGCTGGAGCCCTCGGCGGGAGAGGTGGTGTTTGACGGGCAGCCGATCGGCGAAGGCGGGCTCAGCCTGCGGGAGTATCGCCGGCAGGTGCAGATGGTGTTCCAGGACAGCTACTCCTCGCTCAACCCGCGGCACACGGTGGGGTCGATCGTCGGGGCGCCGCTGCGGTTGCAGCACGTGACCACCGACCGGTCCATCAGGGAGGAGGTCCAGGAGCTGCTGCGGCTGGTCGGGCTGAGCCCCGAGCACTACAACCG
>CAXTNN010000422.1:1488-2827 GCA_964245545.1 uncultured Acetobacteraceae bacterium | reverse complement strand
GCGAGGTCGCGAAGATCGTGGCTCCGCCGATGCCCTGCAGGGCGCGGAAGATGATGAGTTGAAGCAGCGATTGGGCGATGGCGCACAGCACCGATGCCCCGATGAACAGCGCCAGCGCCGGCAGCAGCAGGGCGCGGCGCCCATACATGTCGGACAGCTTGCCATAGATCGGGGTGACGGCGGTGGACGTCAGCAGGTAGGCGGTGACAATCCAAGACAGATGGCCGAACGCGCCCAATTCGGTGGCAATCGTGGGCACGGCGGGCACCACCACGGTCTGGTCCAGCGCGGCAAGCAGGATGCAGAGCATGATCCCGGTGACGACGCGGAGGATTTGCTGGTGGGTGAAGCCAGCCGGGCTGGCAGCCGCGGCCGTGGCGATGGGAGGAGCCGTTTCGGAGGGAGGCATAGGACAGGCTTACTCCCGCAACATGCCGCCGTCAGCCCGCTATTTCCACCGGCCCGGCCATCGCAGCCCGCCCCCAGCGCAAGATTGGTTGTTCCACCAGCCGATGCAGCGCCACGGCCAAGGCAACGCAGACGGCAAGGGTGAGCACGCAATAGCCAGCCGCAGCCGCGTCCGACGACGCGCCAAGCCGGAGCGCCGCAATGCGGATCGCGCGCATGGGAAACGGATGGATCAGGTAGAGCGCGTAGGAGGCGTCTCCGACCAGCACCAGCCAGGCCGGGACCCGCCGCACCTCCAAGGCACAGAACACCAGCAGCGCCGCCGGCACGCCGCGCACCAACACGCGCCCACCGCCGGGCCAATGCACCAGGCCAGCCGCGCACACGGCCGCAAGGGTGGCCCATCCCGGCCAGCCGGCGTGCCATCCCTGCCGGGCGGCGATCGCGACGGAGGCGCCCATGCCGAATTCGAGCACGATCGGGTCAGTCCAGAAGGCGAGCGGGGCGGGTGCAAAGCGGAACACCTCGCCCAGCGCTGCCAAAGCTGCGATGGCGGCCAGCAGGGCGGCCAAGCCGAACCGTCGCGGCAGCGGCAGGCTGGCGGCGAGCAGGGCGTAGAACAGCATCTCGTACTCGAGGGTCCAGCCCAGGCGCAGGATCGGCTGGGTGAAACCATCCGCACGGCGCCAGGGGACAAACAGCAGGGAGGCGGCGAGGTAGCCGGATCCCTCGCCGAGGCCCTCGCTCAGCGTGCCGGGCAGCAGGGCGCCGGCGGTGATCGTGGCGGCGGTGAGCAGCCAATAGAGCGGCACCACACGCAGCAGGCGGCGGGCGGCAAACGGCGCCACGGCGCCCCAGCGGCCGAACGCGTCCCAACTGGCCCAGACCAGCACGAAACCAGAGATGACGAAGAACAGGTCCACCCCCGCCT
>CAXTNN010000422.1:0-1478 GCA_964245545.1 uncultured Acetobacteraceae bacterium | reverse complement strand
GCGTGCCGCGCAGGGCGCCTGCTTCGTCGGCAATATGGTGCAGCGCCACAGACAAGGCGGCGAGGGCACGCAGGGCCTGAATGCCAGCGAAGCCGCGCTTCACAGCGCCCGCAGCACCTGGTCCACTCGGCGGGCGCGCAGGCTGTAGGTGTGTTCGGCCAGCACGCGGCGCAGCGCGGCGGCGCCGACGGCGCGGGCGCGGGCTGGGGTGAGGGCGGCGAGGTGGGCCGCGACGTCGGCACCATCGCGGGCCACCAGCACCTCTTCGCCGGGGGTGAGGAACAGGTCGAGGCCCTCCCAGGCGTCGGTGATAAGGCAGGCGCCGGCGCCTGCGGCCTCAAACACGCGGGTGGCGGGGGAAAAGCCGGTGGCGGCCATGCTGTCCCGCGCGACGTTCAGCACGGCGAGCGGGGTGGCATTGAAGGCATTGTGGTCGGCGGTGCCGACATGGCCCAGGCGGTGCACGTTGGCCGGCAACGCCTTGTCCTCCCAGCCGGCGCCCCCGAGCAGGAAACGGCGCCCGGGTAAGCTACTGGCCGGGACAGCGAAGAATGCGTCCATCCGGGCTTCCCGGTCCGGCAGGCGGTTGGCGAGGAAGGCCAGGTCGGCGGTGAAGCGCGGGTCGGGCGGAACGGGATGGTGCGTTGCCGGGTCAAGCGCGTTGTAGACCGGGGTGCAGGTGCGGGCGCCGAGCGCCCCGTAGGCGGCCACCACGGGCGGGCCGCCGCCATAGGTGAACACGGCGCTCAGCCGGGGCAAGGCCTGGCGGATCGGGTGCGCCGGTTCGGCGGTGATGGCCGCGAGGGTGGCGGGGGCGTCCACGTCCCAAAAGATGGTGTGGGCGCCAGGGTGGGCGTGGGCCAGGATGCCCTCGATCAGCGCGTCATCGAACACGCCCACGCCGCTGGCCTTCACCAGCACGTCGGCTTGCCCAGCCTCGGCGAGGACAGAGCGCAGGCCGGCCTCGGTAGCGGGATAGACGACCGACCGGGCGTAGGGGGGCGGCGCGATGTCGCGGTGGGCTTGGCGGCCGAACGCGTCCGGTTCGTAGAAGGTGATGGCCCAGCCGAGCGGGGCGAGCGCGGACAGGATGCCCCGGTAATAGGTGGCGGCGCCGTTCCAATAGGAGGAGAGCAGGGAGGAGCCATAGAAGGCGAGGCGACGGGCGGTCACCGATCCGCCTGCCCTTGGAGGAGGTTGAGGATAGTCAGGAGTTCCTCAGCCCGGTGCGCGCAGGTGTGGCGGCCGCGGATGGCGGCCAACCCGCTCGCCGCGAGGCTGGCAGCCAAAGCAGGGTCGTGCAGCAGGGCCCGGGCGTGGCGCTCGACCGCCGCACCGTCCGCGGCGACCAGGAAGTCTTCGCCCGGGGTGAACAGGCCCTCCGTGTCCTGCCAGGGCGCGGAAATCAGCGGAATGCCGCAGGCCAAGGCCTCAAACACGCGGATGGTGGGAATGCCGGGCAGCTCGGTCACGTAGAA
>CAXTNN010000421.1:0-2836 GCA_964245545.1 uncultured Acetobacteraceae bacterium | reverse complement strand
GAGCCGCCCCGCGCGCCGTGCGCTGCGGGTCGCGGTCCCCGATCGACCACCACTGCCGGCCGGGCGGCCCGCCGTCATACAGCTCGGGCGCGTCTGGCGCGGCAAACGCCATGTGCGGCAGGCTCGGCCCAAACTCCGGCGCCAGATCGATCAACTCCCGCCCGGTCGCGCCCAGCCCATGGCAGATCACCAGCAGTTGCTGCGCCGGGCCGCCGGCCACCGGCCCCCAGCGGGACGCTTGCAACATGGTCAATGGGCCCTCCCGTCATGCGGCAGTAGGCACTAGGGGGGCGCCGGCGCACATGTCCACCCGCTTCGCTCCCAGCCCCACGGGGTGCCTCCACCTCGGCCACGTCTACGCCGCCCAGTTCGCCCGCACCCGGGCCGGCGGCGCCGACGGACGCTTCCTGCTCCGCCTGGAAGACCTCGACACCGCCCGCTGCAAGCCGGCCTTCGCGGGAGCCATCCTGCGCGACCTCCACTGGCTCGGCCTCGCCTGGGACGGCCCGGTCCGGGTGCAATCCGACCACCTCGACGCCTATGCCCAAACCCTTGCCGCGCTGCGCGCCCGCGGCTTGCTCTATCCCTGCTTCTGCAGCCGCGCCGACATCCGGCAAGCCGCCGCCGCCCCGCATGGCCCGGAGGGCGCCGTCTATCCCGGCACCTGCCGCCAGCTTCCGGCCGCCGAGGCCGAGCGCCGCATTACCGCCGGCGCCCCGCACGCCTGGCGGCTCCACACCGCCCGCGCCCTCGCCGAAACCGGCCCGCTCAGCTTCTACGAGCAGGGCCACGGCCGCCTTCCCTGCGACCCGGCGCCGTTCGGGGACGTGGTGCTCGGCCGCCGCGACGCCCCCGCCAGCTACCACCTGGCTGTCACGCATGACGACGCCGCGGGAGGCGTTACCCTCGTCACCCGCGGCGAAGACCTCCGCCCCGCCACCGCCATCCACCGCCTGCTGCAGAGCTTAATGGGCTGGCCCGAGCCCGCCTACGCGCACCACAAGCTGCTGGCCGATGGGGCGGGCCGACGCCTGTCCAAGCGGGATGGCGCCTTGGCCGTCCACGCCCTGCGCGAGGCCGGGCATAGCGCGGCGGCGGTGCTGGCCATGGCCGCCGCCGCACCGCTTTGCAACGGTGCGTCAGCCATTTAGGGTCAGCCGGGTCGCCGCTGGAGCCACGCCCGATGTTCCTCCGCCTTGTCGTTCTCGCCCTCCTGCTGCCGCTCGGCCTGCACGCGCAAGAGAAGGTGCTGAACGTCTACAACTGGACCGACTACATCGACCCGGCGGCTCTCGACGCCTTCAAGAAGCAGTTCGGCGTCGACATCCACTATGACGTCTACGACAGCCTCGAGACCCTGGAAGGCAAGATGCTCGCCGGGCACTCCGGCTACGACATCATCGTTCCCACCGCCGAGCCCACCTTCTCCCGGCTGATCAAGGCCGGCGCGCTGCAGCCGCTCGACAAGAGCAAAATCCCCAACATGGCCGGCGAGGACCCCAAGCTGCTGGGGCGCCTCGCCACCTCCGACCCGGGCAACCAATACGGCGCCATCTATCTCTGGGGCACCATCGGCCTCGGCGAGATACCCACCAAAATCCGCGCGCTCGACCCGGACGCCCCTGTCAATAGCTGGGACCTGCTGTTCAAGCCCGACAACGCCAAGAAGCTCGCCCCCTGCGGCATCACCATGCTGGACAGCGCCACCGACGTGATCCCGACGGTGCTGAAATACCTCGGCCACGATCCCTCCAGCACCAAGCCGGCGGATCTCGCCGAAGTCGAGCACACGCTGATGGCCATCCGCCCCTACATCCGCACCTTCGCCAGCGGCGGCGCCATCGAGGCCATGGCGGCCGGTGAGACCTGCCTCGCCTTCGATTACTCGGGCGACGTGATCCAGGCCGCCAGCCGCGCCGCCGAAGCCAAGCGCGACCCGGTGGCCTATGTTGCTCCGAAGGAGTTCACCCAGCTTTGGTTCGACATGCTGGCCGTGCCGAAGGACGCGCCTCACCCCCAATTGGCCATGCAGTTCATCAACTTCGTCCTGCAGCCCTCGGTCATCGCCGGCATCACCAACACCGTGCAATATCCGAACGCCGTCCCCGCCAGCCGCCCGATGGTCCGCTCCGCCGTCCGCGACGACCCCAACGTCTACCCCGACGCCGCCGCCCTGGACCGTTCCTTCACCGTCGCCGCCGTCCCCGAACAAGCCGTCCGCGCCCGCACCCGCATGTGGGCCCGCTTCAAGGCCGGGTCGTAGCCGCATGCACCCCGCTCTCGCTGGCGGCCGCCACCGCTATGGCATATGGACATGACAGCCGGCAGAAGCCCTCTCCCGCTGGCGGGAGAGGGTTGGGTGAGGGTGGTTGGCGCGACCAAATGTCGCCGTCTGGAGGTATGGGTCGACCGTCAGGGCCCCTCACCCCGGCCCTCTCCCGCAAGCGGGAGAGGGAGACAAGCGCCATATCCGATGGCCCTGCGCAGGCGGGGGAGGGTGGAGTGAGGGTGGACCAGCAGCACCAGACCACCCTCATGGACAACCCCAAGCCGCCTCCTGCCCATGACACGGGGAGGTTGCCGGCTTTAACTCCCAGCCACCTCGACATCCATTCCCTCACCGTCCGCTACGGCGGATGGACCGCCCTCGAAGCGCTCGACCTCGCCATCGGCCGCGGCGAGCTGTTCGTGCTGCTCGGCGGCTCCGGCTCCGGCAAGACCACCCTGCTGCGCACCCTCGCCGGCTTCATCGCTCCCGCCGCCGGGCGCATCACCCTGGGCGGGCGGGACATCACCGCCCTGCCGCCCTACCGCCGCCCAGTGAACACCATGTTCC
>CAXTNN010000420.1:0-2843 GCA_964245545.1 uncultured Acetobacteraceae bacterium | reverse complement strand
GTGCTTGCCTCCAGCGCGGCCGTCATCGCCGCCAGGCGATCGGACAGAGCCGACGCCGCGGCCTCGCTGCCCTGCCGCGTGGTTTCGGCAATGGTGCGCAGGAGGTCGGCCACCCGGGCCAATTCGGCGTTCATCTGGCGAGCAGCCGCCTCCGCCTCGCCGCCCATGCGCTGGGTCATGCCCTCCAGGGCCTGCTCGACCGTGGTCGAGATGGCGCTGGCGGTTGCGGTGAAGGCGTGGCCGGCCGCGGCGATTTGGCCCGCCGCCGCCGCCATCGCCTCCGACCCGGCGTCGCGCGACTGCCGCGCCAGCTCCCGCAGTTCCGACACCAGCCCTTCCATCTGGGTGGTCAGGCGCCCCACGGCCTCGCCGGCCTGGCGCGACATCTGCTCGGCGATCTGGTCGGCCGAACTGGCCATGCGGGACGCCGCCTCCGCCAGGCCCGCCCGCACGTCGGCCATGGAGCGGGCAAGCTCCGTCAGCGTGTCGGCCACCTGGCGCATGGCCTCGTCACTGCCGCCACGCAACTGCTCCAGGAAGCCCTGCAGCATCGCCTGCATGGTATCCTCGCTGCGGGTGCCGATCCCCGCGGCGAGCGATTCGATGGCCGTGCGCAAGGGGCCGATGTGCTCGCCGAGCCGCGCGTCCAACGCTTCGTCGAGCTTGCTGCCGATGCTGACGGCGAGCTGGTTGGAGAAGACTTGCTGCGCGTCGACCAACTCCCGCAGGGACGTGTTGGCCTCCGCCTGCAACCCGGCGGCAGTCACGAACGGGATGCGCTGCTCGACGGCCTCCAGCAACCGGTCGAGCCCCCGCTCGGCGTTCGCCAACAGGCGGTTGCGCCCGACGGTGTAGAGGATAGAGCAGGCCAAACCCGCCAGCGAGAACACGAACTTGGCCGACGCCGTGCTCAGCAGGGTGCGCAGGCCGCTTTCGCGCACCGCCTTGTCCGCGCCGACGATGCCGCCAGCCGACGAGAGAGCGAGCGACAGGCCGGCGAAGGTCAGCAGCAGTCCCGCGCCGACCAGCAGGTTCGGCATCGCCGCGTGGAAGCGCGGGTTGACCCCGCAGCTCCGCAGCAGCTCCAGCGACAGGTAATCGTGCGGCCGCACCGTCGCGCGCACGGACGTCGCGTCGGTGATGAGCGTTCCCGTCCAATCGCGCCACGCGTTGCCAATGGGCGCCACCCCGCCCAGCTCCGCCCGGACTGCCTCATACTGCGGGGCGAAGCCGTCGGGCGCCTCGTGGGTGCGCTGCACCGCGTCGGCAGCCGGGCTGAACGCGGCGCGCAGCCTGTCGACCCCGCGGCGGAGCTGGAGCCAATAACGCAGTGCCACCGCGATCAGGACGAGCGACAGGGCGATGATTGTCAGCCAATTGCCGAACAGCCGGGCCAGGTCGGCAGCCTGCAGCGCGGCCAACCAGGCTGAACCCTGCTGCACAAACCACGACATACGTAATGAACCCTCCGCAAAGAGCTTAAACTTGCAACGCGACCGGAATACAATGGCCATCATGCAGCCGCCTGTCGCCTCCGCAATGATCAGCGTCACGCGATGCCGAGACGGCACGGTCGAGGGTCATTTCCCCGCGCATCGCCTTGCTTTGCCGGACGGGCGCTGCGGCGTGCGGTGGGCGGGCCTGGTGTTTCCGCTGCATCCCGGCGACCGGGTCGAGGTGACGGATCGCGCCTTCCTGCCGGGCGATTGCCGGCCCTGGGCGCCGCAACCCGGCTGGCGGGTGGTGGCCGAACCGGGGGCGAGCGACGCCTACGTTTTCCTCGACGGCCCCGCCTCCGCCCGCGACCGGATGCTGGCGGCGATGGCGGCCGCCGCTCTGCAACCCGTGCGCAGCGGCCCCAACATGTCGGGCATGCCCGGGGATTGGTTCATCCGCGTGCAGGGTTGGAGCGAGCGGGCCGAGCAGGCCCTGGCGGACCGGCTTGGCGCCGCCGCCGCCCACTCGGCGGAGGACCCCGCGCGTTTACGCGAGCGGCTGGTGCAGGAGCGGTTTGAGCAGGTGGCCGCCGAACGCGACGCGCTGCGGCAAGGGTTGTCGGCGATCCGCGAACAGCTCGCGCGAGCGATGGACAAGGTGGAGAGCAGTGATGCGGCCCGCGCCGCGCTGCAGGGCGAGCTGCAGCGGTTGATGGAGAGGGTGGAGGCGCCGCCTGAGCGCGCCCACGCGGAGCCCGCGCCGCCTCGCTCCGCCACCGCTGCCGTGGACCGCGAGGTCGCGACAGTGATGGAGCATCTGTTGCCCCGCATCGACTTGGTCCGCGACAGCTTGAAACTCGTCTGCATCGAGCTGGCCGACCGTCGCGGGCTTTGGCGCGGCCTGGCCGAACTGGACCGCGCGGAGCGGGGCACCCCGGCCGCGTGGAAAACGGTTCGCGGTGCGGATGGTTGGATTGAGCGGCACTTCTCCAACGGGCAGGACAATCAAGGACGCCTCTATGCCCGGCACGATGCAGCGCGCTGGCAGGTGCTGGTCTCGCACAAGCAGGAGCAGCCGTCCGACATGCGGTGGCTGCGGCAGCAGGGCTGACCCGGCGCCGTGCCACCGGGTTGAAACATTTCCCGGGTGGATGAAACTCCCTCCCCCGCGGGCGGGAGAGGGTTGGGGTGAGGGCGCGACCCCGCGATCAGTTGGCGAAAATGCCCGTGTTTGAATGGGTCATCGCGCAAAGAGCCCTCACCCCGCCCTCTCCCGTGAAGAACGGGAGAGGGCGAGTAGAAGGATCATCAAAGTTGCTTAAAGGATGTGCGAACGCTGTGGGGCGCAGGGGTTAGAGCGGTTTCACGCTGTTTGGAATCGGGCTTCCGGCGCGGGATGTGAATGTG
>CAXTNN010000419.1:0-2848 GCA_964245545.1 uncultured Acetobacteraceae bacterium | reverse complement strand
ACATGAGGCTAGCCGGGCTGAGGAGCGGCGCCTAGGCCTGGGGAAGGTGGAGAGATCGGCCGCGTGGTAGGGACGGAGGCGCGGCGGGTCTCAGGGGCGGGTTCGTCCACCACCTTCTTGATCACTGGATCACCGCGCAGAACGGTGCGGATTTCATCACCGGATAGCGTCTCGTGCTCCAGCAGGCCGCGGGCAAGGCGGTGCAGATGCTCGATGTTCTCGGTCAGGATTGTCTTGGCGCGAACATAGGCACGGTCGATGATGCCCTTGATCTCGGCATCAATCTCGCGGGCGGTCACTTCGGAGACGTTCTTGTTCTGGGTCACGCTGTGACCGAGGAAGACTTCCTGGCTGTTGTCGCCATAGGCGATCATGCCAAGCCCTTCACTCATGCCCCACTCGGTGACCATGTTACGGGCGATGTTGGTCGCTTGCTTGATATCGCCGCCGGCGCCGGTTGAGACACGATCCGGCCCGAAGATGATCTCCTCAGCGACCCGGCCGCCCATCGCCATCACCAGCCGCGCGACCAAACGAGCCTTGTTCTCGGACAGGCGATCCCCTTCCGGCAGGCTCATCACCAGGCCGAGCGCGCGGCCGCGTGGGATGATGGTTGCCTTGTGCACCGGGTCGCAATCCGGCTCGTTCATGGCGCAGAGGGCGTGGCCGGCTTCATGGTAGGCGGTCATGCGCTTCTCGGCATCGCTCATGACGAGCGAACGGCGCTCGCTGCCCATCATCACCTTGTCCTTGGCATGCTCGAACTCGAACATGGCCACCGTGCGCTTGCCCATACGGGCGGCGAGCAAGGCGGCCTCGTTTACCAGGTTCGCCAAATCGGCACCGGAGAAGCCGGGCGTGCCGCGCGCGATGGTCTTGGGGTCCACATCGTTGGCCAGCGGCACCTTGCGCATGTGCACGCGCAGGATTTTCTCACGCCCGCCCACATCCGGGTTGGGCACCACCACCTGGCGGTCGAAGCGGCCCGGGCGGAGCAGCGCCGGGTCCAACACGTCGGGGCGGTTGGTGGCGGCGATGAGGATCACGCCCTCATTGCTCTCAAACCCGTCCATCTCGACCAGCATCTGGTTCAGCGTCTGCTCGCGCTCATCATTGCCGCCGCCCAAGCCAGCGCCACGATGACGGCCGACGGCGTCAATCTCGTCAATGAAGATGATGCAGGGCGCGTTCTTCTTGCCTTGCTCGAACATGTCGCGCACGCGGCTGGCGCCGACGCCCACGAACATTTCGACGAAATCCGAGCCTGAAATCGTGAAGAACGGGACGTTAGCCTCACCCGCAATGGCGCGGGCCAACAGCGTCTTGCCGGTGCCGGGAGGGCCGACCAGCAACACGCCTTTGGGGATTTTGCCGCCGAGGCGCTGGAACTTCTGCGGGTCCTTCAGGAACTCGACGATCTCCTGCAACTCGCTCTTGGCCTCGTCGATGCCCGCCACGTCCTCAAACGTCACCCGGCCCTGCTTTTCCGTCAGCATACGGGCGCGCGACTTGCCGAAGCCCATGGCCCGGCCGCCGCCCGACTGCATTTGGCGCATGAAGAAGATCCATACCCCGATGAGCAGCAGCATCGGGAACCAGTTGAGCAGGTAGTGGAAGATGCTGTTGCTGCCCTCATCCTCGGGCTTGGCGATCACCCGCACGCCCTTGTCCGTCAGCCGTTGCACGAGAGTCGGATCGTCCGGCGTGTAGGTCTGGAAGGTGCGGTTGTCGATCATCTGGCCGGTAATCACCCGGCCCTGGATCGTCACGTCATGGACACGGTTGGCCGAGACGTCATTCAGGAAATCGGAATAGGCGACCTGGGTCGTGGCGCGTTGCGAGGTGCCGGGCTGGAAGAGATTGAACAGAACCACCAGCAAAAGGGCTATGATCACCCAGAGCGCGAGGTTGCGGCCAAAATTGCTCATCTGTGGTTCCTGGCACATCCATGAAGTCGACTTTGGTGCCCCGCTTGCGGCCACCTCGTCCGTTCAGTCCAACGTAACCGGTTTGGCCGGTACAGCTCCATCAACATGGGACGAAAACTGCTCCAGCAAAGCCCTGACCGGTCAACAACCCGCAAAGGCGGCCCCCGCAGCGGGAACGGCCGCATTGTACACCACCGCCAAACTGGCCCTACTCTTACATAGGGCAGAAGCATAATCCAAATGCGGCACTGCGGATAGCGTGGCGTTGCAGCGGAGCGCCGGCAGCGTCCGCAGCACTGCGGCAGGCCAGGGTGAAACCCGGTGGAAAGCGGCCGCATCGGCTCCCAACGCTCCGATGCTATGGCCGGCAAGTGGCCGGGCCATGCGAAAGCGGCCGTCCCACACCGCGCCGCCGGCGGCGTCCACCGGGGCGGACATGGCCGCCGCCTCTCGCACCACCAGCCATCCCGGGCCCAATTTGCCGGCCGGCAGGATACGGGCGCCGCCGAGCGTGGCCGGGCCCGGCGCCGCGGCCAAGCGGGCGACGCCGGAGATCGGGTATGGCTGCCCCGACACTGTCCGCAGCACCGCCGCCAGCGCCTCCGCCGAGATCGGGCCTGGCGACAGCACGGCAAAACCGGCGGGGACCATCTGCACCCGATAGGCGAGTTCGGCGGCGACCGTGCCATCCATGGCCATGCGCTGGCGGCCCTGCACGGCGGCGACCTCGAGCACGCCAGCGCGAGCGCTGCCGATTTCATGACGCAGGCGGGCGCGGGTGGTGCGCAGGTCGGTGTTGGTCGGGTCTTGCGCCGCCACCAAGCCGGCCGCGGCGACCACGGCGGCCAAGCGGTCCGGCGGAAAGGCCAGCAGCGGGCGCAGCAGGCGCAGGTCGGCCGTTTCGCTCACCGCCGCCATGG
>CAXTNN010000418.1:0-2881 GCA_964245545.1 uncultured Acetobacteraceae bacterium | reverse complement strand
CCGACGACGACGTGGACGGCTCGATGATCGCCCGCGCGCAGGGCGGCGGGGGCCGGCGAGGTGGCGCGGGCGGTCCGCAGCCAGGCGTTCATCCTCATGTGCGCCGCCTTCGTGCTGATCGGCATCGTCAGCCTCGGGGTGTTGGCGCATCTGGTGCCGATGATGGTCGACCGGGGCTTCACGCCAGCGGCGGCGGCGCGGATAGCGGGCTTGACCGGGCTGGCGACCGTGGCCGGGCGCGGCGGCTTGGGCTGGTTGTTGGACCGGTTCCACGCGCCCTACCTGCTTGCCGGGATTGCGCTGTTGGCGATGGCTGCCTTCCTGCTGCTGGCCTACTCGTTCGATCCGGCTTCGAGCTATGTGGTGGCTATCGTGCTGGGCTTGGTGGTCGGGGCGGAAGCGGACTTCATCTCGTTCCTGATCCGGCGCTACTTCGACCCGGCGCTGTTTGGGCGGCTCTACGGCATCGCCTTCGGGCTTTACCTGTTGGGCGTCGGCACCGGCTCCTTGGCGATGGGGGCCAGCTTCGACCAGTTCGGCGGCTACCGGCCCGGGCTGGTCGGGTTTGCCGCCATTGCGCTCGCCGTTGCCGGGCTGGCGGTGGCGATGCCGGGCTACGGGCCGCCCTCCGGAGGCGACCGGGCGCGGGTGGGGCTGCCGCTCGGCGTGCCGCGTTGAGGAGCAAGCTGGCCGAGCGGGCCGCGGCCGGAGTGAGTGGGTACGGGACCGGGCGCTTGGGGGACGATTTGCTCCCTTTTCCAGGGCGCACGGTCGCACCATAATCAGGGTTGTTGAATGAGCCGTCGCAGAGGATGGCCGTTGGGAGGGCAGCATGACCCAGATCCGCAGCATGACAGTACAGCCACGCCGGCCTGGTGAACTGGGGGTTCACTCGGTCGACCACTTCAATTTCGTCGTTCCTGACTTGAAGCAGGCCGAGCGGTTTTATGCCGATTTTGGGCTGGACGTGCGCGAGGAGGGCAATGGCCTGGGGCTGTATACCGCCGGGCACGACCATCGCTGGGGCCGGGTCCTGGAGGGGGCGGCGAAGAAGCTGACCTATGTCTCCTTTGGCGCCTACCCGGAGGACATCGACCCGCTGCGTGCCCGGTTGAAGGAGCACGGCGTGGCGCAGATTGACGCGCCGGAGGGGTTCCTTTCCAACGGGGTGTGGTTCCGCGACCCGGATGGCACGCTGATCGAGATCCAGGTGGCCGAGAAGTCCTCGCCGAACCATAAGGCGGTGCAGTCCAACCCATCCTCCCCGCCTGGGGTGCAGGGCTCGCATGCCCGCTCCCGCGCGCCGGCCGTGCGGCCGCGGCGGTTGGCGCATGTGATGATGTTCTGCAGCGATGTCAGCCGCTCGGTGCAGTTCTACAGCCGCGTGCTGGGCCTGCGTTTGTCCGACCGGTCGGGCGACGGGGTGGCGTTCATGCACGGCATCCATGGCAGCGACCACCACATGATTGCGTTGGCGAAGTCGAATGGGCCGGGGCTGCACCATCTGAGCTGGGACGTGGGGTCGATCCACGAGGTGGGGCTGGGCGCGATGCAGATGGCGGACAAGGGCTTCACCGCCGGCTGGGGCATGGGGCGGCACGTGCTTGGCTCCAACTACTTCCACTACGTGCGCGATCCGTGGGGCAGCTACAGCGAGTATTCGTCCGATATCGACTACATCCCCGTCGACTGCGATTGGGAGGCGGGGGACCATCCCGGCGAGGATGCGTTCTATGTTTGGGGACCGACGCCGCCGGCGGATTTCGTGCACAACTACGAAGCGGCGAGCTAAAGCATGACCGGTTCACCGCCGTTCACCGGCCATGCTTTAGCCGTTGTCTGCGCGACTGATTCACGGATCAGGTTCGCCCAACCTGATCCGATCAGGCGCTAGGCGCACCCCATGGACGTGCTGATCGTCGGCGGCGGGCCGGTCGGGCTGTCGCTGGCCATTGAGCTGGGCCTGCGCGGCGTCTCTTGCACCGTGGTGGAGCGCAACGACCGGGTGGGCTACAGCCCGCGCGCCAAGACCACCAATGTCCGGTCGCGGGGGCATCTGCGGCGCTGGGGCATTGCGGATGCGCTGCGCCGGGCATCTCCCATCCCGCCCGACTACCCGCCAGACGTGGTGTTCGCCACCCGCATGAACGGGCCGGAGTTGGCGCGCTTCGGCAATGCGTTCAATGGCCGCCGGGTGCGGGACGAACGCTATCCGGAAGAAGCGCAGTGGGTGCCGCAATACACGTTGGAAGAAGTATTGCGCGCGCGGGCGGTGTCGCTGCCGGGCGTGCAGGTGCTGTTCCAGACCGAGCTAGTTGGCTTCACGCAGGATGCGGCGGGCGTGTCGGCGCGGCTGGCCGACCGGACCACCGGGGCGGAGCGCATGGTGCAGGCCGCCTATCTCGTCGGTGCGGACGGCGCACGCAGCCTGGTGCGAGAGGCCGTGGGGGCGCGGATGGAGGGCGGCGGCCCGGCGATGCGCAACTACAGCGTGACCTTCCGAGCGCCCGAGCTGGCGGGGCGGCAGGTGCATGGCCAGGCGATCATGTACTGGCTTGCTGGGGCCGATGGATCAGCACGGGCTGTGGTTCTTCATGGCGACCAAGCTGAGCGAAGGGCAGGGCACGGCCGACCAGGCGGCGATGGTGCGGCAGAGCACGGGATTGGCTGACCTGGCGGTGGAAGTGGTGCGCGGCGACTTGTGGGTCGCGCAGAGCCTGATTGCGGACCGGTATGGCGAAGGGCGGGTGTTCCTGGCCGGGGATGCGTGCCACCTGCATCCGCCGTTTGGCGGCTTCGGCATGAACATGGGCATCGGCGATGCCGTTGACCTGGGCTGGAAGCTTGCCGCCGCCTTGCAGGGTTGGGGCGGGCCGGGGCT
>CAXTNN010000417.1:0-2891 GCA_964245545.1 uncultured Acetobacteraceae bacterium | reverse complement strand
CACGGGTGCTGGAGGCGGCCGCGCCGCCAACCAGCGTGGCGGAACCCGCCCGCCCGGCCGATCCGCCCGCCAGCACGGCGTTGCGCTTTGCCGGGGTGCATTTCCGCTGGGGCCCGGATCAGCCGGAGCTGTTCGACGGCCTCACGCTCGATGTGCCGCAGGGCGCTCGGGTGGCTATTCTCGGCCCATCCGGCGCGGGCAAGTCCACCCTGGCCGGCTTGCTGCTGAAGCTGGTGGCGCCCAGCGCAGGCGCGATCGAGTTGGGCGGGGTGGATGTCGCCACTTTGCTCTCCGGCGACGTTCGCGCGCGCATTGGCTTCCTCTCCCAGGCGACGCACCTGTTTGATGACACGATCCGCGCCAACCTCCTGCTCGGCCGCCCGGGCGCCGATGATGCAACGCTGTGGCGCGCCCTGGATGGCGCCGAAATGGGCGAGTTCGTCCGCGGCTTGCCAGACGGCCTGGACACTTGGCTCGGCGAGGGCGGCGCCCGGGTGTCTGGCGGCCAAGCGCGCCGCATTGCCCTTGCGCGCACCCTGCTGTCGGACGCGCCGATCCTGGTGCTGGACGAGCCCTGCACCGGGTTGGACGCGCAGACCGAACGGCAATTCCTGCGGACGCTCAATGGTTTGGCGGAAGGGCGCACCCTGTTGCTGATCGCGCATCGCCTCACCGGCGTGGAGCAGCTCGACCGTATCTGGCGGCTCTCGGGCGGGCGTGCCGTGGCGGCGGCGGCCTAGCGACGGCTTCCGCCGCCGGCCGCAGGCCCTGCTATGGCATTATTGTGCGATTGACGGGGCTTCGCGCCGCGGGGCAGTTACGGTCGCGACAAACGGAGTTCCTCGATGCGCCGCGTCTTGTTCGGCTTTTGCCTGCTTGCTCTTTCCGGGTGCGCCCAGGATGGGCCGGAGCACACCTTCCCGGTGTTTTTCACCCCGTTTTCGGCGCAGCTTGACACGCCGGCGCTTGCCATCGTCGACAATGCCGCCGCCATTTCCAAGCGCAATCCGACCGCCCCCGTGGAGGTGATCGGCTACGCCGACTCCGTCGTCGGCCCGATTGAAAACACCAAGCTGTCGCAGCAGCGGGCTGACGCGGTGACGGCTGAACTCGTCAAGGATGGCGTGCCCGCCAGCGATATCGTCACCAAGGCCGGGGGCGTGCCGCCGTCCAGCCAGCCCGGCGTGAAGGACCGGCGGGCCGAGATCGACATCGATTTGCCCTGAATGCCTGATGGAATAACCGGGCCGGAGACCCCGCTGGACATCCTGCGCCGGGTGTTCGGCTTCCCGGAGTTCCGCGGCCTGCAAGCGGACGCCATCGCGCAGGTCATGGCTGGCGGCGACGCGCTGGTGCTGATGCCGACCGGCGGCGGCAAGAGCGTGTGCTACCAGGTTCCCGCTTTGGCCCGGCATGGCGTGGCAGTGGTGGTCTCGCCCCTGATCGCGCTGATGGACGACCAGGTGGCGGCGCTGCGCCAACTGGGAGTCTCGGCAGGGGCGCTGCATTCCGAGGTGGAGCCGGAGGACGCGTCCCGCATCTCCCGCGCCTTGGCCGATGGCACGCTGGACCTGCTTTACGTGTCGCCCGAGCGGCTGATGATGCCGGGCACCTTGGAGCGGCTGTGGCGGCAGGAAGTGGCGCTGGTCGCGGTGGACGAGGCGCATTGCGTGTCGGCCTGGGGGCATGAATTCCGCCCGGAATACCGCGCCCTGCGCCGGTTGCGGCAGGACTTCCCGGGGGTGCCGCGCATTGCCCTCACCGCCACCGCCGACCACCGCACGCGCGATGACATCCTGCAGGCGCTGGATATGCCGGACGCGGCCGTGTTTGCCGCAAGCTTCCACCGCCGCAACCTGCACATCGCCGCCGCCGCAAAGACTGGCGAGATGGCCCAATTGAGCACGTTCTTGAAAACGCATAGCGGGCAGGCCGGCATCGTCTATTGCGGCAGCCGCACCAAGACCGAGCGGGTGGCCGCCAGCCTGCAGGCCAGCGGCCACGTCGCCATCCCGTTCCATGCCGGGCTGGCGCCCCTGGAAAAGCGGATCGCGCTGCAGCGGTTCCGCTCCGGCGAGGCCGTGGTGATGGTGGCGACCATCGCCTTCGGCATGGGCATCGACCGGCCGGACGTGCGCTTTGTGGTGCATCTCGACATGCCGGACAGCCCGGAAGCGTATTATCAGCAGATCGGCCGGGCCGGGCGCGACGGCGAGCGGGCGGACGCAATGCTGCTCCATGGCGGCGAGGACATCGTGCGGGCGCGCCACTGGCTCGATCAGTCCAACGCGCCGGAGGCGGAAAAGCGGGTTCGTACCGCGCGGCTGGAGGCGATGATCAGCCTCACCGAGACGCCGGGGTGCCGCACGGAGGGCCTGCTCGCTTGGTTTGGCGAGACGCTGCCAGAGCCCTGCGGCCATTGCGACACCTGCGCCAGCCCGCCCCGGCTGTTCGACGGCACGGTGGCGGCGCAGAAGGTGCTGTCGGCGATCTACCGCACCGGGCAGATGTTCGGCGCCCTGCACATCACCGCCGTGCTGCGCGGCCAGCGCACTCCGATGGTGGAGAAGCACGCCCATGACCGGCTGCCCACCTGGGGCGCCGGGGCGGACCACTCAGACGGGTTCTGGCGCGGCGTGATCCGCCAACTGGTAGCCATCGGCGCCCTGACCCGCGGCGAGGGTGAGCGGGCCGGCCTGGCCTTGGTGGCCGAACGGGCGCGGCCGATCCTGCGCGGCGAGGCCACGGTCATGCTGCGCGAGGAACTGCCAGACCCGCTGGCCGGCCGCACGAGGGACCGCAAAGCCACCCGTGCCGCCGCGCCCCCCATGGCCCCGGCCGCCCGCGGCGCGGTAGACGCGTTTCCGGCGTGGCGCACGCCCGTGGCCCGC
>CAXTNN010000416.1:0-2900 GCA_964245545.1 uncultured Acetobacteraceae bacterium | reverse complement strand
CTGAACCATCATCATAATCATGCTCCAATTCGGTATCATAACCATCGCGTGAGCCGTGCGGCGGCTGTGCGGTCCCGGCATCCTGATTGCACCTCGCAAGCGGCGGATGGTTCGGCTGGCGTGGCGGTGGCAGCCGCAGGGAGGAGAAGAGCGTCCATGTTCTTTCCGGGTTTTCGCCTTCAAACCACCGAAGTGCCCGGCGGGACCGTGCGCTACCGCATCGGCGGCAGCGGCCCGGCTTTGCTCATGCTGCATGGCAATCCCCAAACGCACGCCATGTGGCACCAGGTGGCGCCCGCGCTGGCAGGCCGTTTCACTATCGTCTGCCCCGACCTGCGCGGCTATGGCGGCAGCGCCAAGCCACCCGCGACACCCGACCATGCGCCCTACGCCAAGACTGAGATGGCCCGCGACGTGGCCGACCTAATGACGCAGCTTGGTCACGCCAGCTTTGCCGTCGCCGCGCACGATCGAGGCGCCCGCGTGGCGCACCGCCTCGCACTGGAGGCGCCGCAACGGGTCACCAAGCTCGCTGTGCTGGACATCGTGCCGACCATTGAGCATTTCGAGCGGGCCGATATGTCGTTCGCGCTGGGCTACTATCATTGGTTTTGGTTCGCGCAGCCGCATCCCTTCCCCGAGGACCTGATTAATCAGGCGCCGGACACATGGTTTGCCGCCCACACCGGCAAGGGCGCCGGCATCCCGCCCTTCTTCGCTCCGGAAGCGTTGGAAGACTACCTGGCCGCAGCCCATAACCCGGCGGCGCTCGTCGGCATGTGCGAGGATTACCGCGCCGCCTGCACCATCGACTTGGTGCATGACCGCATCAGCCGCGCGGAGGGGCGCAAGGTGCAATGCCCGATGCTGGTCCTGTGGGGCCAGAAGGGGCGGATCGGCGGCTGGTATGACCCGGCGGCGATCTGGCGCGAGTACTGTGCCGGTGAGGTGCGAGGCAGTGCCGTGGACAGCGGCCACTTCCTGGCCGAGGAAGCGCCGGACGAGGTGATCGGCCATTTTGAGGAGTTCTTTTAGGCTTCGCTCACCCCGCCTGCCGCGGCATCGGCGCGAACGGAAGCGGTGCCTGGTGCAACGCCGGGTCGCTGGGCGGAACGCAGCGGAACGTCGCGTCGAACGCGGTCGGGTAATAGGGCGTGCGCGGGTCGCCATCCGGCCGCAACTGCAGCGGCAGGAAGGCGAGGCTTTGGTGCTGGCAAAACGCCGCCGCTTTCGCCAGCACCACCCGCATGGCTTCGCCGCCGCCGCCGAGTACGGGCGCCCGCAGTTCGGACAGCGCGTAGACCCCAGGCCCGACCTGCAGGATGCCAGACCCGGCGGCACATCCGCCAAGCGCCGCCAGCACCGTCATGGTCAGCGCAATCCGCATGGTTCCTCCGGCGCTCGGCAGATGCGTCCCAGCCGCGCTCAATGCGTTGCATGCTACCACAGGCTGAAGGAGGGCGAACCATGCCGCAGGAAAGCTTTGACGCCGGGCCGGACAAGGATCTTCCGGAAGGCGCGTCGCGGACGGTGGAGGCATTCGGCAGCACCCTCCTGCTCAGCCGGTTTGAGGGCGAGATCAGCGCCCTCTCCGCTACCTGCCGCCACGCCGGAGCGCCGCTCGCGCAAGGGGTGCGCAACGGCACGCGGGTGGTCTGCCCCTGGCACAAGGCCACGTTCTGCCTGCGCACCGGCGCCGTGCTGGAACCACCGGCGCTCGACCCGTTGGAACGCTTCGCCGCGGTGGTCGAGGGCGGCCGCATCAAGCTCAGCCGCGCCGAGCCCGCCCCCAAGCCGGCCCCGGCCGCCGATGCACGCTGCTTCGTCATTATCGGCGCCGGCGCGGCGGGCGCGATGGCTGCGCAAACGCTGCGGGAGGAAGGGTTCGGCGGCCGCTTGGTAATGCTCGACGAGGCCAACCGCGTCCCCTACGACCGGACCGTGCTCAGCAAATACGCGTTGTCTGGCGAACCGGGCGCCGAGAAAAGCCCGTTGCAGAGCCAGGCCTTCTATCACGAGCACGCCATCGAACGCGTGACCGCTAAGGTGACCCGGATCGACCCGGGGGCCAAGCGGATCGAATGCGCCCATGGCAGCGCATTGGCGTATGACGCAGCACTGGTCGCCACCGGCGGCATTCCGAGCAAGCCCGACTTGCCCGGCGCTGAGCTGGGCGGCGTGTTCCTGCTGCGCAGCCGTGCGGACGCCGACGCCATCCTGGCGCAGGCGGAGCGCAGCCGGCGCGCGGTGATCCTCGGCGCCAGCTTCATCGGCATGGAGGTGGCCGCCAGCCTGCGGGAACGCGGGCTCGACGTGACCGTGGCGGGGCACGAAGAGGCGCCGTTCGCCAAGCAGCTTGGGCCCGAAATCGGCCGCGCAATGCAGGCGATGCATGAGCGCAAGGGCGTTCAGTTCCGGCTCGGCCAGTCCATCACCGCGCTCCAAGGCGAGGGTATGGTGCGCTCCGTTGCGCTGGAGGGCGGGGAAACGCTTCCGGCGGACCTGGTCGTGGTCGGCTTCGGCGTCCGCCCCGCCACCAGCTTCATCACCGGGCTGCCGCTCAACGACGACGGCAGCATCAGTGTTGACGCCCACCTGCAGGCGGCGGACGCCCTCTATGCCGCTGGGGACATCGCCCGGTTCCCCGACCGGGGCGATGGCCCGCCGATCCGGGTGGAGCATTGGCGGGTGGCGGAGCAGCACGGGCGCGTGGCGGCGCTCAACATGCTGGGCCGCTCCGTCCGCTATGCGGTGACGCCGGTGTTCTGGACTATCCAGTATCTCAAGCGCGTGGACTACATCGGCCATGCCAGCGCCTGGGACGAGCTGGTCCTGCATGGCGACCTCGAAGCCCCGGAGTTCCTTGCCTATTTCGTCAAGGACGGGTCGGTGGCTGCGGC
>CAXTNN010000415.1:0-2912 GCA_964245545.1 uncultured Acetobacteraceae bacterium | reverse complement strand
ATGCAGCAGCCAGGTGGGTGCGGCGGCGGCGGTGGCGACCAGCTTGCCCGTGAGCGAGGTGCGCAGGTGGCTGTCGACCACGGCCCGCACGACCGGGGTGGGGCGGAAGCCTGGAATGCGGCAGGTCAGCTCCGGGTTGTCGGCCAGCGCGGTGCCGACGCCCACCAGCACCAGGTCGTGGCGCCCGCGCAGGGCATGCGCCGCCTGACGCGCGGCCGCCCCGGTGATCCATTGGCTGGCGCCGGAGCGGGTGGCGATGCGCCCGTCTAGGGTGCTGGCGAGCTTGAGGGTGACCAGCGGGCGACCGATGCGCTGCACCTGAAGGAAGCCGGCCTGCATCACATCCGCCGCGTCGGTCAGCACGCCGGTAATCACTTCGACGCCGGCGGCGCGCAGCCGCTCCAGGCCGCTGCCATTCACCCGGGGATCGGGGTCGTGGCCGGCCACGATCACGCGAGCGACCCCCGCCTCGATCAGCGCCCCGGTGCAGGGCGGAGTTTGCCCGGTGTGGTTGCAGGGCTCGAGCGTCACGTAGACGTCGGCGCCGCGGGCAGCCGGGCCTGCCATGGCCAGCGCCTCGGTCTCGGCATGGGGGCGGCCGCCGGCTGCGGTGCGGCCCCGCCCCACCACCCGGCCGCGCTGCACGACGACGCAGCCGACCGTGGGGTTGGGCCAGGTGGTCCCCAGGCCGCGCTGGGCCAAGGCCAGGGCGGCACGCATATGCGAGGGCTCGATCATTCCGGCGATGTGGGTTCTTCCAGCGAGCCGAGAAAGGCCTCGAAATCCTTCGCCTCGCGAAAGTTGCGGTAGACGCTGGCAAACCGGACATAGGCCACCGCGTCCACCTCCTTCAGCGTCTCCATCACCATCTCGCCAATTTGCTTGGAGTGGATGTCGGTTTCACCCGAGGCTTCGAGCTGGCGCACGATGCCGCTCACGATCCGCTCCATGCGCTCCTCGGTGGCGGGGCGCTTGCGCAGCGCGATGCGGACGGACCGGGCCAGCTTGTCGCGGTCGAACGCCACCCGGCGCCCGTCGGACTTCACCACCGTCAATTCGCGGAGCTGGACGCGCTCGATGGTGGTGAAGCGCTGGCCGCAGGCGATGCAGGACCGGCGGCGGCGGATGGCGGCGGAGTCCTCGGTGGGACGGCTGTCCTTCACCTGGGTGTCATCGTGGCCGCAGAAGGGGCACCTCATGGGGAAGTTAGCGCTTGCGTGCCCCTCACCCGGCCCTCTCCCCAAGGGAGAGGGAGAAGCAAGACAGGTCACAGATGAAAAGCCCTCTCCCTGGGGGAGAGGGTTGGGTGAGGGGCCTAGCCGCACCCACCGTCAATAGATTGGAAACCGCGTGCACAGCTCACGCACCCGCTCGCCAACGTCGCGCTCGGCCGCCTCGTTGCTGCCGTCGTTGGAGCGGGACAGGCCTTCCAGCACCTGGTTGATCATCTCGCCCACCGCCCGGAACTCCGCCGTGCCGAAGCCGCGGGTGGTGGCGGCGGGGCTGCCGAGGCGGATGCCGCTGGTGATGGCGGGCTTGGCCGGGTCGAACGGGATGGCGTTCTTGTTGGTGGTGATGAGGGCGCGCTCCAGGCTCGCCTCGGCGGCCTTCCCGGTGGTGTGCTTGGGGCGCAGGTCCACCAGCACGAGGTGGCAGTCGGTGCCGCCGGTGACAATGTCGCAGCCTAGGGTGCGCAAGGTCTCACCTAGGATGCGGGCATTCTCCAGCACTGCGCGCTGGTAGCTGCGGAACTCGGGGCGCAGCGCCTCGCCAAACGCGGCCGCCTTGGCCGCAATCACATGCATCAGCGGGCCGCCCTGCAGCCCGGGGAACACGGCGGAGTTGATCGCTTTCGCCAGCGCCTCGTCGTTGGTCAGGATCATGCCGCCGCGGGGGCCGCGCAGGGTCTTGTGGGTGGTGGTGGTCACCACGTGGGCGTGGGGCAGCGGCGAGGGGTAGAGCCCGGCGGCGACCAAGCCGGCATAATGCGCCATGTCCACCAGGAACAGCGCGCCCACCGCGTCTGCCACCGCGCGGATACGGGCGAAGTCGATGGCGCGGGGATAGGCAGACCCGCCGGCGATGATCATGCGCGGCTTTTCGCTGTGGGCGAGGCGCTCCAGCTCCTCGTAGTCGAGCAAGCCGTCCTCCCGGCGCACGCCGTATTGCACGGCGCGGAACCACTTGCCGGAGAGGTTGGGGGCAGCGCCGTGGGTGAGATGGCCGCCGGCCGCCAGGCTCATGCCGAGGATGGTGTCGCCGGGCTTGAGGGTGGCGAGGAACACGGCCTGGTTGGCCTGGGCGCCGGAATGCGGCTGCACATTGGCGAAGCCGGCGCCGAACAGTTGCCTGGCGCGGTCGATGGCCAGGGTCTCGGCGAGGTCGACCTGGTGGCAGCCGCCGTAATAGCGCCGGCCGGCATAGCCCTCTGCGTATTTGTTGGTGAGCACGGAGCCCTGCGCCTCCAGCACGGCGGCGGATACGATGTTTTCGGAGGCGATCAGCTCGATGCCGTCCTGCTGCCGCGCCAACTCGCCCCGGATGGCCGCAGCGAGCGCCGGGTCGGTTTCGCTGAGCGGGGCGGAGAAGAAGCGCGAGGTGAGGGGGCTGGCGGTTTGCTCGTTCATGGGGCGGCCTCGTGCAGGGTTGGCGTTTGTATCATGCTTGGCGCGGCGGGCCAGCCTGTCGCGGGCAGGGCGGCTATAAAGGCGGGCACCCGTTGCAGCGCGTCCTCGCGGGCGGCCGGGTCGGTGCCGGTGTGGGCCTCACCGGACGCGGGGGTGGCGAGGCCAGGCCGCAGCTTCAGCTCGCGGTGCGGCACGTCGAAATCATGGTAGGCACCCGGGTAGGTGACCAGTTTGATCGCCGGCAGCTTGGCGGCGAGCTCCCGGCAGGGGGCGGCCCCCGTCCAG
>CAXTNN010000414.1:0-2956 GCA_964245545.1 uncultured Acetobacteraceae bacterium | reverse complement strand
GTCATCGCCTTCCGGCGGCGGGCCTTGCAACGCCGCCAACTGCGCGAGTTCCGCGAGCGAGGCCTTGAAGCGGGTCGCGGCGGCCACCGACTGCCCTCCCGTGAGGGCGGCGAAGCGCAGCACCGGGTCCAGCGGCAGGCTGGCCAAGCGGGTTAGAACTGCTTCCGGCAGCAGGGTAGCGAGTACGCCGGTGGTGGCCATCAGGGCGATGGCGGCGTCCGGGTTAGGAGCTGCCAGGATGCGCTTGACCTCGCCCCACACCCGTTCGGCGGACAGCCGCGCCAGCCCTGCAAGCCCGGCGCGGATTGCGTCAAGGGCGTTCGCGTCTGGTTCGCCGCGCCCATAGCGGGCCTGGAAGCGGAAGAAGCGCAGGATGCGCAGGTAGTCCTCTTCGACCCGGCGTGCCGCATCCCCCACAAAGCGGACGTGCCCCGCTTGCAGGTCCGCCGCGCCGCCAAAGTAGTCGTGCAGGGCACCGTCCGAAGCGAGGGACATGGCGTTTATGGTGAAATCCCGTCGCGCTGCGTCTTCCTGCCAATCGGAGGTCCAGGCCACGGCGGCATGGCGGCCGTCGGTGCTGACGTCGCGGCGCAGGGTGGTGATCTCGAACGGGCGGCCGTCCAGCAGGGCGGTGACGGTGCCGTGGGCAAGTCCGGTGGGGATAGCCCGGATCCCGGCTCTGGCGAGAATTTCGATCACCTGCTCGGGCGGGGCGGGGGTTGCCAGGTCGATGTCGGTGACGGGGTGGCCTACCAGGCTGTCCCGCACGCAGCCGCCGACCAGGCGTAGGGCGGGGAGAGTGGCAAACAGGCGCAGGACCGCCCGGTCGGTCAGGAGCGGGCTAGCCGCCATGGCCCTCGGTGACCGCGCCATGCTCCAGATGGGCGGGCACATAGCGCTGATGCGGCGCCAAGCCCTCGCTGGTGCCCTGCCAAATGACGGCGCCGGCCACGGCCACTTCCACCACGGTGAGCAGCACCACGGCGCGCCGGCTGGGCAGGCGGCGGTAGATCACGGCCCAAAGCAGCACCGCCGCGAACAACGGGGCCAGCGCGGTGAGGGCTTCGCCGGCACGCAGCATGTCAGCCGCCTTCGGCCGCGCGCAGGCGGTTCGCCAGTTCGACCAAGATGGACGCGGTGGCGCCCCAGATATGGTGCTGGTGGTGCGGCCACACCCAGAACTCGCGCTGGCGGCCCTTCAGGAACGCGCGCTGGCGCTGCGGGGCCGCCGGGTCGAGCAAGGTCTGCAGCGGAAAGGTGAACACTTCCTCCACCTCGGCAGCGGCGGGCACGGGGATAAAGCCCGGCGCGATCAGGCCCAGGACCGGCGTGATGCAGAATCCAGTGCCGGTGACGCGGTCCGGCAGGCGGCCGGTGAGTTCAACCCAATGCGCGGGCAGGCCGACCTCCTCCATGGCCTCGCGCAAAGCGGCCGCCTCGGCGCTCTCGCCCGGCTCCATGCGGCCGCCGGGAAAGGCAACCTGGCCAGCATGGGTGGAAAGCGTCGTGGTACGCTTGGTGAGCATGATGCCTGGATGTGCGCCGTGCAGGATGGGCACCAGCACCGCGGCAGCGATCAGCGGGCCATCCTCCAGCCCTTCCGCTGCCGGCGTGTTTGCGGCCGGGGCGAGTGCGTCGGCCGGGCGCTGCGGCACCGTGCCGTCCACCGAACGGGAGCTCAGGCGGGCGCGCAGGTCGGCGATGTCCAACCGGTCAGCTCTCGCAGGCGGGCAGGTCGCCCAGGGGAAAGAAGCAGCCGCAGCTCCACACCCCCAAAACCTTGCGGCCGCGGACCATGCCAGGAATAGCGAGCGCGACCAGTTCATAGTACACGGCACGGGCGATGCGTGCCTCTACGGGGGCGCTGCCGATGCCGTCGCGAACATGCAAATACGGCGTCGGCTCACACGTCAGGTAGTCGTGCGCCACGCGGATGGAGTGGTTCGGCCCGGCGGTGACCATCTGGTCGATATTGGTGCGAAAGCTCAGCACCTGGTCGCGGGCATCGCCGGTCCAGTGCAGCTCGACCGCAACGAACGGCGCGTCCTCCACGTCGATGCGCCCGCGCTCCGCGGGGGTTTCCAGCCAAAAGCTCCCATCGGCTTCGCGCTTCAGCACGCCAGAGAACAGGCAGACCAGCTCTTTTCTGTTAATCGGGCTGCCACGATACAGCCATGTGCCGTCGCGTTTAATGAGGAATGGCAGATCGCCGCATTCAACCTGGGAACGGGAAGCCGCCATATGTTGGTTTGACGGCTTACTCACGGCCGCAATCGACGGAAACGCGCCATAATCGGTGGGGTTGCTCGCGACGTCAGGCCTGTCCTCCATCATCCGACGGCTCATTACTGGCGGCATGGCCTTGTTCACAACCTGCTCTCCGCCCGATCGGACCACTGTCACTGTGACAGGATATAGGTAGCATCCCCCTGACGATGAAAGCCCTCCCCGCCATATCGCCTGCTCACCAGCAGGCTCGCTCGATCTGGCGGTGGCGCACTCAGCCGGCAGGCAGCATTGAACCACGAGCAGGAGGTTCCTTTCGGGATGTCGATAACAACGGCTGATTCTCTGGTGGCCGAGATGGAAGGGCTGGTTGCCCGCGCAACCCAGGCCCGTGCCGAGATCGGCCGGGTGATCTTCGGGCAGGACCAGGTGGTGGACGAGGTGCTCGTCTGCCTGCTGTCGGGTGGCCACGTGCTGCTGGTGGGCGCGCCGGGGTTGGGCAAGACGCTGCTGGTGGAGACGCTGGGCACCGTGTTGGGGCTGCAGCCGAAGCGGGTGCAGTTCACGCCCGACCTGATGCCGGCCGATATCACCGGGTCGGAAGTGCTGGACGAAGATCCGTCGGGCCGGCGCTCGTTCCGCTTCGTGCCGGGTCCGGTATTCTGTCAGTTGCTAATGGCCGACGAGATCAACCGCGCCAGCCCGCGCACCCAGTCGGCGCTGCTGCAGG
>CAXTNN010000413.1:2562-2973 GCA_964245545.1 uncultured Acetobacteraceae bacterium | reverse complement strand
ACAGGCGGCCGGGGCTTTCCAGCACGGCGGCGCCCATCAGGCCGGCGAGGCGGGCGCCGTCCGGGGTGGCGGACATGGCGAGCAGGCGCAGCTCGGGGCGGAGCTGGCGTTGCAGGTCCAGGCACAGGGCGAGGGCTTGGTCGGCGGCCAGGGCGCGTTCGTGCACTTCGTCAAGGATCACCAGGGCGGTGCCGGTGAGCGCCGGGTCGGAGAGCAGGCGGCGGACCAGCAGGCCTTCGGTGACCACTTCGATGCGGGTGGCGTCGGAGACGGCGCTGTCCAGGCGGGTGCGGTAGCCGACCAGGGCGCCCACGGGTTGGCCGATGAGGGCGGACATGCGGGTGGCGGCGGAGCGGGCGGCGAGGCGGCGCGGCTCGATCATGATGATGCGGCCGGGTGCGTGGTCGAGCA
>CAXTNN010000413.1:0-2503 GCA_964245545.1 uncultured Acetobacteraceae bacterium | reverse complement strand
GGTGGAGGGGGGCGAGCGTGGTCTTGCCGGCGCCGGGCGGGGCGACCAGGAGGGCATTGCCTTGGCCGATGGCCTCTGCCAGAGCAGGCAGAACGTCTCGGATGGGCAAGTCCGGCAGCCCGCCGCGCGTCATTTCATGCTCCAATTTGTTTGCTGGGGCAACGAAGTTTGCCTAGAACGCCATGGTATGGGGGAGACGTGCCGCATGAGCTTGACCCGCAAGCGTGTTTTGGTGACGGGCGGTGCTGGTTTTCTTGGCTCGCACCTGTGCGAGCGGCTGCTGGCGGGTGGGCATGACGTGCTGTGTGTCGACAACTATTTCACCGGGCGCAAGGACAACATCGCGCACCTGCTGGGGCATTCGCAGTTCGAGGCGCTGCGGCACGACATCACGTTCCCGCTCTACGCCGAGGTGGACGAGATCTACAACCTGGCCTGCCCGGCCTCGCCGATCCATTACCAGTTCGACCCGGTGCAGACCACCAAGACCAGCGTGATCGGCGCCATCAACATGCTGGGGCTGGCCAAGCGGGTGAAGGCGCGGGTGTTCCAGGCCAGCACCAGCGAGGTGTATGGCGACCCGACGGTGCATCCGCAGCCGGAGGACTACCGGGGCAACGTCAATCCGCTGGGGCCGCGGGCGTGCTACGACGAGGGCAAGCGGGCGGCGGAGACGCTGTTCTTCGACTATCACCGCCAGCACGGGGTGCGCATCAAGGTGGCGCGCATCTTCAACACCTATGGGCCGCGGATGCACCCCAATGACGGGCGCGTGGTGTCCAACTTCATCGTGCAGGCGCTGCGGGGCGAGGCGATCACGCTTTATGGCGACGGCAGCCAGACGCGGGCGTTCTGCTTCGTCAACGACCTGGTGGAGGGGTTCCAGCGGCTGATGGGCACGGGCGACGAGGTGACGGGGCCGGTGAACCTCGGCAACCCGCATGAGATCCCGGTGCGCGAGCTGGCGGAGCGGATCATCCGGCTCACCGGGTCGAAGTCGGAGATCGTGTTCCGCCCGCTGCCGCAGGACGATCCGACCCAGCGCTGCCCGGACATCACCTTGGCGCGCAAGCTGTTGGGCTGGGAGCCGGCGGTGGGTCTGGAGGATGGGCTGCAACGCACCATCGCCTACTTCGCGCGGCTGCTGACGGAGCGGGCGGGCGAAGGCGGGCAGGCTATGGCGGCGCAGTAAGGGCCCCTCACCCCGGCCCTTTCCCGCGGGCGGGAGAGGGAGATTGTAGCGGAGCGTTGTCATGAAGATCGCGATGCTTGGCGGCGGGTATGTCGGGCTGGTCTCGGGCGCGTGCTTTGCCGATCTGGGCGTCGAGGTCTGCGTGGTGGAGCGGGACGCGGAGAAGCTCGCTTTGCTGCATGGCGGCACCATGCCGATCTACGAGCCGGGGCTGGAGCGGCTGGTGCAGGAGAACGTCGCGGCCGGCCGGCTGAGCTTCACCGACGACCTGGCGCGGGCGGTGCAGGGGGTGGAGGCGGTGTTCATCGCCGTGGGCACGCCGACCCGGCGCGGCGATGGGCATGCCGACGTCTCGTACGTCAATGCCGCGGCGGAGCAGGTGGCGCGGGCGCTGACCGGCTATGCGGTGATCGTCACCAAGAGCACGGTGCCGGTGGGGACGGGGCGGCGGATCACTGAGATTGTGCGCCGGGCGCGGCCGGATGCGGCGTTCGACGTGGCGTCCAACCCTGAGTTCCTGCGCGAGGGCAGCGCGATTGGCGACTTCATGCGGCCGGACCGGGTGGTGATCGGGGTGGAGAGCGAGCGGGCGCAGGAGGTGCTGCGGCGGTTGTACCGGCCGCTGAACCTGATCGAGGCGCCGATCCTGTTCACCGCCATCGAGACCGCCGAGCTGATCAAATACGCGGCCAACTCGTTTCTGGCGATGAAGGTGACGTTCATCAACGAGATGGCCGATCTGTGCGAGAAGGTGGGCGCGGACGTGCATGACGTGGCGCGCGGCATTGGGCTGGATGGGCGGATCGGGCGCAAGTTCCTCCATCCTGGCCCGGGCTATGGCGGGTCGTGCTTCCCCAAGGACACGCTGGCGCTGGCCCGCATCGCGCAGGATTGGGGGGCGCCGTCGCGGCTGGTGGAGACCACGGTGGCGGTGAACGACGCGCGCAAGGCGGGGATGGCGGCACGGGTGGTGGCGGCGTGCGGCGGTTCGGTGCGGGGCAAGGTGCTGGCGGTGCTGGGGCTCACCTTCAAGCCGGAGACGGACGACATGCGCGATGCGGCCAGCCTGGCGATCATCAGCCGGCTGGTGGAGGAGGGTGCCGCCATCCGCGCCTTCGACCCCGAGGGGATGGCGGCGGCGCGGCCGCTGCTGCCGGGCGCGGTGGTGTATTGCCACGACGCGAACCAGGCGTTGGAGGGTGCCCACGCCCTGGTGCTGATCACCGAATGGAACGAGTTCCGCGCCCTCTCCCCCGCCCGGCTGGCCGAGGCGCTGAGCGACCGGGTGGTGGTGGACCTCAAGAACGTGTT
>CAXTNN010000412.1:0-2982 GCA_964245545.1 uncultured Acetobacteraceae bacterium | reverse complement strand
GGCACGCCGGGTCATCAGCGCGTAGATGTCGTCCACCATTTGGCGGAACGCCGGGTCGAGCCGGTTGCGGGGGTGGGGGAAGGGCACGGCCAGTTCGCTGGCCACCCGGCCAGGGTTGGAGCTGAACACCAGCACGCGGTCGCACATCAGCACCGCCTCCTCGATGTTGTGGGTGACCATGAGCACGGATTGGATGGGGAGCTTGCGGTCCATCCAGAGGTCGATGAGGTCGGTGCGCAGGGTCTCGGCGGTGAGCACGTCCAAGGCGGAGAAGGGCTCGTCCATCAGCAGCAGGTCGGGGTGGACCACGAGGGCGCGCGCCAGGCCCACGCGCTGGCGCATGCCGCCGGAGAGCTCCTTGGGGTAGGCGCTTTCGTAGCCGCCGAGGCCGATCAGGTCGATGGCCGCCTCGGCGCGCTTGGCCCGCTCCGCCCGCGCCACCCCTTGGGCTTCGAGGCCCAATTCCACGTTCTCCTGCACGGTGAGCCAGGGGAACAGGGCGAAGGATTGGAACACCATGGCCACGCCCTCGGCCGGGCCGTCCAGCCGTTCGCCGCGCCAGAGCACGGTGCCGGCGGTGGGGCGGAGGAGGCCGGAGACGATGCGCAGCAGGGTGGACTTGCCGGAGCCGGAGCGGCCGAGCAGGCCGACGATTTCGCCGCTGCGCAGCGTGAGGTCCACGTTGTCGAGCACCAGCAGGTCGGCGGCGCTTTCCTTGTGGTAGGCTTGGCGGATGCCGCGCACCTCGAGCAGGTTACGCCCGGTTGCGGACGCTATCCCAGCCAGGGGAGGCTGGGCGATGGTTGGTGTGTCCATGGGGACGTCCTAAGCAAAGGTGAGGCGGCGGGCGGCGTAGGCATACATCGGCCGCCAGAGCAGGCGGTTGAACAGCAGCACGAAGGCCGACATGATCGCCACGCCGAGCACGATGCGGGGCGTGTTGCCGTCGGCGCTGGCCTGGGCGATGTACCAGCCGATGCCGGCAGCGTGGATCTTGTCGTCGCCCCAGCTCGCCACCTCTGCGACGATGGCCGCGTTCCAGGAGCCGCCCGAGGCGGTGATGGCGCCGGTGACGTAGTAGGCGAAGATGCCCGGCAGGATGACCCGGCGCCACCAGAGCCAGCCGCCGACACGCAGGTTGTCGGAGGCCTCCAGCAGGTCCCCCGGGAAGGCGGCGGCGCCGGCGATGACGTTGAACAGGATGTACCACTGGGTGCCCAGCACCATCAGCGGCGTGAGCCAGATGTCCGGGTCGAGCGAGTAGTGGACGATGATGACGACGAAGATGGGGAAGAACAGGTTGGCGGGAAAGGCGGCGAGGAACTGGGCGACCGGCTGCGCGCGCCGGGCCCATTTCGGGCGCAGGCCGAGCCAGACCCCGATCGGCACCCAGACGGCGGTGGCGAGCACCATCAGCACCACCACGCGCAGCATGGTGTAGACGCCCAGGACGACGGCGCGGCCGAGCTCGGCCCAGCTCAGGGTGGCGGCGGCGTAGGCCCAGATCTTCTCCAGCGCCACCAGCACGATGGCGGCGAGCACGACGCCCCACACCGCGTCGCCAAGCCGGGAGGGCTTGCGGCTTTTGGCGGGCGAGGCGGCGGTGCGCCACCGTGCCAGCCGCACCCCGGTGGCGGCGTTGAACACGCCGCTCAGCGCGTCGATGCTGCCCGCGAGCAGGCGGGTGCGGCGCAGCAGCTTCAGCATCCAGGGGTTTTCCGCCTCGACGCCGGCGGTGAGCTCGAAGCGGAACTTGGCGGACCAGGCGACCAGGGGGCGGAAGAGCAACTGGTCGTAGGCCAGGATGACGGCCAGCATCGCCAGGATCGCGTAGAACACGGCGCGCATGTCGCGGTGGTCGAGCGCTTCGGCCACGTAGGAGCCAATGCCGGGCAGCTTCCAGGTGGTGTCGCCGACGCTCACCGCCTCGCTGGCGACGACGAAGAACCAGCCGCCGGACATGGACATCATGGTGTTCCAGACCAGGCCGGGCATGGCGAACGGGACCTCCATGCGCCAGAACTTCTGCCAAGGCGAGAGGCGGAAGGCGGTGGCGCATTCGGCGAGGTCGGCGGGGATGGTTTTCAGCGACTGGTACATGCTGAAGGCCATGTTCCAGGCTTGGCTGGTGAAGATGGCGAAGATCGCCGCCAGCTCGGCGCCCAGCACTTGGCCGGGGAACAGGTTCATGAAGAAGACGACGGTGAAGGAGAGGAAGCCGATGATCGGGACGGATTGCAGCACGTCCAGCACCGGCACCAGCAGCTTGGCGGCGCGGCGGCTTTTGGCGGCCCAGGTGGCGTAGGTGAAGGTGAAGGTGATCGAGCAGGCCAGGGCTGCGAACATGCGCAGGGTGGTGCGCAGGGCGTAGCCGGGGAGGTAGGCCGGGCTGAGATGGATGGTGGTGGTGCTGCCGGCGAGGGGGGCCAGCGTGGCGCGGGCCCCCGTGACGACCGCCAGCAGCACGCCGCCGATGCAGAGGATGGCGGCGATGTCGAACAGGTTGGGCAGGCGGCGCGCGGACGCGAAGGCCGGGAAGGTCGGTCCACGCATGGGTTGATCCTCGGCCAAAAGAGGGTAGGCGTGCCTGCCATAGCCGCGGCATTTGGGCGTGTCACGCCCGGACGGTGTTGCCGTTGCGTTACGCCGGGGTGGTAGGGCCAGGCCCGGTGGAGCCGAAGCCTCCGGCGCCACGCTGGCTGGCGGCGGTGAAGCGGTCCACCCGGGTGAGGGTGGGGCGCAGGATGGGGACGAACACCATTTGGGCGAAGCGCTCGCCGGGCGCAAGCGTGATCGGCTCGGTGCCGGGCGGGTTGCGGTTCCAGGCGCTGACCAGGATGGGGCCGGTGTAGTCCGGGTCGATCAGGCCGACCAGATTGCCGAGGACGAGGCCGCGCTTGTGGCCCATGCCGGAGCGGGGCAGCACGAGGGCGGCCATGGCGGCATCGGCCATGTGGATGGCGAAGCCGGCGGGGATGAGGG
>CAXTNN010000411.1:0-2987 GCA_964245545.1 uncultured Acetobacteraceae bacterium | reverse complement strand
CCGCGACGCCTGGCGGCTCGCGCATCGCATCTGCCAGGCTGTCCATGCCGCACAGGCCGCATCCCGTGGGCCCGGTGATGTGGCGGCGGCGGCGCTCCAGCGCCTCCATCCGTGCCGCGGCGATCCACATGCGCAGCTCGATGCCGAGCGCCGCCGGCACCACCTCCAGCTCCTCGATGTCGCCGGGCGCCGCGATGATCCCCTCCGCGCGGCTGAAGCCCACCGCAAAGTCTTCCAGGTCGGCCGGGGTCGCCATCATCACGGCATGGGTGATGCGGTTGTAGGTGAGTGCGACGGCGGTTTCTTCTGCCACCAGCCGCTCCCCCGCCTCTGCGCCGTTGCGCCAAGCGGGGCGGCGGACGGCGCCTATTCGGCCGCCAATTGGCTCCCCGGCAGCAGGGCCAGCAGCGCCGGCAAGCCCATCCGGGTGCAGAAATTGCCGAATCCCTCGTCTCCCTCGCGATGCGCGGCCCAGTGCGCGAACAAGGGCTCCAGCGTCTGCCCAATGGCGGCCAGCGGCACCCGCTCGCACAGCTTGAACGACAGCCGCGTGCCCTCGAAATCGCCGCCGATGAACACGGCATACTGGCCCGGCACCCGCCCGACCAGCCCGATATCGCCGCCATAGGGCCGCACGCAGCCATTGGGGCAGCCCGTCATGCGCAGGCTGATGCGCTCGCCCGCCAGGCCGTGCCGGGCCAAGGCGGCTTCCACGTCGGCCACCACCGGGTCGCGCACACGCTCGGCCTCGGTCAGCGCCAGGCCGCAGAAGGGCAGCGCGGTGCAGGCCAGCGCCCAGCGGGACAGCGGGCTCAGCTCCTCCGCAAGAGTAACGCCACCGTCCCGCAGCAAGGCCTCCAGCGCATCGCGGTCGGCCTCGTTCACGTCGGAGAGCAGCACGTCCTGCTGTGGGGTGAAGACTGGGTGGAGCCCGAACCGCTCCACCGCCTGCCGCAGCGCCACCCGGAGCGCTCCCTCGATGCGCCCGGACGGCACGGGCACGCCCAGCCACCATTTGCCGTCGCCCTGGGCATGCCAACCAAGCAGCTCCGGCACTTGCAGCGGCGGCAAGTCGCGCGGCGGCTCCATGGCGAGGCCATAGGCGGTGCGGAGCTGCTCCTGCACCCACGCCACCCCACGGTCCTCCACCACGTATTTCAGCCGGGCACGGCGCCGGTCGGTGCGGTCGCCGTAGTCGCGGTGCAGGGCGATCGCCGCCGCCGCCGCCTCCCAAAGCTGGTTGGGGCCGACGAAGCCGCACGCGGTCGCCACCCGGGGGAAGGTGCGCGGCTTGTTGTGGGTCATGCCCTGGCCGCCGCCGACATAGACCTGGTAGCCCTGCAGCTCGTCACCGTCGAACACCGCGACGAAGCCCAGGTCGTTGGCGAGCACGTCCACCGTGTTGTCGGCACCATGCACCAGGCCGATCTTGAACTTGCGCGGCAGGTAGGTGGCGCCATAGACCGGCTCCGCCGGCACGGCGTCGTCCTCGCCCGCGGCTTCGTCCAGAAAGATCTGGTAGTAGGCGCGGCTGGCCGGCAGCAGCCGGGCGGACAGCATCTGCGCGTCCTCCAGCAGCCGGCGGTGCACCGCGTCCCGCCGCGGCGCCGGCGTGGTCATCACGTTGCGCGCCACGTCGCCGCAGGCGGCATAGGTGGTCATCAGCGCATGATTGATGGCGGCGATCTCAGGCTTCAGGTCGCCGATGACGGTGCCGTGGAACTGGATGCCCTGGCGCGAGGTGATCTTCAGGGTGTGGTTGGCATAACGCTCGGAGATGGCGTCCAGCGCGAGGTACTGCGGCCCCGTCATATAGCCGCCGGGCGCCTTCACCCGCACCATGAACTGCCATTCTTTGTCTTGCCCCGCCTGCTTGCGGGCGGTGGCGGTGTCGCGGTCGAACTGCTCATAGCTGCCATGGAACTTCAGCAGGCTGTAGGACGCCTCGCTGATGCCGCCGCGCGGGTTGCCGCCGAGCTCACGCGCGATGTCCCCGCGCAGCCCTTGGCTGGCCGCCTTCAGCGCCTCAGCGCCCGTCAGTTTGGGGGTCGCAGCGTCCATGGCAGCGTCTTCCTTGATGAGCCGAATTGGGTGGCGCGAAAGGCCTGCCCCGGGGTTCTGCATTGCGACATAACGCAGGCAGTTGCGAGGTCAACGCCGTCCGCCCATCCACAAGCTTGCCACGTTTGCCCGGCATGGTAGGGGACAGGCCGCCTGTCCCCGCCGTTTCTCTCGACGGATTCCTCAATGAGCTGTGCAATTGCCATCATGGCCAAGGCGCCGCGCGCCGGGCACTCCAAGACGCGCCTATCACCTCCCCTGCTGCCAGACGAAGCCCGGCAGATGAGCGCCGCCTTCCTGCGCGACATTTCGGAGAACATCCTGGCTGCGGCGCAGGAGCTTGGTGGCATAACCGCCTATGTCGCCTTCTCCCCCGCCGGGCTGGAGCATTTGTTCGACGGCGTGCTGGCCGATGGTACCGGGCTCATCCTGGCCGATGGCAGCAACCGGCCAGCGCACGGCGTCGAGGGGTTCGGCCGCTCGCTGTGGCACGCCACCGAGGCCTTGTTCGAGCTTGGTCACGACTCCGTGTGCGTGCTGAATTCCGATAGCCCGACCCTGCCCACCGCCAGCCTGGTAGGGGCCGCGCGGGCATTGCAGCACGGGGGAGACCAGGTGGTGCTGGGCCCGGCGGAGGATGGCGGCTATTACCTGCTCGGCATGACCCAGCCCCACCCGGAGCTCTACGCCGGCATGAGCTGGAGCACCGAGCGGGTGGCGGCGCAAACCCGCGCCGCCGCCGCCCGCATCGGCCTGCCGGTGCATGAGCTCGCCCCCTGGTACGACGTGGACGACCGGGCGGCGCTTGGCCGGCTGTTGCGCGAACTCCGGTCGGGCGGGCATGGCTTTGATGCGGCGGCCACCGCCGCCGTGGTCGAGCGGCTTGGGCTGCGGAGCCGGCTGGCCGACGCGTGACACCCCTGATG
>CAXTNN010000410.1:0-3010 GCA_964245545.1 uncultured Acetobacteraceae bacterium | reverse complement strand
CCTCGGGGCGGGGTTGCGGAAACTCGGCACGCAGCTTGGCCAGCGCCTCGCAGGCCGACGCATTGTCCTTGAGCGCGATCAGCGCGGTGGCAACGCCCACCAGGGCGTCCGGCGCGCGCGGACCGGTGCGGGCGCGGTTGTAGGCGTCATGGAAATCAGGCGCCGCCTGCTGGTAGTTGTGCTGCCCCAGTTCGGCCTGCGCCAGGACGAACTGGGCGTCTGCAGCGCGGGGGCCGCGTTTGGCCAGCACCTCCCGCGCATCCGCGGTGGCGGCAGGGTAGTCACGCCGGGCCAAAGCCGCGTTGGCTTCCTGCAGGGCGATCTCCGGCGTGCGCGGCGGCGGCGCGGCCGGGGCCAGCGTGCTGGCTGCGCCGCCGGATGCGCCGAGCATGGATGGCGCCGGGCTCAGGTAGCTCGATTGCGCCGGCGGGGCAGATGGCGGGCGGCCGCCGCTGTTCTGCATGGCGAATTGCAGGTCGCCCAACTGCTTGGTGAAGTCGGCTGCTTGCTGTTGCTGCGTGTTCGCCAGCTCATCGACGCGGCCGCGCAGTTGGCGAACCTGCTCCTCCAAAGTCGACACCCGGTCCAGCAGTTGCGACAACAGGCCGGGATCGACGCCAGCGCCACCCGCTTGGTTGCGGTCGGAGTAGGAAGCCGCCGGCCGTCCTTGCTGCAGCAATTGAAGCTGGTGCCGCAGGTCCAGGATTTCATTCTGCAAGGCGATCGCCTCGCGGCTGTCGAACTGCGCCCGTGCTGGCGGGCTGCCCACAGCCATCAGCACAGCCGTAACTGCACCAACGATCCAGGTGCTGGCAACCCTCATGCAACGCGCTCCGCCGACGTCATGCCGGGGTTCTAAAGCGGTTCCCCTTGGGTGGGAACCGCTCAGGCCAAGCTCAGCTCAGGCTTACTGGACCGAGGTGATCGCGTTGCGGTTCTGCGCGTAGGCTTGCTCGTCCGAGCCCAAGGCGGTCGGCCGGTCCTTGCCATAGCTAATCGTGGTCACCCGGCTGGAGGCGACGCCGTGCGCCACCAGGTAGTCCCGGGCCGAGTTGGCGCGGCGCTCACCCAGGGCGATGTTGTACTCCTCCGTGCCGCGCTCGTCGCAATTGCCGGCGATCTGCACAGCGTCCTGCGGGTAGCGCGACAGCCAGGTGGATTGCTTGTCCAGCGTGGCGCGGGCGTCATCGGTCAGGCTGTTGGCATTGTAGGGGAAGAACACCCGGTCCCCGACATTGGCGACCAGATCTTCCTCGCTGCCCCCCACCGGGCCGCCGCTGCCGCTGGCGACATTGCCGGTGCCGTTGGAGGCGGCGGAGGTGTCGGCGTGGTTGGCGCAGGCCGACAGCAATGCCAGCAGGGTGAGCGCCGGGACGAGTTTACGATACATCGAACAGTTCCTGGTTTACGGGTCACACGACATTGAACAGGGGCACAACGAATGTTTGTGCCGATTGTTCCGCATACATTCGCTTAGAAGTCGTTGCGTTCCCCGTCAACGACCCTTGCGCCACTCCCGACGCAGGTCAGGCCAGCAACGGCGACCAGGCCGGGTCGGTTGCGTCCGTAGGCGTGGTGACTGTCCGTTCGTTGAACCCGGTGATGTCGATCGAGACCAGGCGTGCGGAGTAGCCGTCGCCCTGGCGGTCCCGCGCCGGCGTTTCCCGGAAGAACATCAGCACCCGGCCGTTGGGGCAGAAGGTCGGCCCCTCCACGTCGAAGCTTTCGGACAGGATCCGCTCGCCCGAACCGTCCGGATGCATCACGCCGATGGCAAACTGGGCGCCTCCCAGGCGGGTGAAGGCGATCAGGTCGCCGCGCGGGGACCAGACCGGCGTGGCATAGCGGCCGTTGCCGAACGAGATCCGCTTCACCCCGCCGCCGCCGGCGTCCATGATGTAGAGTTGCTGGTCGCCGCCACGGTCGGAGTTGAACACGATCTGCGAGCCGTCCGGGCTGTAGCAGGGGCTGGTGTCGATGGCGCCGGAGTTGGTAAGGCGCTGCCCGCCGCCGCCATTCAGCCCGACGGTGACGATGTCGGACCCGCCGCCGCGAGTGACGGACATGATGACGTGGCTGCCGTCCGGCGCGAACCGCGGCGCGAAGGTGATGCCTTCGAAATCGCCCAGCACCCGCTGCGCCCCGCTGCCGAGGTTGAACGCGTAAACGCGCGGGCGATTGTTGGCGTACGACATAAAGACGATCTCGTCCTGCGTCGGGTGGAAGCGCGGCGTCAGCACCAGCCAAGTGCCGTTGGTGAGGAAGCGGTTGTTCTCGCTGTCCTGGTCCATGATTGCCAGCCGCTTGATCCGGCGGTCGCGCGGCCCGCTGCCGGCGACGTAGACGATGCGGGTGTCGAAATAGCCCTTCTCGCCCAGCATGCGCTCGTAGATCACGTCGCTGATGATGTGGGCGACCCGGCGCCAGTTGCCGGCCGCGGTGGTGTAGGCGGTGCCCTGGATCTGCTGGCCCTGCAGCACGTCCCACAGGCGGAACTCGACCCGGCCGCTCACCGCGTTGCCCGTCACCAGCGCTTGGGCGCCCATGGCCTTCCAGGCGGGAAAGTTCGGCGCGTCGCTGGCGGAGGCGGGCCCCTGCAGCGGCTTGAACAGGCCGCAACGCTGCAGGTTGTTGGTGATCACGCCGGTGACCTGGTCGCCCAGCTCGCCGCCCAGGGTGGGAATGCCGATGGGAATCGGGTCGGTGCGGGCCCGATCCACCGTGATGGCGGCGGAGGGCGCGGCCGGGGTGTTGGCCGCCGCTCGCGCCGCGGCCGGAGCGGCCAGCAGGGTCACGGTGCCGGCCAGTGCGCCGCGGCGGCCGAGGATGGGAATGCTGCTCATGATGTGGGTCTCCGTGCGTCCGAACATATCGCTCCCGTCATGCCAGGCCTTGGGCTGGGCATCCACCGGGTAGGAGCCGACATCTTGGGCCAGCGTGCCTGGACGAGTGTTTTCGGGTCATGGCTTGAATATGAAGTCGAATTGATGCGTCCGCCCCAGCATGGTGG
>CAXTNN010000409.1:0-3020 GCA_964245545.1 uncultured Acetobacteraceae bacterium | reverse complement strand
GATCTGCGCCAGGCGCTGCCGGCCTTGCGCCGCTGCATCCACGCGCGGGATCGAGCGGATCAGACCTTGCGTATAGGGGTGGCGCGGGTTGCGGAACAGCTCGCCCACCGGCGCCGCCTCCACCACCCGGCCGGCATACATCACCACCACGCGGCGCGCCGTTTCCGCCACCACTCCCATGGCGTGGGTGATGAGCATCACGCTCATGCCGAACCGCTCCTTCATGTCGGCCAGCAGGTCGAGGATCTGCGCCTGGATGGTCACGTCCAGCGCGGTGGTGGGCTCGTCGGCGATCAGCAGCTTGGGCTGGCAGGACAGCGCCATGGCGCTCATCACCCGCTGCCGCATGCCGCCGGAGAATTGGTGCGGGTAGTCGTGCACGCGGCGGCCGGGATTGGGGAGTTGCACCAGGCGCAGCATCTCCACCGCGCGCTCGGTGGCCTGCTTTCGGGAGAGGTTCTCATGCGCCCGCAGCGCCTCGCCGATCTGCGCCCCCACGGTGTAGACGGGGTTGAGTGAGGTCATCGGCTCTTGGAACACCATGGCGATCTCGCGGGCGCGGATCTGGTCCATGGCGGCGGGCTTCAGCGGCACCAAGTCCCGCCCCCGCCACAGGATCTGCCCGCTTTCGAACCGGCCCGGCGGCATGTCGATCAACTTGAGCACGCTGCGCGCCGTCACCGTCTTGCCGCAGCCGGATTCACCCACCACGGCCACCGTCTCGCCCGCGTCGATGCTGAGGCTCACGCCATCCACGGCGCGCACGGTCCCGGCGTCGGTGCGGAACCAGGTGCGCAGGTCGCGGATCTCGAGCAGCGGCGCGCTCATATCACCCGCCTGGCGTCCAGCGCATCGCGCAGGCCGTCGCCGATGAAGTTGATGGAGAGCACGGCAAGGAAGATCGCAGCACCGGGGAACAGCGCCCAATGCGGCGCGATGTCGAGGTAGTCCTTGGCGTCGAACAGGATGCGGCCCCAGGTGGGCGTGTCGGGCGGGAAGCCCAGGCCCAGGAACGAGAGGGTAGACTCGGCGATGATGGCGTTGGCGACCTCGATGGTGCCGGCCACGATCACCGGGCCGAGCGCGTTGGGAAGAATGTGGCGCACCACCAGGCGCAGTCGGGAGGCGCCGAGCGCGCGAGCGGCGTCGACAAACTCCTTCTCGCGCAGGGAGAAAAACTGCGCCCGCACCAGCCGCGCCACCGGCATCCAGCGCAACCCGCCGATCACTGTCACGATCAGCAGGAACACGCCCCCCTCCACGCCGAACAATTTGCTGAGCGTGTCGCGGAACAGGTAGATGATCAGCAACAGCAAGGGCAACTGTGGCAGCGACAGGAACAGGTCTGCCAGCCACATCAGCACGGCGTCCACCGCGCCGCTCGCCATGCCGGCGACCGCGCCCACCAGGATGCCGACCACCACCGCCACCAGCATGGCGGCAAAGCCCACCGCAAGCGAAATCCGCCCGCCATAGATCACCCGTGCCAGCAGGTCCTGCCCGAGGTCGTCGGTGCCGAACGGGTGGTCGGCGGTTGGGCCGGAGAGCTTGGCGGTGAAGTCGATGTCGTCGATGGGCGTGTGCCATAGCAGCGGGCCGAGCACTATCCCCGCGACGAGGAGGAGGAGCACAGCGAGGCTGACGACGGCGAGCTTGTGCTTGCGGTAACGCCGCCAGGCTTCCGCAGTGGGTGAGGCACCGCGGCGGGGCTTCGCGTGTTTCTCTGCATCAACCTCCCTCTCCCTTTGGGAGAGAGTCGGGGTGAGGGACCCGGCGGGCTCCATGGTGCGGATGGGGCCCCTCACCCAACCCTCTCCCGCAGGGAGAGGGCGTTTGCTGCGTTGAGTTTGGAAGGCGCGCGGCCCATCAGCGGTACGCGATCCGCGGATCAAGCACGCCATAGAGCATGTCCGCCACCAGGTTGAACACGATCACCAGGGCGGCGAACACGAAGGTGACGCCCATGATTACGGGGGTGTCATTGGACAGGATCGCCGAGATCAGCAGCGCGCCAATGCCGGGAATGCGGAAGATCTGCTCGGTGACGATGGCGCCGCCAAACACGGTGGGCATCTGCAGCGCCACCAGCGTCACCACCGGGATCAGCGCGTTGCGCAGCACGTGGCGCAGCACAACGCGGCGGGCGCCGATCCCTTTCGCGCGGGCGGTGACGACATAGTCCAGCTTCACCACGTCCATCACCGAGGCGCGCACGTAGCGCACCAGCGAGGCGCCCTGGAACAGGCCCAGCACCACCACCGGCATGGCGGATTGCTTGATTTCCTGCCACCACCAATCCAGCCCGCTGGCGTGCAGGTCGGACCGGAATACGAAGGGCAGCCAGCCGAGCGTGACGCTGAACACCAGGATGAACAGCAGCCCGGTGAAAAACGTCGGCAGCGAGAAGCCGATGAACGCTGCGGTGTTCGCCACCTGGTCGAACACCGAATAAGGGCGCATCGCTGCCAGCGTGCCGACCGGGATGGCGATCAGGATTGCCAGGATTTGCGACGAGCCGATCACCGCCAGCGTCACGGGGATACGCTGCAGGATCAACGTGCTGACATCCACACGGCTGACGAACGAGAATCCCCAGTCGCCACGCAGCATCGCCAGCAGCCAATGCAGGTATCGCTGCCACACCGGGTCATCGAGCCCCAGGCTGGCGCGCAGGGCGGCCTGCACCTGCGGCGGCACGTTGGGGTTGGTAGTTAGGTCGCCAAACGGGTCTCCCGGCGCCAAGGCCAGCACGGTGTACAGCACCACGCTGATCCCCAGCAGGCTGGGGATGGCCAAAAGCAGCCGCCGGAGCAGGTAGCTGCGCGACAAGCCGTGCTAAGCCGCCTCGGGCCGGAAATAATTGGCTAGATCCCAGACGTAACTGTCGTAGCCGCTGATCTCCGCCGTCAGCGTCTTGCTCACCGCCGCCACTGCGGGGCGCGCGACCACGCCCCTCACCACGATGTTGTCGATCACCATGTAGTTCAGCCCGATAAGCAGGGCGCCGCGCTTGATCGGAT
>CAXTNN010000408.1:0-3021 GCA_964245545.1 uncultured Acetobacteraceae bacterium | reverse complement strand
GAATCTGTGTGGGCGGGGGGATAAGGATATCTTTGCGGTGGCGGAGCATTTGGGGGTGAAGCTTTGATGGGCTCCCGGGTTAAACAGCCCTCTCCCTTTGGGAGGGGGTTGGGTGAGGGGCCAGCCTCGCACACTCAGAGCTGCCTGGCCCCTCACCCCAGCCCTCTCCCGCAGGGAGAGGGAGTTGCTCGGAAAGGTGAGAGAGGGGCATGAGCCGTATCGCCCGCCGCTTTGCCGCGCTTCACGCTGAAGGGCGGGGTGCGCTCATTCCGTTCCTGGAAGCGTTCGACCCGGACCGGGCGACCTCCCTGGCCATCCTGCGCGGGATGCCGGCGGCGGGGGCGGATCTGATCGAGATCGGCATGCCGTTCACCGACCCGATGGCGGATGGGCCGACCATCCAGGCTGCCGGGCTGCGGGGGCTGAAGGCCGGCGCCACCCTGGCCCGCACGCTGGAGATGGTGAGGGAGTTCCGCGATGAGGACCGCGACACCCCCGTTATCCTGATGGGCTATCTGAACCCAGTGCTTTCGTATGGTCCCGAACGCTTCTGCGCCGATGCCGCCGGCGCCGGGGTGGATGGGCTGATCGTGGTGGACCTGCCGAGCGAGGAAGCCGACTGGCTTGCCGGGCCGGCCGCTGCCCACGGGCTCGACATGATCCGCCTGGTCGCCCCCACAACGGACGATGCCCGCCTGCCGCAGGTGCTACGCGGCAGCTCGGGGTTTGTCTATTACGTGAGCATCACGGGCATCACCGGCACGCGCTCGGCCACCGCCGAACACCTGGCCGCCGCCATCCCCCGCCTCCGCGCCGCCACTGCCCTGCCGATCGCAATCGGGTTCGGCATCCGCACCCCGGCGCAGGCGGCCGAGGCGGTGCGGGTGGCGGATGCGGTCGTGGTGGCCTCGGCGCTGATCGACACGCTCGCAGCCAGCCTGGATGCGGAGGGCAGGCCCGCGCCCGATACCGCCCGCCGCGTGCTGGACCAGGTGCGCGCGCTGGCGGATGGCGTGCGCGGCGTGAGGCAGGCGGCATGAGTTGGCTCACCGAGATCGTCCGGCCGAAGATTCGCTCCTGGCTGGGCCAAGAAGTGCGCGAGGTGCCGGAGAACCTGTGGCGCCAGTGCCCGGCGTGCCAGCAGATGGTGTTCCACAAGGAGCTTGAGAGTAACCTCAAGGTTTGCCCGCATTGCAGCCACCATATGCGGCCCACCGCGCTGGAACGGCTGGCATACACGTTCGACGACGGCCAGTTCTCCCGCATCGAGCTGCCCCGCGCGCCGGCCGACCCGCTGCGGTTCCGCGATTCCAAGCGCTTTGCCGACCGGCTGCGGGAGGCGCGGGAGAAGACCGGGCTGGAGGACGCCATCGCCGTGGCGCACGGCCGGGTGGGGGGCCAGAAAGCGGTGGTGGCGGCGATGGCGTTCGAGTTCATGGGGGGCTCCATGGGCCCGGCGGTCGGCGAAGGCATCGTTTCCGCCGCCCGACTGGCCGTGTTGCAGGAGGCGGCGCTGGTGATCTTCACCGCGTCTGGCGGCGCGCGCATGCAGGAGGGGATGCTCAGCCTGATGCAGATGCCCCGCACGGTCATTGCCGTGCAGATGGTGAAGGAAGCCGGGCTGCCGTTCATCGCCGTGCTGACCGACCCCACCACCGGGGGCGTCACTGCGTCCTTTGCCATGCTGGGGGACGTGCAGATTGCCGAGCCGGGGGCGCTGATCGGGTTCGCCGGGGCGCGGGTGATCGAGCAGACCGTTCGCGAGACCCTGCCGGAGGGTTTCCAGCGCGCCGAGTACCTCCATACCCACGGCATCGTCGACATGGTGGTGCCGCGGGCCGAGATGCGCGAGACGTTGGGGCGGGTGATCGGGCTGCTGCGGGACGTGCGGGTGGAGCCGGCCGCCGCGGCGGCCACCGAATAGCGGATGGCGGTCTCGCTGCAAACCGTGCCGGAGGACGAGGCGGACACGCGGCTCGACCGCTTCCTGCGCCGCCGCTACCCCGCCCTCACCCAAGGGGCGCTGCAGAAGCTGTGCCGCACCGGGCAGATCCGGGTGGATGGGCATCGGGTGGACGCAGGGGCGCGGTTGGCGCCGGGTCAGGCGGTGCGGGTGCCGCCGCTGCCGGAAGCGCCGCCGCCGCCGGTGCCGGTGGTGAACGCGGCGGAGGCGCGCGAGCTGGAGCGGATGGTGATCCACCGCGACGCGCAGCTCATCGTGCTGAACAAGCCCTCGGGCCTTGCCACCCAGGGCGGCCCGGGCATCACCCGCCACCTGGACGGCATGCTGGATGCGCTGCGCGACGGCGGCGATCGGCCGCGGCTGGTGCACCGGCTGGACCGGGACACGTCGGGCGCCATCGTGCTGGCGCGGAGCGCGGGCGTGGCGGCCAAGCTCGCCGCCGCCTTCCGCACGCGCGAGGTGGAGAAGACCTATTGGGCGGTGGTGGTGGGGCGGCCAGTGCCGGAGGACGGCCAGATTGACCAGCCGCTCAAGCGGGTGAACAGCGCTTGGGGCGAGCGCACCGTCCCCGCCGACCGGAAGGACCGCGAGGGCCAGCGTGCCTACACCAACTACCGCACGCTGGACGCCGCCGGGCGCAAGCTGGCCTGGCTGGAGCTGCAGCCGCTCACCGGGCGCACCCACCAGCTCCGGGTGCATTGCATGAGCTTGGGGACGCCGATCGTAGGGGATGCGAAATACGCCGAGCCGCGGGACAACGGCACGGGGGGGTCGTTCGTGGAGGGCTTGGCGGACCGGCTGCACCTGCATGCCCGCACGTTGACGTTGCCGCATCCTTCCGGCGGGCAGCTTACCGTCACGGCCGCCCTGCCGCCGCATATGCGGGAGACCTTTGCCACCATCGGCTTCCACGCCCCGGCCTGTCCGCTTGTGACGTGGCAGGGCCGCAACCCCACATAGCCGCGCTGTGGTGACCGGAGCAGAGATGGGCAAGCGCTGGCTGTTCGCTTTGGTGGCCTTAGGCGTGCTGCTGGGGTGCGTGGGCGTGCGGCGACGGT
>CAXTNN010000407.1:0-3024 GCA_964245545.1 uncultured Acetobacteraceae bacterium | reverse complement strand
CGGAAAAGGGAGCGCTGCTATGGGAAAGAGCAAGGGCTCACTCCTCCTCCGCCGCGAGTGCCGCGCGGATGAGGCCGCGCTTGCTAGGCTCGGCGGCGAAATCCAGCATTTCCGCCACCAGCGGCTCGTCGCTCCATTGCTCACGGACGCTGGCCAGGCGGTGGGCGAACACGCCGTCGCCGCCAAAAAGGCTGCGGAACGCGGTGCGGATGGTGTGCAGCCGGGCCTTGTCGACGCCGCGGCGGCGCAGGCCGATCACGTTCAGCCCCGCCAGGCGGGCGCGGTTGCCGATCACGCTGCCGAACGGGACCACATCGGCTTCCACGCCCGACACGCCCCCCACCATGGCCGCGCGGCCGATGCGGACGAACTGGTGCAGGGCGGCCGCCCCGCCGATCACCGCCCCCGCGCCGATCGTCACGTGGCCGCCCATCACCACGTTGTTGGCGATGATCACTCCGTCGCCCAGCACGCAGTCATGCGCAACGTGCACCACCGCCATCAGCAGGCAGTCCGCACCAACGCGGGTCTCGCCAAGGCCGGTGACAGTGCCGCGATGGATGGTGCAGTGCTCGCGGATTTGGGTGCGGGGGCCAATGGAGCAGCGTGTGGGCTCGCCGCGGTATTTTAGGTCCTGCGGCGCCATGCCCACCGTGCAGAACGGATAGAGCACGGCGCCCTCGCCGATGGCGGTATGGCCGTCCACCACCACGTGGCTGATCAGGCGCACGCCAGCGCCGAGCTCCGCATCCGGGCCGACAGTGCACCACGGCCCCACCTCCACCCCCTCATGCAGCCGCGCCCCCTCGGCCACAAGCGCGGTCGGGTGGATCAGCGGCGGGCGCAGCGATGACGGCAGAGACATAGCGGAAGGCATCGGATCACCCGCCTGTTGCGAGGGAGGAGGCTACACCAGATCGGCGCGCCTCGTTACGGCAGTTTATGATCCACACAGTCCTATGGATGCGCTGGCCGGTCCATAATCATGGCAGAGAACGTCGCTTCTGCCACCGACGTGCCATCAACCGTGCCGGTGGCGTGAAAGCGCCACACATTGCCGCGGCTGCGCTCCTTGACGACGTTGAGGCGGAGCTGGTCGCCAGGGACGACGGGGCGGCGGAACTTCGCGCTGTCGATGGTCATGAAATACACGAGCTTGCCCGCTGCCTCCGGCCCCAGCGTTTCCACCACCAAGACGGCGGCGGTCTGCGCCATGCTCTCGATGATGAGCACGCCGGGCATGACGGGATGGTTGGGGAAATGGCCCTGAAAGAAGCCTTCGTTCACCGACACGTTCTTGATGCCGACGGCCGAGCGGTCGAGCAACAGATCCACCACGCGGTCGATCATCAGCATGGGGTAGCGGTGCGGGATGGCGTGCATGATGCGCGCAATGTCCAGCGCATCATGGCCTACGCTCGCCGGCAGGTTGGTGTCCATGCTCAGCCCTGCTCTCGCCCCTCTTTGTTCGGCCTTGGGCTCCGTGCGGCGAGTTTTCGCAGCACCGCCACGTTGCGGAAGAACTCACGCACCGGGATCGCGGGCGCGCCAAGCACGTCGGCGCTGGCCGCAACGTCCCGCATCACGCCGGATTGGGCGCCGATGCGGGCCTTCGCACCGATATGCAGATGCCCGATGAGGCCCGCCTGTGCCGCAACCACCACAAAATCCTCTAAGACGGTGGACCCCGAAATGCCTGCCTGCGCCACAACAACGCAGCAACGCCCGAGGCGGACGTTGTGCCCGATCTGCACCAGGTTGTCGAGGCGAGACCCGGCGCCAATCACCGTATCCTGAGCCGAGCCTCGGTCGACCGTGCTGTTGGCGCCCACTTCCACGTCGTCTTCCAGCAGCACCCGGCCGAGTTGCGGCACGCTGACGAAGCCTTGCGGCCCTTGCGCGAAGCCAAATCCCTCCTGGCCGATGCGGGCGCCTGGATAGATGTAAACTCGCGCCCCCAGGATCGCGTGGGATAGCGACGCTTGCGCGCCGATGCGGCAATCCGGCCCCATCATCACGCCGGGCCCAATCACCGCCCCGGCCGCGACCCGGCAACGCGGGCCCACCGAGGCGCCTGCCCCGATAACCGCGAACGGCCCGATCTCGGCCGTTGCATCCACCTGCGCGCCGGGCTCGACCACTGCGGAGGCGTGGATGCCGGATCGCAGCGGCGGCGGCGGGTGGAACAGGGCGGCCACGCGGGCCCAGCCGAGATAGGGCTCCGCCGTAACGATGGCGGCCGAGCCGGGCGGCACGCGGCTGGCCAGGTCGGGATGCACGATGACGGCGCCAGCGCGGGTCTGCGCCAGCAGGGGGGCGTACTGGCGGTTGTCGAGGAAGCTCACCTGGCTGGCTTCAGCCGACTGCAGCGGCGCCACCCCGGCGAGGTGGCGGTGCTCGCTTTGCGCACTGCCGCCTGCCACTTCCGCCACAGCGGCCAGCGAGTGCGGGCCAGTTCGGGCAAAAAACCGGCCGTCCCCTGCGCCCGCCTCAACGACCATGGCGCCGCCGCCCTGCCTAACGGCGTGCCGGCGGGCTGGCGGGGGGTGCCGAGGCCGGCGTCGGGCTCGGCGCGGCCGATGCCGGGGTGCCCGCCGGCGGCGTGTTTTGCGCCAAGGGAGACACGCCATCGGGCGCGATGGTGATCGACGGCATGATCTTGTTCATCTGCTGCGTCACCTGCTCGGTGATATCCAGTTCGTTGACGTTCAACGCCACCTGCGCCCGGTGCAGCACCAGGTTCATGCCGCGGCTTTCCGACACCCTGCCGGATCACCGCGATCAGCATCCGCTCGATCTGCGCCATGACCGGACCCAGTCTGGGCGCTTCACGTACCATCGCTTTTCGCTCGGGAGGAATAGCGTTGCCGATCGCCTGCCGCACCATCCGCCGGTGCACACCGTGCTTCTTGGATAGCCCTTGAATTGTCTCCCCGGCCGCGTATCCACGCCGGATCACCTCAAATAGTTCCACCTTTTGCCTCCTGTCCATCCCCGAATGCTTACATCCGGGCTTGTACAGGT
>CAXTNN010000406.1:0-3029 GCA_964245545.1 uncultured Acetobacteraceae bacterium | reverse complement strand
CGGATGCGCTCCCAAGGATCGCTGGCCGGTGTCATGGCGGCAGCAACGCCCGCATCGGGGCGGGCAGCCCCGCCGGCCGCACCCGCCCAGCCCCATCCAGCAGGCCCTGCCGCAGCAGCCACGCCTCGAACTCCGGCGCCGGGCGCCGGGCGAACAGCTCGCGCATCGCCATGGCGTCGTGGAACGACGTGCTCTGATAGCCCAGCATGATGTCGTCCGCCCCCGGCACGCCCATGACGAAGTTCACCCCCGCCGCCACCAGGGTGGCAAGCAATGCGTCCATGTCGTCCGCATCCGCCTCGGCATGGTTGGTGTAGCAGACGTCGCATCCCATCGGCACGCCCAATAGCTTGCCGCAGCAATGGTCCTCCAACCCGGCACGGATGATCTGCTTGCCGTCCGCCAAGTATTCCGGCCCAATGAACCCCACCACCGTGTTCACCAACAGCGGGCGGAAATGCCGCGCAACCGCATAGGCCCGCGCCTCCACCGTTTGCTGGTCCACGCCGCAATGGGCGCCGGCGGAGAGCGCACTGCCCTGCCCGGTTTCGAAATACATCACGTTGTCGCCCACCGTGCCGCGGCCCAGCGCCAGCGCCGCCTCCTGCGCCTCCGCCAGCAAGGCCAGGCTGATGCCAAATCCGCGGTTGGTCCCTTCCGTGCCGCCGATCGATTGGAACACCAGGTCCACCGGGGAGCGCCGCCGGATCAGCTCGAGCGTGGTGGTGACGTGGGCGAGCACGCAGCTCTGGGTTGGGATGGCGAGCTTGGTGCGTGCCTCCTCCAGCATGCAGAGCAGCACGTGGGTGCGCTCCGGGCTGTCGCTGGCGGGATTGATCCCGATCACCGCATCCCCCGCGCCGAGCAGCAGCCCGTCCAGGATGGCGGCGGCAATCCCCGCCGGGTCGTCGGTCGGGTGGTTGGGCTGCAGCCGCACCGAGAGCCGCCCTGGCAGACCCACCGTGGTGCGGAACCGCGCCGGGACATTGCATCGGGCCGCAATCAGCATCAGGTCCTGCAGCCGGCACAGCTTGCTCACCGCCGCCACCATTTCGGGGGTGAGCCCGGGCGCCAGGGCGCTCAGCACCTTTGTCGTCGCCGCATCCGACAGCAGCCAGTCGCGCAGCCCGCCCACCGTGAGGTGCGCCACGGGGGCAAAGGCCGCCGCGTCATGGGTGTCGCAGATCAGCCGGGTCACTTCGTCGGTTTCGTAGGGGATCATCGGCTCGTCCAGCAGGCGGCGCAGCGGCAGGTCCGCCAGGGCCATCTGCGCCGCCACCCGCTCCTCGGCCGACCCGGCGGCGAGCCCGGCCAGCACGTCCCCGCTGCGCAGCGGGGTGGCGCGCGCCAGCAACGTGGCCAGGTCCGGAAAGGTGTAGCGGGTGGTACCCAGCGCGGTGGTGAACATGGGCCGGCACCATAGCGCCTTCTGGCAAGGCTGCACGCCTAACAAGTAAGATGACGGCGTGAGACTCCTCGTCACCATTCCGCACGCCTTCCTCAACCTGCCACGCGCGCGCTACGGCTCCGAAACCGGGGACGCCGCCGGCCGCGCCGCCGCCCTGCTGCGCTGCGTCAGCGCCTTGCACCAGAGCTTCGGCACCGGGCACCGCCTGCATGGCCAGGACGACCTCGCTTGCAACACCACCCATGCGGGCATCGCCGTCGTCGTCTGCACCACGGGGGACCAGCACCTGGTGGACACGCTGCCGCCTGGCCTGGTGCACCACGCGCGCACCGAGCTCCATCCCCGCGCTCTCGGGTTCGCCTGCCAGAACGTGCTGAAGGCCAATCTCGGCCGCTTCGACTGGTATGGCTTCCTGGAAGACGACTGCGAGGTGTCCGACCCGCTCTGGTTCGACAAGCTCGCCTGGTTCAACCAAAGCTTCGGCAGCCTCGGCGCGTTCCTGCAGCCCAACCGGTTCGAAGTGTCGTCCGGACCCGTGCCGAAGCTCTATGTCGACGGCAACCTCACCGACCCGGCGTCATCCGCGGCGCTGCAGGACATCACGGTCCGCCCCCGCCTGGTCGCGACCGCGCTTGGCCGCCCGATCACGTTCCGCCGGGTCGGCAACCCGCATGCCGGCTGCTTTTTCGCCAGCGCCGCCCAGTTGGCGACGATGGCCGCGCACGACGGCTTCGGCCAGTTCTCCGACGCCTTCACCGGCCCGCTCGAATCCGCTGCCACCTTGCCCGCGCTGCGGTCCTTCGCCGTCTATAAGCCCGCCCGGGAGAACGCCGACTTCCTGGAGCTGCGCCACCTCGGCGCCCGCGTGCTGGACCACACGGTTCGATACACAAAGGGGGAGGGCGGATTGCATAAGGCGGTGATATGACCGGCGCATGAGTTTGGACCCCGAGGACTGGTCCGAGTTGCGCGCGCTCGGCCACCGCATGATCGACGACATGATCGGCCACCTCGCCACCCTGCGCGACCGCCCGGTTTGGCAGCCGCCCCCAGCCGGGGATGCCTGGCAGCAGCCTTTGCCCCATGCGCCGCAGGACCCGGCCGCGGTTTACGATCGGTTTTGCCAGGACGTGCTGCCCTACTCGGTCGGCAACCTGCATCCGGGCTTCATGGGCTGGGTGCATGGCGGCGGCACCCCGGTCGGCATGCTGGCCGAGCTGCTTGCCGGCGGGCTGAACGCCAATTGCGGCGGCCGCAACCATGCCCCGATCGCGGTGGAGCGCCAGGTGATCGCCTGGGCCGCCGAAATGCTGGGCCTGCCAACCAGCACGGCCGGCCTGCTGGTGACCGGCACCTCCATCGCCAACCTCATCGCCGTGCTGGTGGCGCGGCGGCACGCCCTTGGCCCGGCGGTGCGCAGCCACGGCCTCGCCGGCAGCCGGCTGGTGGCCTACGCCTCCCAAGCCGCCCATGGCTGCGTGCCGGCGGCGCTGGACACGCTGGCCTCAATGAACAGGCCGGTGCTGGATGGCGCGTAGTTGGCCGGGTCGAAGGTGAAGTGCCATTTGCCGTCGGCGCCGACCATCGCCAGCCCGGCCTCCACGCCGGTGCCGTATTCCTG
>CAXTNN010000405.1:0-3030 GCA_964245545.1 uncultured Acetobacteraceae bacterium | reverse complement strand
CAAGCTCGATAAGATCGCCTACGAGGAGATGCTGGAGCTCGCCTCGGTCGGCGCCCGCGTGCTGCAAACGCGCAGCGTGGAGCTGGCGATGAAGGAGCGGGTCCGCGTCCAGGTGCTATCCTCGTTCAAGGACGCACCCGAAGAGGGCACGGGCGGGTCCCTGGTGGTGGGCGAGGAAGAAATCATGGAACAGGAAGTCGTCTCCGGCATCGCTTATTCGCGCGACGAGGCCAAGCTGACCGTCCGCCGCATCCCGGACCGGCCCGGCGTCGCCGCAGCCCTGTTCGGCCCGCTCACCGCCGCCAATGTGAACGTGGACATGATCGTGCAGAACGTGAGCGCGGACGGCACCACCGACCTCACCTTCACCGTCGGCCGGGCGGACCTTGCCTTGGCACAATCGACCTTGGCGGCCGCCTCCGCCGCCGTGGGTTATGCCGAGGTGCTTACCGACCCCGATGTTGCCAAGATCAGCGTGGTGGGCGTCGGTATGCGCTCGCATGTTGGGGTGGCGAACACTATGTTCCGGACGTTGGCGGACAAAGGGATCAACATCCAGGTGATCTCGACCAGCGAAATAAAGGTGTCAGTGCTGGTGGCAGCCGAATACACGGAACTAGCAGTGCGGGCGTTGCACACCGCCTACGGTCTTGATGCCGGCTGATAGCGAACATCCCGAACCCGCGACGGCGCTGGAGCGGGACGCGCTGGACCGTTTATGGTCGGTCGGGACGCGCTTCCTGGGCAGCCGGGTGGCAATCCTGGGTGGGGCGATGAGTTGGGTTAGCGAACGCACCCTGGTGGCGGCAATCAGCAATGCCGGCGGCTTCGGCGTCATCGCTTGTGGCTCAATGGGGCCGGAGCCGCTGGCCGCCGAAATCGCCGCCACCCAGGCGCGCACGCAGGCGCCGTTTGGCGTCAACCTCATCACCATGCACCCGCAGCTTGACGACCTGGTGCGGGTCTGCCGGGAGGCGGGGGTGAGCCACGTGGTGCTGGCCGGCGGGCTGCCGCCCACGGCCGCCGTGCGGGCGGTCAAGGATGGCGGGGCGCGGCTGATCTGCTTTGCCCCCACCCTCACCATGGCCCGCCGCCTGGTGCGCTCGGGGGCGGACGCGCTGATTATCGAGGGCTCGGAAGCCGGCGGCCATATCGGCCCGGTGTCGCTCACCGTACTGGCGCAGGAGGTGCTGCCGCATCTGCGCGGCACCCCCGTGTTCGTGGCGGGCGGCTTGGGCCGCGGCGAGGCCATCCTTGGCTATCTCGAAATGGGCGCGGCCGGCGCGCAGCTCGGCACCCGGTTTGCCGCGGCGCGCGAGTCGGTGGCCCATGCCCGCTTCAAGGAGGCGTTCTTCCAAGCCCGGGCGCGCGACGCAGTCGCCTCGATCCAGATGGATGACCGGCTGCCCGTCATTCCCGTGCGCGGCCTGGCCAATGAGGGTGCGCGCCGCTTCCTCCGCCACCAGTTGCAGATCGTGGCCCAGCTCGAGGCGGGGGAGATCACCCGGGAGGCGGCGCAGCTTGCGGTGGAGCATTTCTGGGCGGGAGCGCTGCGCCGGGCCGTGCTGGAGGGGGATGTCGAGCACGGCTCGGTGATGATGGGGCAGTCGGTCGGCATGGTCACGCACGAGCAGACCATCGCAGACATCATCGCCGAGCTGGTGGAGCAAGCAGTGACGGCGCTGGCCGCCCGCCGCCGCTCCGCCTCGCCAGCCCTGGGCCGAGGCGACCGCGAGCCGGTTTTCTGACCGTGCCGGGCTCGCGGCGGCTGCTGACACGCCTTCGCGAGATGATGGCGGCTGGTGCTGCCCCGCTAAGCGAGATCGCCCGGCTGGTGGCCGCTGAACTGGTTGCCGAAGTCTGCTCCGTCTACGTCCTGCGCGGCGGCGAGCTGCTGGAACTGCTCGCCACCCAGGGCCTGCGACCGGACGCGGTGGGCCGCACCCGGTTGCGTGTGGGCGAGGGCCTGGTCGGCCTGTCCGCTGCCACCGGCAGCATACTAAACCTGCCGGATGCCCAAATGCACCCCGCCTTTGCCTATCGGCCGGAGACGGGAGAGGAGCCGTTTGCCTCCTTGCTGGCCGTGCCGGTGCGGCGCGGCGGGCATACCATGGGCGTTCTGGTGGTGCAGAACCGCTCGCCCCGCCGCTACGCCCCGGACGAGGTCGACGTGGTGGAGACAGTGGCCATGCTGCTGGCCGAGGCGCTGGCTGCCGCGGGCGCCGCCGCCATGCTGGGGGACGGGCTCGGCACGACCCTGCCGCGCCAGTTTGACGCCGTGTCGCTGTCGCCGGGCTTGGCTATTGGTCCCGCCGTCGGCAGCCACCTGCAGGTCCGCGCGCGCCGGTTCCTGGCGCAGGACCCGGCGGCCGAGCAGGCGCGGCTGGAGCGCGGCCTGGTCGCCATGCGGCGGGACCTGGATCGTTTGATCGAGGCCGGCATGCCGCAGGGCGAGGAATCGCGCGAGGTGCTGGAGGCCACCCGGCTGGTGGCCGCCGATGAAGGCTGGATGCGGCGGGTCTCGGAAGCGATCGGCAGCGGGCTGACGGCGGAAGCCGCCATCGTCCGCGTCGCCGGCGAGCTGCGGGACCGCATGCGCCGCATCACCGATCCCTACCTGCGCGAGCGGCTGGCTGACCTGGAAGACCTGGCCGCACGGCTGCTGGCGGCGCTGGACGGCTCGGGGGCGCCGGGCTCCTACCCGCTGGGCTCATGTCCGCCGGGCGCGATCCTGGTGGTGCGCCGCCTTGGCCCGGCGCAGTTGCTGCAGTGGCAGACCAGCGGCATTGCTGGCGTGGTGATCGAGGAGGGCAGCGCCGCCGGGCACGCCGCCATCCTGGCCCGCGCGCTCGGCATTCCCGCTTTGGGCGGCGTGCGCGGCCTGGTCGATGCCATCCAGCCCGGCGACGACATCATCATCGACGCCGACGAGGGCCAGGCGATCCTGCGGCCGGAAACCGAGGTGCGCGCCCATTACGAGCATGCTTGGGCGGCGCGGGAGGCCCGCCGCGCCGGGTTCGGCAAGCTGCG
>CAXTNN010000404.1:769-3040 GCA_964245545.1 uncultured Acetobacteraceae bacterium | reverse complement strand
ATATGGGGTTGCTGTTGTCGGCGTTCCTGTGGGCCTACGCGTTCGCGCAGTTGCCGGTGGGGCCGCTGATCGACCGGCTGGGGCCGCGGCGGCTGCTGGCGGGAGGGCTTGCGATCTGGTCGACGGCGCAGTTGCTGTGCGGGCTGGTCGGCAGCGTCACGCAATTCGCGGCGGCGCGCGTGCTGCTGGGCATGGGCGAAGCGCCGCAGTTTCCAACCGGCGGCCGCGTGGTGCGGGACTGGTTCAACGCACGCGACCGCGGCCGCGCGTCCGGCATCTTCAACAGCGCCTCCACTCTGGGCACCGGCATCGCGGCGCCGCTGCTGACGACGCTGATGCTGCTGTATGGGTGGCGCTGGATGTTCGTCATCATGGGCGTGCTGGGCATCGGCGCGGCCGTCTTCTGGTATGCCCTTTACCGCGACCCGGCGCAGATGGCGTTGACGCCCGAGGAAAACCACTACCGCACCGCCGGCGACGCGCCCGACCCCGCTCGGCCGGTGACGTTTGGCGAGTGGCGGCGGCTGTTCCGCTGCCGCACCACCTGGGGCATGGTGCTGGGCTACTTCGGCGTGATCTACGTCAACTGGCTGTTCAATGCCTGGCTGCCCAGCTACCTCGAGATGGGCCGCCACCTGAGCCTGCGCCACACCGGCTGGGTCGCGGCCATCCCTTACGTGTTTGCGGTGTTTGGCGGCGTGTCAGGCGGGTTTCTGATCGACTGGCTGATGGCGCGCGGCCTGTCGCGCATCGACAGCCGGAAATTTCCGCTCTGCCTAGCCATGCTGGGCGAAGCCGCCTTCGTGGTCGTGACGGCGCTGATCGCGAGCAACACAGTGGCGATCGCCTGCCTGTGCGGAGCCATGTTCTGCGGCACGGTCGCCACGACCAGCGCGTGGGCGATGGTCAGCGTCGCAGCACCGGCCAACAGCACCGGCTCGCTCGGCTCGCTGCAGAACTTTGGCGGCTACCTGGGCGGCGCGCTGGCCCCGATCGTGACCGGCTTCATCGTGCAGATGGCCGGATCGTTCGTGCCGGCGCTGATCGTGGGCGCGGTCATGTGCGTGTTCGCGGCGGTGAGCTATTTCGTGATCCTGCGCCGGCCGATCACGCCGGACGATCTGCGGCCGCCCTCGGACCTGCTGCACGTGAAGGGCGGCGACCGGCGGGCCGGGATAGGCCCGGCGCTCGGGTGAGCAACGAGGCAACCCCGGCCACACGAGCACCGACGGCATCAGCCGGGGCGGGTAGCCGCGGTCGTGGCTAGGCCGACGGTGGCGCAGCAAAGACCGATGATCGCTGACTTGGCTCGAAAGATAGCCATGGTGCTGCCCATTGAAGTGCCGCGCCACATCATGAACAAACAACGCACTGCCGCGCGGGCTCCGCACCAGAAGCGCGAAGCGGTCAACCCCGAAGTGCTGCCGCCGCCGCCCGCCACTCCGCTGAAACCTGCCCAACGCCAGTCCTGCTTGCGCCTCGGACCGAAGGGATAGAGAGTCGCGCAGCCGATTGCTCAGCCTGGTGTGGATCACACCCACGAGACCGGGGCACGAGCGCCAGATCGGCCCTGCGCACGGCCGTGCACCACGGAGGCCGACGGACCCGGCGCGATGAGGAGCGAGAGATGGCCCGACTCGATATCAGCGTGCGTGGCCTGTTCGCCACTCCGGTTGCCGCCGTCCAGCTCCCGGATGCCGAGGCGCGCAACGAGGAACTGCGCGCCGTGATCCTGCGCCGGCGCGAGGAGTGCGCGTCGGTGCAGGCGTCGAACGCTGGCGGCTGGCACTCCGACCGGCAGATCGCCGAGTGGGGCGGCCGGCGGGTGGAGGAGGTGCTGGCCGTGGCCCGGCGCCTCGCCAGCCAGCTCAGCGCCGACCGGCAGGGCCAGCCGGTGCAGCCGGCCTGGACGCTGCAGGCATGGGCCAACGTCAACGGTCCCGGCGACTCCAACATTTGCCACTACCATCCCGGATCCTTCTGGTCCGGCACCTACTACGTCGACGACGGCGGCTGTGCCGCGGACCCGACGCTGGGCGGGCAGTTCGAAATGCTCGATCCCCGCGGCCCGGGACCCGGCATGTACGCGCCCGCCCTGCGGTTCGCCGGCGAGGACGGCGCGTCGGCGGGCAGCGCCGAGACCATCGTTCCCCGTCCCGGGCTGCTGTTCATGTTCCCGTCCTGGCTGTTCCACCAGGTCAGGCCGTATCGGGGCAGCGCATTGCGGGTCTCCATTGCCTTCAATCTCGGGCTATGAGCAGCGCGGATACC
>CAXTNN010000404.1:0-759 GCA_964245545.1 uncultured Acetobacteraceae bacterium | reverse complement strand
AACTGCTTTGGTCAGCGGCGGATCATGGCTGTGCGGAGATCGTGGCGCTGGCGCGTGCGGCAGGCCGCGTGTCGGTCGAGGACATGGCGGCCCGCTTCGCCGTCACGCCGCAGACGATCCGCCGCGACCTGAACGAGCTCTGCGACGCGCGGGTCATCACCCGCGTGCACGGCGGCGCGGTGATCGCCTCCTCGGTCGAGAACCTGGCCTACGAGGCGCGCAAGCTGGTGGCCCAGGAGCAGAAGCGCTTGATCGGCCAGGCCGCGGCCGAGCTGGTGCGCGACCATTCCTCCCTGTTCATCAACTTGGGCACCACCACGGAAGAGGTCGCGCGCGCCCTCGTGCGGCGTAGCGGCCTGCTGGTGATCACCAACAACATCAACGTCGCCACCGAACTCTATCGCAACCGGTCGATCGACGTGGTGGTCGCCGGCGGCAGCATCCGGCCCAGCGACGGCGGTATCGTCGGCCACATGGCGGTGGAGATGATCCGCAACTACAGCGTGGATCTCGCCGTGATCGGCACTTCAGCGATCGACGAGCACGGCACGCTGCTCGATTACGACGCGCGCGAGGTCCAGGTCTCTCGCGCGATCCTGGAGAATGCGCGCCAGGTGATCCTGGTGGCCGACAGCAGCAAGTTCAGTCGCCGCGCCCCGGTGCGCATCGCGCGGCTGGCGGAAATCGACGTGCTGGTGACCGACCGGCTGCCCTCGCCCGAGACGGCGGAACTATGCCGGCGACACGAGGTGCGGGTGG
>CAXTNN010000403.1:0-3044 GCA_964245545.1 uncultured Acetobacteraceae bacterium | reverse complement strand
ACACGGGAATGACCGGCTACCAGGAGACGCTGACCGATCCGTCCTATGCCGGGCAGATCATCACCTTCACCTTCCCCCATATCGGCAATGTCGGCACCAACCCGGCCGACATGGAAGCGATCAACCCGGCGGCGCTTGGCCTGGTGGTGAAGCAGGACGTCACCGAGCCGGGCAATTGGCGCAGCATGCAGCCGCTCGACGCCTGGCTGCGCACGCATTCGATGCCGGGTTTGGCGGGGGTTGATACGCGCGCGCTCACCTTGCGCATCCGCGACGGCGGCCCGCCCACCGGCGTGCTGGCCTATCCGGCTGGTGGCGGGTTCGACTTGGCGGCGTTGCGCGCCCAAGCGCAGGCTTGGCCGGGGCTGGAGGGGATGGACCTCGCCCGGCAAGTCTCCTGCAGCCAGGCGTATGAGTGGGACGAAGGCACCTGGCACTACCCGGAGGGGTTTGCTCGCCAGGCAACGCCGCGCCATCGCGTGGTGGCGGTGGATTACGGCGCCAAGCGCAACATCCTGCGCTCGCTGGCCGAAGCGGGCTGCCAGGTGACGGTGGTGCCGGCGGAGAGTTCGGCCGCCGACATCCTGCGCCACCAGCCGGATGGCGTGTTCCTGTCCAACGGACCCGGCGACCCGGCGGCCACGGGGGCCTACGCCGTGCCGGCGCTCCAGGGGGTGCTGGAGGCGAAGGTGCCGGTGTTCGGCATCTGCCTGGGGCACCAGTTATTGGCGCTGGCGCTGGGCGGCCGCACCTACAAGCTGGACCGCGGCCACCGCGGCGCCAACCAGCCGGTGAAGGACCTGGCGACGGGGCGGGTGGAGATCACCAGCCAGAACCATGGGTTCGCGGTGGCCGATGACAGCCTGCCGGAGGGCGTGGTGGTGACCCATACCTCCCTGTTCGATGGCAGCAACGAGGGGATTGCCTGCGAAGGCCGCCGGGCGTTCAGCGTGCAGTATCACCCCGAGGCGAGCCCGGGGCCCTCCGACAGTGCGCATTTGTTCCGGCGGTTTGTGGCGATGATGGGCTGAGTGGCGCTACCACCTGGCCTTGGATCATTCAGGGAGACAGCGCGATCGGTCACTATATCGTACCCTATTCCATTTCTCTGCAGCGTTTTGCTGGCTTTTTCTCTGCAGCGTTTTGCTGGCTTTTTCGCTTTGCTGCCTCTTTGGCGCGACCCATGCGGCCACTCCGTTGCTGTGGGTCATGGCGGGCCTGGGCGTGCTTGCCGCGCTGACGGCGATCAGCTTCATGGGCTACGCTGTTTTCCTCCGCACAGAGCTACTTAGGTCGGAACGCTACATGCTCAGACAGCGTGCCTTGGAAATCATTGGGGCTGACGGTGTACCTGAAAAGACGCGTCGAAGTCTTGCAAGCAGCATGAAGACGCTTTTGGCTGACGAGAAGACACGACGTGCCAGAAACGACAAAGACCGATCTGGAGATGGGCAGCATGGCTGATACTCTCTACGCGATTGTTGTAGATTTAGCCGACGAGCAATTGGACATTAAACATATACAGTTCTATGTGAAAAACGAGCCTATGTTTGCCCATTGGTGGAACTATCTCCCGGGTCTTTTCTTGGTCGAAACTGCATTGAGTGCCATTGAGATTACACGCCGAGTCAAGGAGCATATTGGAGACGTCAGCTTCATCGTCATGCAGGTCGACGCGAACGACACATCGGGCTGGCTGTTCGAGGAGGCAGGTGATTGGATAACACGACGCAGAGCGGAGCACGCTGCTGGTGAACGGCAAGCGGTAGAGCGGACAGAGTAGCCATGCCCCGCCGCACCGACCTCCACTCCATCCTCATCATCGGCGCCGGGCCGATTGTCATTGGCCAGGCTTGCGAGTTCGATTACTCGGGCGCGCAGGCGTGCAAGGCGCTGCGGGCGGAGGGCTACCGGGTTGTCCTGGTGAACTCCAATCCTGCCACCATCATGACCGACCCGGGGCTGGCGGACGCCACCTACATCGAGCCGATTACGCCCGACCTGGTGGAGAAGATCATCATCCGCGAGCGGCCGGACGCGATCCTGCCCACCATGGGGGGGCAGACCGCGCTCAACATCGCCATGAAGCTGCATGCCGCGGGCACCCTGGCCAAGCATGGCGTGGAGCTGATCGGGGCGCGCGCCGAGGTGATCGACCGCGCGGAGGACCGGCTGAAGTTTCGCGACGCGATGGCCGCCATCGGCATCGAGGGCCCCCGCTCCGCCATTGCCCACTCGCTGGCCGAAGCGCGCGAGGCTGCCACCGCGATCGGCCTGCCGCTGGTGATCCGCCCCTCCTTCACCCTGGGCGGCACGGGGGGCGGCATCGCCTACAACCGCGAGGAGTTCGAGGCCATCGTCGCCTCCGGGCTCGACGCCTCCCCCACCACCGAGGTGCTGATCGAGGAAAGCATCGTCGGCTGGAAAGAGTTCGAGATGGAGGTGGTGCGGGACCAGGCGGACAACTGCATCATCGTTTGCGCCATCGAGAACGTGGACCCGATGGGCGTGCACACGGGGGACAGCATCACCGTCGCCCCCGCCCTCACCCTGACCGACCGCGAATATCAGCGGATGCGGGACGGCTCGATCGCCTGCCTGCGCGCCATCGGCGTCGACACGGGGGGCTCCAACGTGCAATGGGCGATCAACCCGGCGGACGGGCGGATGCTCATCATCGAGATGAACCCGCGGGTGTCGCGCTCCTCGGCGCTGGCCTCCAAGGCCACGGGGTTCCCGATCGCCAAGGTCGCGGCCAAGCTCGCGGTCGGCTACACGCTGGACGAGCTGTCCAACGACATCACGCGCGATCCCTCCAAGCCTGCGCAGAGCGCAGTGCCGGCGTCGTTCGAGCCCACCATCGACTACGTGGTGGTGAAAATCCCCCGCTTCACCTTCGAGAAGTTCCCCGGCACGCCCGCCCTGCTTTCCACGGCGATGAAGTCGGTGGGCGAGGCGATGGCGATCGGCCGCAGCTTTGCCGAAGCGCTGCAGAAGGGGCTGCGCTCGATGGAAACCGGGCTGGCCGGCCTCGACCCGCTGGA
>CAXTNN010000402.1:1551-3064 GCA_964245545.1 uncultured Acetobacteraceae bacterium | reverse complement strand
CCCGCGGGCCGGCGGGCGCGGCGAGCAGCTTGCCCGCCATTTCTGCCAGGGATGTGAATGCGTAGGCGTTCTGCGGCTTCTCCGCCCCGGCCAGCGTTGCTGCGGAGAAGCCGCGATCCCGCAGGCCCTCTGCGATCGCCGGGCCCATCACCGGGTCGGCGGCGTTGAGGGCAGCGATGCGGGCATAAAGATCGGCATCGGGGGCGCCGAAGCCAGGGGGCGCCCAGGCGGCGACATTGGCCGGGCCGCGCATCAGCAGCGGGGTGGTGGTGCCGACGGAGAGCGCCGCTTCCGGGCCGGGCGGCTTAGGCATCGCCAGCACGGCGCGGTTGAGCCAGCCACTGGTGAGCCGCTGGTCGGCGCCGCTCTCCATGTAGTCCTGCGCTTCGAAGTGGCTGCGGCTGCGGTAATGCCCGGCCACGGCGTGGACGGGGAGCAGTTCGCCCGCAGCATACATCGCGGCCATTTGGCGCATGGCCGGGTGCAGGCCGAAGAAGCCGCCCAGATCCGCCATGCCGCCTGGCTCGCCGACCGTTGCCGGGATCAATGGAGCGCGCAGCCCAGCCAGGTCGGCGTCGCCATACGGGACCACCGCGGCCATGCCGTCCAGCGCGCCGCGCATCAACACGACCACAAAGCGCGAGTCGGTGGGTGCCGCTGCCAGAGCCAGGGATACGCGCCCGAGCGAGAACGCCGCGCCCAGGCCGAGCAGGGCGGAGCGGCGGGTGAGGAAGGATGCGTGCATCAGCGCCTCTGGAATTCGGGAGAGGTGAACAGCAAGGTCAGCCCGTCACGGCGGGAGCCGGCGCGCCGGATGGCCAGCCCGGTGCCGTCGCTCAGCAGGGGCCCCAAAGCCACGTCGGCCATGCTGGCCGGATCGATGCCGTCCGCGCGGCCTGCCATCCCGTAGGCCCAATCGACCCGGCGCAGCATCGCTTCTGGCCCGGCCCAGTCGGCCGCGGTGTCGGGCCAGCCAATCGGAAATGGCGCGTCGAACATCGGCTGCCCCAGGGCGCGCATCACGGCAGCGCCGTCGGGCCGGTTCTCCGCCGGCTGATCGACCGTGCGCAGGGTGGCGAGCACGAACTCTTGCGGCGTGCGCAACTTGGTGAGCGGCTGCCACGCCTCGGGCAGTGCCACGAGTGCCGCGGCGGCCTGCCCCAGATTGCCCCCCGTGTCGTGCAGCACCGCAGTGATGGCCTGCACGGCGCCGTCCGGCGGGGCATCGGCCACGAAATGGCGCACCAGCTTGGTGGCCAGGTGGCGGTAGGTGGCCGGGTGATGGGCCAGAAAGTCCAGCGCCGCGACCCCGCCCGCCTCGGACGGCGGGAAGCTCTGGCCCATCACGGTCTGCTCCCCCGGCTCGTGCATTTGCGGACGAAACATGAACCCGGGCTGGGTGGCATCCTGCCCTTGCGAGATCGACCAGCCGGTGAGGATTTTGGCGTAGTTCGTCACATCCGTCTGGCTGTAGGCGGCGGCGGTGCTGACGGTGTGCAGTTCCAGCGACTCA
>CAXTNN010000402.1:0-1541 GCA_964245545.1 uncultured Acetobacteraceae bacterium | reverse complement strand
CCGCGCCAGGTTCTCGTTCAGCCCCTTGTTTTGGCGCTGCCCGGCCGGGCTGTTCGGGCCGAAGGAGCGGCCGTTGTCGAGGTACATCAGCATCGCCGGGTGCCGCATGACCGCGAGCAGCATGTCGCTGAACTGGCCGGTGACGTTGGGGCGGATGGCAGTGCGGACAAAATCCCCGATGGCCGCTGCGGTGCGGCCGGCGCGGACGCTGACGGTGAAGTGGTTGGCCCAGAACCACACCAGGCGCTCGCGAAACGGCGTTTGGGTGGTGAGCGCCTGCAGGACCAGGGCGTCGATCTCGCCCTTGAACAGATCCCGCACCAGGTGGGGGCGCTCGGGCGACGTAGGCTTGTCGGGCCCTGTCGTGTTGGAGGTGCTGGACGCGGCGTCCTGTTTGGCTGCTCGGCGCAGCTCGAAGTCCTGCCGCAAGGCGGCGAACCCGTCGGCCAGGCTCGGGCCGGGCGGCCCGAGGTCGGCGCCAGCCAACTGGTTGCGCAGCCATGCCGCCGGGTCGGCTGGTAGCACCTCACTGCCTCGGCGGCCCAGGCCGAAGCGGATCAGGGCTTGTGCAGCGTAATTGTCCATGGGCTGGGTTTTAACCCGATGGAGGTAACGGCAGAGTAACCGATCGTAAGAACCGCTGTCACCCGGCCGGGCCGATCCCAGCCTTGGCGCGTTCGTCGGCGCTCAGCCAGAGCTTTTTCGCCCGCTCCCGCAACGCGCTCGCGGGAACTTTGGCGACAGCCGCATTGAGGCAGTCGTTCGCGGTGCTGCGAAGCTGCCGACAGCGCTGGATGATCTCGCTCCTCGGCATGGCCCGGCTCCACAATGGTCGCAGCGGCGGAGATTGCCGTTGGCGTCGTCGAGTAGGTTAAGCCAATCCTTGCCGGCGCGGCGGGGGCGTCAGCCCTGGGCGGCCGCCCCGTCTTGCGCCCGCCAGCACGCGGAATGCTCGGTAGCCTATGGCATGCACCCGCGGATCGGACGTGCGGCCAGTCGCGGCCGAGCGTATGCCTCGGCCAGGGCCTGCCCTCCCGGGCCAGCGGGCCTGACCAGGGCAGGGTGATGGAGATGGAATGCGGATCTCATCGGCGTAGCGCGGCTCATCTGCCATGCCTGGGCCTCCATGTCGTAACCGTCGCAAGGGCTAACCGCCATCTCGCGCTTGCAAAACCGACGCTCCGGGCGCATTTGCACGCCGTATAGTGACCCGGCGCTGCGCCGGAGCGTGGCAGGGCGCGCGGGCAGGGGCCCGTCGTCGCCCGTCACGGCATGGAGGATGACCCCGTGGCGGCTAACTCGCTCGATCGGATTCGCAACATCGGCATCACCGCGCATATCGACGCGGGCAAGACGACGACGACCGAGCGCATCTTGTACTACACGGGAATGTCGCACCGCATCGGCGAAGTGCATGACGGCAACACCACCACCGACTACATGGAGCAGGAGCGTGAGCGCGGCATCACCATCACCTCCGCCGCGGTGACGTGCGAGTGGAAGGACCACCGCATCAACATCATCGACACGCCGGGCCATAT
>CAXTNN010000401.1:0-3079 GCA_964245545.1 uncultured Acetobacteraceae bacterium | reverse complement strand
CACATTCACATCCCGCGCCGGAAGCCCGATTCCAAACAGCGTGAAACCGCTCTAATCAAGAAAACATGCGCTTGTGCAAGGCCTAAGTAAATGTTTTTCCGTCAATCATGCATCAAACTTGATGGATGCACTGTCGCCCCGATGCTCCGTTTATATGCCATCTTGGCTTAGGCGAAGCCTCTCCCATCAACCCTCCACCACCAGCCCATCCCGCAACGTCACCTGCCGGTCCATCCTTGCCGCCAGCTCCGGGTTGTGCGTCGCGATCAGCGCGGCCACACCCTGGCCGCGCACCGCCTGCAGCATCGCGTCAAACACCACGCCCGCCGTGCCCACGTCGAGGTTGCCGGTGGGCTCGTCGGCCAGCAGCACGTGGGGGGCGTTGGCCAGGGCGCGGGCGATGGCCACGCGTTGCTGCTCGCCGCCGGAAAGCTTGCCCGGCAGGTGGCCGGTGCGGGCGCCGAGCCCCAAAGCGGCCAGCAGCTCGCGCCCGCGCGCCTCGGCCTCGCGCCGCTTGCGTCCGGCGATGATCTGCGGCAGGGCCACGTTCTCCAGGGCGGTGAACTCGCCCAGCAGGTGGTGGAACTGGTAGACGAAGCCGATGGCATCGCGCCGGATCGCCGTCCGCTGCGCATCCGGCAGCGCCCCCGCGTCCCGCCCGTCCACCAGCACGGCGCCGCGGTCTGGCCGCTCCAGCAGCCCGGCCAGGTGCAGCAGGGTGGACTTGCCGGTGCCGGAGGGGGCCACCAGCGCCACGATCTCGCCGGGCCGCAGGGTGAGCGAGGCGCCGCGGAGCACCTGCAAGGTGGAGTCTCCGGTGCGGAATGTGCGGTGAACCTCCTGCAGCACCAGAGGCTCAGCCATTGCGCAGCGCCTCCACCGGGTCGGTGCGCGCGGCGCGCCAGGAGGGATAGAGCGTGGCCAGCAGAGAGAGCAGCAGCGCCATGCCGATGATCCGCCCCACCTCGTGCCAGTTCAGCTTGGCGGGGAGATGGGCCAGGTAGTAGACGGTCGGGTCGAATACGGTCTGCCCCGTCGCAGCCTCCACCCAGCCCTGGATGCGCTGGATGTTGAGGCAGAACACCACCCCGATCAGCGTGCCCACCACCGTGCCGGTGATGCCCACCGACGCGCCCACCATCAGGAAGATGCGCATCACCGCGCCGCGCCGGGCGCCGAGGGTGCGCAGCACGGCAATGTCCTGCGTCTTGTCCTTCACCATCATGATGAGCGAGCTGATCACGTTGAAGGCGGCCACCAGGATGATCAGCGTCAGGATGAGGAACATGACGTTCTGCTCCACCTGGACGGCGGCGAAGAAGCTGTTGTTGCTCTGCTGCCAATCCAGCACCTGGACCGGCTGCCCCCCCAGCGCCGCCAGCACCCCCCGCCGCACCGCGCCTGCGCGCGCCGGGTCGTCACTCTTCACCTCGATCTGCGTCGCCTGGTTGGCTTGCTGGAAGAACACCTGCGCGGCTGGGAGGGGGAGGAACACGTAGGAGCTGTCGTATTCGTTCATGCCCACCTGGAAGATCGCCACCACGTCATAGGCGCGCACCCGCGGGATGGTGCCGAAGGCGGTGGCCGCACCCTGCGGCGAGACCAGGGTGAGCTTGCTGCCGACGGAAAGGCCAAAGCGCTGCGCCAGGGTGAGCCCGATGGCGATGGCATTGTCGCCGCCGAACTGGTCCAGTGAGCCGCCGACGATGTGGTCACTTACCGTGCGCAGCCCGCGCAGGTCCTCCGGGCGGATGCCGCGCACGTAGCCGCCGGTGTTGCTGCCGCGGTCGTCGGTGAGCAGCACCTGCCCGTCCACCACGGGGATGGCGCTGACCACGCCGGGCACGGCTTTGATGCGGGTGACGTCGCTGTCGAAGTCGCTGAGCGGCTTGCCGAGGCCGTAGACGCCGAGGTCGCCGTTGAAGCCGAGGATGCGGTTCAGCAGGTCGGTCTTGAACCCCCCCATGACCGACATGACGATAATGAGGGTGGCGACGCCGAGCGCGATGCCGACCAGGCTGAACCCGGCGATCACGGAAACGAAGCGCTCCCCGCGCCGTGCCCGCAAGTAGCGGCCAGCGACCATGCGCTCGAACGGTCCGAACATGGCTAGGTGAGAGGCTCCTGAAGGATTGAAAAGCCCTCTCCTTGTGGGAGAGGGTTGGGTGAGGGGTAGTGCCGCAAACTCCGCCGCTGGTTCGATCGTTCGGGAAGGCTCCTCACCCAACCCTCTCCCAACGGGAGAGGGCTTTTAGAGGCTGGAGGGCGCACATACCCTAGAACGGCAGCTTCATCCCGCCTGGGAGCTGCATCCCGCCGGTGATCCGCTCCATCTCGGCCGCCGTCTCCGCCTCCAGCTTGCGGCGGGCGTCGGCGTGGGCGGCGACCAGCAGGTCCTCCACCATCTCCGCCTCCGCCGGGTCGAGCAGCTTGGGGTCGAGCTTCACCCGCTTGAGGTCGCCCTTGCCCGACAAGGTCACGTGCACCATGCCGGCGCCAGACTCGCCCGCAATCTCCATCTCCTCCAGCTTGGCCTGCATCTCGGCCATCTTGGATTGCATCTGGCTGGCCTGCTTCATCAGCCCGGCAAGGTTCTTCATCGGCTCACTCCTCCATTACGTCGGCCGGTTCAGCGTCCGGCGGGGCGAAATCAGGCATGTCAGGCTCGCCCAATGGCACAATCGCGGCCGGCAGCGGCAAGCCATAGGCGTCGGCCCTTGCGTCGTGCACGCGGCCCAGCTTGGCGCCTGGAAACGCCTCCATGATCGCGCGCACCAGCGGATGCTCCCGCGCCGCGTCCCGCCGCGCATCCTCCGCCTCGCGGCCGCGCTCTGCCAAGGTTGGCTCGCCGGGCGCGGTCGACAAGGCAATGGTCCAACGCGCGCCGGTCTCCTCCAGCAGCAGGGCGGCCAGGCGGGGCGCCAGGTCCCGCGGGGCGCCGTGTTCGGGCCGCAACTCAATCACCCCGGGCGCGAAGCGGACGATGTGCACGGAATGCAGCAGGTGGCTGTGCAACACCGGGTCGAGCCCGGAACAAAGCGCCACCACATCGCGGAAGCTGGTGGGAAGCGCCCGGGGC
>CAXTNN010000400.1:0-3082 GCA_964245545.1 uncultured Acetobacteraceae bacterium | reverse complement strand
CACCCCCGCTGCCCCGAAGACCCCCGCCAACGCGTCCATCGCAGTGAGTGGGCTGGGCATGAAGGTGGCGGCGATCACCGACGATCTGCGCAGCAAGTACAACATCGCGTCCGACCAGAAGGGCGTGGTGGTGACCGACGTCACCAATAACGGCCCGGCCGGCAGCCGCGGCGTGAAGGCCGGCGACGTGGTGGTGGAGGTGCAGCAGGAAGCGGTTGCCAGCCCGCAGGACGTGAACGACCGGGTCGATAAATACCGGAAGATGTCGCGCAAGACCGTGCTGATGCTGGTGCAAAACAGCGACGGCCTGCGCTGGGTGCCGCTGCCGCTCACCAGCGACAACAAGGGCGGCTAGCGCGTGGCAGTCCGGCTGACGGACCCGCTCCAGCATCCGGCCTTTCCATCGGGCCATGTTGCCGGATCAGGTCCTGAAAGGCCGGACACGGCTCAACCAGGCCGTCGTTACCGTGCAGGCGCAGGGAGCTTCCGCCTACAGGAGGCGTGACAGATGCCGAGGGCTGTTCCATGGTTCGCCCACGCTCTGGGAAGTGACCATAAACATGCGGAATGCTGTATTGGTTTGCCTGCTCGCGGTCGCCGCCTGCAGCGGTCAAACTGACGCAAATACGGGCGCCTCGTCCGGCCTGTCTGGCACGCCTGCTCCGGGAAGCAAGTTCTCGCGCATAAGCCTGAGTATGAGCAAGACCCAGGTCCAAGACATGATCGGCGCGCCGACCGATCAAAACGCGCATTCCACGGCCAAAACTCTGATCCCCTACTACCAAGGGCCGGGGACAACCCAGATCAATGCCCATTACAAGGGAGAGGGCGTTCTCACCTACGACTCTCGCGCACCGGGCAGCACGGCTTACGAACTGACCGGGATCAAAGTCGATCCGCAGGAGCAAGGCTATGTCCGTTAGCAGCTTACCAGGGGTCGCGTCCTGGCGAGGACGGCACGGTCGCCGGATCGCAACCTAGATGACGGGACGGCAGGGTTCGCCGACGATAGCACGAGGTCTCTCCCTATGCGTATGGTGCCGATCGCCCTCGCCGTTCTCAGTCTCCCGGCCGTCGCCGCTCGGGCCGAAGACATGGTGTCGATCAACTCCAACGGACTTATGTGCCGCAATGAAAAGGCTCTTGCTGACTTCACTGCGCCCGATGGATCGCTGAAAAAGTCGACGATGGCCGTGCCGTTCTCGGCCACGTCCCAGCGGTTCATGAACGAGTGCAAGGATGCCATCGGCGTCACAGTGCATGTCATGACCAGGCGGAAGAACACCTCGATCGTTACCTACGATGGCGAGACATGGTATGTTCCGAACATCGACTTCTTCACACCCACGCCGGATTGCATCAAAGACGGCACCAAGCTGACGATGACAGGGACGATTGAAAGCGCGTTTGCGCGGACTGACGAGGCTGACGCGAAGAAGGGCTACCGTTACCCGCGTCTCACGCTCGACACCCCGGTCTGCTACCTGGGCAACTTGGCGGAAAAAGCCGGCCGCTACGTCTCTCTTCCCACAACCAGCGCAGCCGGCGCATCTGCCTTGAACAATCTGGTCGGGCGGCACGTCGCGATCAGCGGCGAGTTGACGAGTCCTGACAACGGGAACCAGCCGCCTGATCCGATGATGATGTTTGATCCAGCGGTGAGGCCGCTGCCGTGAGCAGCCGCCCAGCAGCGCGTTTGCCTTAGGTGGCGCTAGAGCATGTTCCGTTCACTCGCGTTCACTGCACAGGCTCTAGCTTGTTGTTTTGCGAGCATCTTCACCCGGTCAGATAATTCCGTCTGACCGGGATCTGCGCTAATGCCCCATCGCCGCCGCCGGGCTCTCCGCTGGGGACGATGCTGAGGCTGAGCGGAGCGGGATGTCCCGCATTCCGGCGGCGATGGTTATGGCCAGGGCGGTCAGCACTGCGCACACGCCGAAGGCGAGGGTGAAGCCGTTGGTGAGCGCGTGCAGGCCGGCGGACACGGCAGCGGGTCCGGCGTTTGCCAAAGTGCCCCCGGGCTTGACGGCGCTGAGGTCGGTGACGTCGGCGAAGCCATGCCGGGCCAAGGATGCGCTGTAGGCGCCGGTCAGCAGGGCGCCGACCAGCGTCGCGCCGAAGGCGCCCCCCATCGAGCGCAGGAAGAGCAGGGCACCGGTCGCCATGCCGATGTCTTCGCGCGCCGCCGCGTTCTGCACCGTAATCAGGATGTTGGGCAGGCACACGCCGATGCCGACGCCCACCACCATCATGCTGAGCAGGACCGTGAAGGTGGGTGAGTGCGGACCTAGCAAGGCCAGGCCGATGAAGCCGGCCGTGGCGGAGGCGAGGCCGGCAAGGATGATTACGCGCGTGCGCCCAAGCCGGCGCGCGAGCTGGCCGCCGGTGAAGGCGCCGACGACGTTGAGCGCCAGGAAGGGAATGACCTGGAAACCCGAACTCGCGGCATCAGCGCCGCGCACGAGCTGAAAGAACAGCGGCAGCAGGAACGTGGTGCCGAGCAGGCCGATGGAGGTGAGAAAGGCAAGGATCACGCCGCGGGTGAACACCCCGCTGGCGAACATGCGCGGCGGCAAGATGGCATGTTCGGTGCGGAACTGCTGCCACACCAGCACCGCCGTCAGCACCAGCGCCAAGGCCAGGGTGCCCAGCACGGGAGCCGACGCCCAGGGATACTCGATGCCGCCCCAGCTCAGCACCAGCAGGTAGGCCGTCACCACCGCCATCAGCAGCGCGGCGCCAAGGTAGTCGATGCGGCCGCGGGTGCTTCGGATCGGCAGCAGCTTGAGCGCGCGGTTGCACAGCACCATGGCGGCGATCCCCAGCGGCACGTTCATCCAGAATACGTAGGTCCAGGACAGGTGGTCGGTGAACCAGCCGCCCACCACCGGGCCGCCGACGGAGGCAATCCCCCACATGCCGGCCATGTAGCCCTGGTAGCGGCCGCGCTCGCGGGGGGAAACGACGTCGGCGATGGCGGCCTGCGCCATGGCCATCAGCCCGCCGCCGCCCACCCCCTGCACGGCCCGGGCGGCGATCAGCATCGGCAGGGACCCGGCCCGGGCGCCCCGCATGGAGGCGC